>JBNKRV010000327.1:0-35174 GCA_050296935.1 Marinilabiliaceae bacterium | reverse complement strand
TGCTGCGGATGAAATTTTTCCTTGACCTGCACAACCCACAAATGCCCCGCCGGCTATAGCTCCGGGTACCGAAGCGGAATAATTTTCAGTATACCATGCATTTCTTAGAATAGTATGGTCAATTCCTGAATCCTGAAGTTTCTTTTCTGTGGCCAAATGCTCTCCTGCCAGACTAATTGTTGTATTATCGGCGTGTAACAGACTTGTATATACAATCCATTTTACACCGGCTTTTTTCGCTGCATCAATTACATTGGCGTGTTGTATTGTACGTTGACCAATTTCATTACCTGAAATAAGCAGTAGTCTGTCGATACCAGCTAATGCTCCTTCTAATATTCCGGGTTTGGAGTAATCAAATTCACGTGCTTCAACACCTAAAGCAGCTGCCTTTTCTGTATTCCGAACCAGGGCTACTATGTTCTCATTTGAAACTCTTTTTTTTAGTTGATCTACAACCAGGTCTCCTAATTGACCAGTTGCTCCTGTTATTGCTATTTTCATTTTGTATTTGAATTCTATTGGTATAAAACTTACCTTTGGCAGGCCAAAGTTAAGTTGTAAGTGTCATTGATACAAGGGCATACGGAAAAGTGTAATACTTACCATAAAGTAAGTAATGATAAAAATCAGTTAGTTATGAATGAAAATATTTTAGAAAAATATAGTAATTCGGATCTTTGTCCGATAAGAAATGTTGTAGATAGGATAGGCGATAAATGGTCAATTCTTATATTACTACTTCTGGATGAGGAACCCATTTTACGATTTAATGAGATTCATAAGTACATCAAAACCATATCTCAAAAAATGCTTGCTGTTACTCTCAAATCACTGGAAGAGGATGGTTTGGTTAACCGAACCGTATATGCTCAGGTACCTCCCAAAGTTGAGTATGCATTAACCCAACTGGGAAAAACACTTTTGCCTCATCTTCATAATATAGTTGGCTGGGCTATAAACAATAGGGCTGATATTGAGGTTTCACGACAGAATTTTGGCAAGGATAAGGTGTAAACAGATCGCTATTGCTCAAAAATATGATCTTGCGGTTGCCCAAGCCTGACAGACATTTGAAGGTCTCATATAGAAAATTCATGAATCAAAGATCAACGAAGCTAATTAATCAGGCTAGTACTTTCAGAAAAAATGAAATAAACGAATCTATTGAATGTTGAATTGAAATGATATTTTTTGGGTACGGGAGCCTTGCGTTATGGATTTGATGGTTTGTATATGGAATAAAACAGTTCGTGTTGAGTTTCTTAGTAATCGGTTCTATTACTGAAATAAATTGCTGATTTACATTGGATTTATCTGTTTGTGAACAAATATCTATAAATATCGCTTGCGACATAAAATTATTAAGGTATATTTGTATCGTGAACGATATAAAATAAATAATTAATTATAAATTTCAATGACAGATATGGAAGCAGCGTTTTATCAATTCAAGGCAAAAAATATTCAAGGCAAAGAAATTAGTATGGAAAGCTATAAAGGCAAAACGGTTCTTGTGGTAAATACAGCCAGTAAATGTGGGTTGACACCTCAGTTTGAAGGATTGGAGAGGTTATATCAGAAATATAAAGATAAGGGGTTGGTAATATTAGGTTTTCCTTGTAATCAATTTGCCAATCAGGAACCAGATGATGAAAAGTCAATTTCAGAAGGTTGCCTTGTGAACTACGGAGTCAGCTTTCCTATGTTTTCAAAAATTGAGGTGAATGGAGATAATGCTCATCCATTGTATAAATTTTTAAAGCAGAAGTTAAAAGGAACCTTTGGCAAAAAAGTGAAATGGAATTTCACAAAATTTTTATTAGATGCCGATGGAGTCCCTCAAAAAAGATTTTCGCCCATAACAAAACCTGAGAAAATTGAAGAATATCTTATTCCCTTGATGAATAAATAAAACCATTGTATGGCAGGTGACAAATGAGGTTTTTGTATCTTTGAGATTTAATCACCTGCGATACTTATTTTTCTGCTATGGCATACGAACAACTAAAGTTAGATAATCAATTGTGTTTTCCCGTTTATGCAGCTTCACGATTAATTATCCGGGAGTATCAACCTCATCTTGACAAGCTGGGAATTACTTATCCTCAATATCTTGTTCTAATGGTTTTATGGGAGAAGGATTCTGTTCCGGTTAACGATATTGCAAAAAAATTAATCTTAAATACAAATACCATTACTCCTCTTTTAAAGCGCATGGAACAGCAGGGTATTGTATTCCGTGAACGATCAAAAGAAGATGAACGAAAAGTGATTGTTCGCTTAACAGATAACGGAAGACAATTACAGAAACAAGCTGTAAAAATACCTGAACAATTGGCAAAACAATTATTAAAAGGAGATTTAAACGTTGATGATTTAATTAAATTGAAAAATGACTTGGGAGCTATTATTGAAATTCTTTCAGATAAGTAATGAGAGCTTTTTAAGGCCCAATTAAATTACTTGCCATCACTTTAAAACCTCTTATGCTTTAATAGAAACGAAAAGAATTTAATGCTGATAAAAACGTGTTGGTATAAGGTGGATATGAGCCCGAAATGTTGTGTCATAATTTTAAAACGCTCCTTCAGACCAGGTACTATATTTTGTTTGGTGATACCTCCATCCAGAAATTTTGACAGAACCAGGTGTGTATTGCATATTGAAGTTGCTTTTTGCATAGCTAATAAGCACCATTCAAAGTCAGCAGAAAAATTGTAAGTAAGATTATAAAGAATAACCAGATTTTTTTTCACGATAAATGACTGATGGCTTACCAACATACCTTTTTTAAAACTTTTCCATGTCAGTTTTTCCGGTGTGCTTAATCGTCGGTTTCCAATCTCATTTCCATAGTCATCAATCATAACTGTTTCCCCATAATATATATCTGCATTGAAGCAGCTATTTATGGTTTTTTCAAGGGTTTCAGAATTATAGATCTCATCTCCTGAATTCATAAACCATAGGTAATCGCCGGTAGATAATTCAATCCCTTTATTCATAGCATCATAAATGCCTTTGTCAGGTTCGCTTATCCAATGAGAAATAGATTTTTGATGATCTTTAATGATTGAAACTGTATTGTCTTTTGAATTTCCATCAACAATAATGTATTCAATGTTTGAATAGGTCTGGCACGCTACACTTCTTATTGTTTTTTCAAGAGTGTGCTCTCCATTATATACTACCGTGATGATTGATATTTTGGGAATATTACTCATTAGCCTTAAAGTTTGCAATGGCGCTTTCGTACACTTTCGTATATTTTTCAGAGATTACCTGATGTGAGTAATTTTCAAGCACAAACTTACGTGCATTTTCCCCTAAGTTATTGCGGTTTTCATTATATAATACGTAGTGAATGCCCTCTGCCAGTTCAATACTGTTTTCCATCATTGCCAAATAACCGGTTTTCTGATGTTGAATCATTTCGGGCACACCACCAACACTGAAACAGACAGACGGAGTACCACATGACAGTGCCTCCATAACAGTATTGGGCAGGTTATCCTGTAATGAAGGCAAAATGGATGCATCAGCAGCATTATACAAATCAACCATTTGTTCTGTACTTGAAATAAAGCTTAGGTAATGCGCTTTGTAAGGATATTCATTTCTGCATTTACTTCTGCTTTTTCCAAATATCACCAGTTCAATTTCGTCTTTTAGTTCAGGGTGTTTAAGGTTTAGATGCTGTACTGCTTCTTTTAAAAACCTGGAACCTTTTCTTGGATCTGCAATATTAGCCGCCCCAAATAATAAAAGTTTTTTATCAAGTGGCAGGCCTAGTGATTTTCTGCTTTCTGTTTTATCCTTGGGTTTGAAAACTGCTGTATTAATTGGGTTTGGGATTGATGAGATGTTGTGCTTCCTTAGTAAAGAACTATGCTGTGCTAATGATCCTAACCACTGACTACATGATACAGCATGGATTTGAGCCTTATCCCAGATCTTTAATTTTCGTTTATGTATCCGCGCTGACAAGTCATTTGGGTGCGACCATCTTAAAAATACACAATTCCCGCAATGGTCAATGTAATTAGAGCATACACCTGCATAATGGCAACCTCCTGTAAATGGCCACATATCGTGCATGGTCCAAACGATAGGTTTTTTTAAAGCGAAAAGTTGTTTAAGATTACTTAATGATAAAAACCCATGATTAATCCAATGCAGGTGAATAACATCTGCTTCCTGAATTATTGGATGTTCACTGATGTCAATGCCGCTAACTGCAGGTGAGAATGTAAATCGAACATTTTTATTTTTTTCAAAAGGTAAAAAGTACAATCGCTCATTAATAAATCGTTGAAAGGCTTTTCTGCGAGCATTTCGGTTTACACTTAGTGAATGTATATTAGCTTCATTGGAAGTGCCATTCTGAACCAGCATATGAACGTCAGTTCCATTACTTTTTAGTGCATTAAAAAGTCTTAATGCAGCAACTGCTGCTCCTCCTCCTTCAACTGATTTGTTTACGATTACAACTTTCAATTTAAGTACCTTTGGTTTTTCAAATTAATATAAAATAGTTCTCTTTGTAATTTATAATTTGGTTCTTAATTTATGCTGATCAAGTGTGTAGTGAAGGCCCTTACTTTCTTTTCTTTTCATAGCCATTCGTATAATCAGATAGCCTACATTAATTTTATTACGTAATTCACAAAGCTCTTTAGTTACAATTGAATCATCGAAAAGATTTTCTGTTTCCCGATAAATTAATTCAAGTCTGTCAAGTGCTCTTTTTAATCTTAAGTTTGAGCGAACAATGCCTACGTAATTACTCATGATTTGCTCTACCTCTTTATTGGTTTGAGTAATCAATACCATTTCTTCGTTATGAGAGGTTCCTTCGTCGTTCCAGCTTGGTATTTTCGTATTGTATTTAATGGAGTTTATGGATGCTATTGCTTCTTTTGCAGCCACATCAGCATATACCAGAGCCTCTAGCAATGAGTTTGAAGCTAGTCTGTTAGCTCCGTGAAGTCCTGTTGAGGAACATTCGCCTGCTGCAAATAAGTTAATAATTGAACTTTTCCCCTTTAAATCTACTTTTATTCCGCCACAAACATAATGAGCTGCCGGAACAACAGGAATTAAATCTTTGGTAATATCAATTCCTAATTCTAAACATTTATGGTAAATAGTCGGAAAATGCTTTTGAGTCTCTTCGGGGTCTTTATGGGTTACATCCAGATATACAAAATCATCTCCTGTGTTCTTCATTTCATTATCAATAGCACGGGCAACAATGTCACGCGGAGCCAGACAACCTCGTTTATCATATTTATTCATAAATAATAGACCATCTCTTCTTCGGAGCAAAGCTCCATATCCACGCATGGCCTCGGTAATTAAAAAAGAAGGTCGTTCGTTTGGATTGTATAGCGATGTAGGGTGGAATTGAACAAACTCCATATTTTCAATAATACCTTTTGCCCTGTATACCATTGCAATGCCATCTCCGGTTGCAATGGTTGGGTTGGTTGTTGTTTGATAAATATTTCCAATACCACCTGTAGCCATCATGGTAACTTTAGCCAGGATTGTATCTACTTTTTTTGTTTTTTCATTTAATACATAGGCACCATAACATTCTACATCAGAGCGCCATCGATAGGTAATTTCACCCAGATGGTGTTGGGTAATAATATCAACAGCATAGTAATTTTCTGCCAGTTCAATATTCGGATGATTTTGTGCTTTGGTAATAATCGCTCTTTGAATCTCAGATCCTGTATTATCCAGATGATGAAGTATTCTGTATTCGCTATGTCCACCCTCGCGATGAAGGTCGTACTTCCCGCTATCTGTTTTATCAAAGTCAGTACCCCAGTTAATTAACTGCTTAATTTGCTCAGGTCCATTTTCAATAACCATTTTCACTGCATCAGGATTTGATAAGTAATCACCGGCTATCATCGTGTCATTAATATGCTTTTCATAGTTATCCGGTTTATAGGTTACAGATGCTATTCCTCCTTGTGCATATGCAGTATTGGTTTCATTAAGCTTTGTTTTACTGATGACCAATACTTTACCAAAATCAGCAACTTTAAGAGCGAAACTTAAACCTGCAATACCCGAACCAATAACTAAAAAGTCGACTTTTTTCCTCATTTTAACTATTCAATAGCTGTTAACTTAACTGAAGGTACAAATATAATTATTTCAGCATACGCAATTGGTGTAATCTTGTAAAGATTGCATAATGGGTGTGTTTCAACGATGTAAAATATTTTGTCATAAAAAAACAATTGAATCCTTACAGCATAATAAATTCGGAAAAAAGGAATTTTGGATTATTTTTGCATTCTGAAATAAGTAATGCACCTGAATTCAAATGTTTACGATTTAAAAATACGTTGCATTATTACCGGAATAAATAACAATAAATTAAAATAATTAGTGAGGAGCGAATCGGTTTCACTAATGTTTTATCAAATTATATAAAATATATATGGCTCAGGAAGATGTTTTTAAAAAGTTGGTAGCCCATTGTAAAGAGTATGGGTTTGTATTTCAATCAAGTGAAATTTATGATGGGCTGGGTGCTGTTTATGATTACGGACAACTTGGTGTTGAATTAAAAAACAATATTAAAAAGTATTGGTATGATTCCATGGTCAAGTTAAATGAGAATGTTGTAGGACTGGATTCTGCCATTTTTATGCACCCAACAACCTGGAAAGCTTCTGGCCATGTGGATGCTTTTAATGATCCATTGATTGATAATAAGGATAGTAAAAAAAGATACCGTGCTGATGTGTTGATTGAGGATCTGATACAAAAGTTTGAGGTTAAAATTGAAAAAGAAGTTGCGAAGGCAAAAAAGCGCTTTGGCGATTCATTCGATGAGGAACAGTTTAAAGCTACCAATCCCCGGGTTTTAGATAATCAGGAAAAAATAGATACTGTTCATGCCAGGTTTGCCAAAGCATTAAATGATAATAATCTTGAAGATTTAAAACAAATCATTATCGATTATGAAGTTGTTTGTCCTATTTCAGGTACCAAAAACTGGACCGATGTTCGCCAGTTTAATTTAATGTTTGGAACCGAGATGGGGTCTACTGCAGATGGAGCAAGTAAAATATATCTTCGCCCGGAAACTGCGCAAGGTATTTTTGTTAACTTTTTAAATGTGCAAAAAACCGGAAGGATGAAAATTCCATTTGGGATTGCTCAGATTGGTAAAGCCTTTAGAAATGAAATTGTAGCTCGTCAGTTTATTTTCAGAATGCGTGAGTTTGAGCAAATGGAAATGCAGTTTTTTGTTCGCCCGGGTGAGGAAATGAAGTGGTTCGAATACTGGAAAGAATTCCGAATGAAATGGCATAAGTCTTTAGGTATGGGAGATGAAAGCTATCGCTTTCATGATCATGAAAAATTAGCACATTATGCAAATGCAGCTACCGATATTGAATATCGTATGCCATTCGGCTTTAAAGAAGTGGAAGGTATTCACTCCAGAACTGATTTTGATTTATCGCAGCATCAGGAGTATTCTGGTAAGAAACTTCAATATTTTGATCCTGAATTAGGGAAAAGCTATGTGCCTTATGTTGTTGAAACTTCTATAGGTGTTGACAGAATGTTTTTAAGTATGATGGCAGGTGCTTATACTGAAGAGGAAGTTGTGGATTCCAAGGGTAAAAAAGAAACCCGTGTTATGTTGAAGTTGCCAGCCGTTTTAGCGCCAGTAAAAATGGCTGTAATGCCTTTGGTAAAAAAAGATGGCTTACCGGAAAAGGCCAGAGAAATTGTAAATACATTGAAGTATGACTACAATCTTCAATATGATGAAAAAGACTCAATTGGAAAACGTTATCGTCGTCAGGATGCCATTGGTACTCCATTCTGTATTACAGTGGATCATCAAACCATTGAAGATAATACTGTAACTATCAGATATAGAGATACGATGGAACAGGAGCGAATTAGTATTGAAAATCTTGAGTCTATCCTAAATGAAAAAGTAAGCATGAAAAACGTATTTAAAGAGCTTGTGTAAGGAACATTTTCATCATAAAATTATATTAAAGCTGAATGTCATGTTCGGCTTTTTTTATGGCTGCTATCAAAGATCATATTGTCGTTTTTTACCAATATTTCGTGATCCTAAATTATTGAGAGAATCATCTTTAATATTGGATTGTCTGGATTGAGGATTCAATATGATAACATCATGGATGATATTATTATGATGCCCTTAATTACACAATTCTATTGTAATCAAAACCAATAAACTTTAAAATGGTTATTAATAATTGAGTTAGGTTTAAATAATGCTATTAAATAGAAAACGGGTCTCTACAATTAATATTTTTGTACAGACCCGTTTAGTATGTTAATGCAAAACACAAAGGTGTATGTGCTTATTTTAGCTATGATTTATTCAACTGTAACCGATTTTGCCAGATTTCTTGGTTGATCTACGTCGCAATTTCGGGAAACTGCAATGTAATAAGAAATAATCTGAAGAGGAACTACTGTTAATAATGGAGCTATAGACTCATGGCAGTCCGGTACTTCAATTACGTGATCAGCCATCTTTTTTATGGTTTCATCACCTTCTGTTACAATGGCAATAACTTTACCATTTCTGGCTTTCACTTCCTGAATGTTGCTTACGATTTTTTCATAAGATTTATCCTTAGTTGCCATTACAAAAACAGGCATGTTTTCATCAATAAGTGCAATGGGGCCATGTTTCATTTCAGCCGCAGGGTAACCTTCAGCATGAATATAGGAAATCTCTTTGAGTTTTAATGCGCCTTCCAAAGCAACAGGGAATAATTCTCCGCGACCTAAGTAAAGTGCATTAGTGGCATCTTTATATAGCTCAGCAATCCCTTTTATATAGTTTTCAGATTTTAATATGATATTGATCTTTTCAGGAACCAGGGTGAGTTCGTGAATCAACTTTTTGTATAAATCATCATATAAAGTACCTCTCTTTCTTCCAATCATAAAGGCCATCATGGTAAGCACAGTTACTTGTGAAGTAAATGCTTTTGTTGAAGCTACTCCAATTTCAGGGCCTGCATGCGTATATACACCAGCATGCGTTTCTCTTGGAATGGAAGATCCAACCACATTACATATTCCAAGTATTGTGGCACCTTTTTCTTTAGCCATTTTAATGGCAGCAAGAGTATCTGCAGTTTCACCACTTTGAGAAATGGCAATCAAAACATCGTCTGAATTAATTACCGGATTTCTGTACCTGAACTCCGAAGCATATTCAACTTCAACAGGAACGCGGGCATACTCTTCAAATAAGTACTCACCAACCATACCTGCATGCCATGAAGTTCCACAGGCAACAATAATAATTCGCTTGGCACTTGTCAGTTTTGGCATTACATCAATTATTCCACCTAAAAATATCTTGGTTTTGTCAATGGATATTCGTCCTCTGAATGTATCTGAAATTGAATTGGGTTGCTCATGTATCTCTTTCAGCATATAATGCTCGTAATCTCCTTTGTCAATTTCATCGATACTTAATTCAACCTTCTGAATTTTAGGTTTCTGAGAGTCGTTTTGTATATTCTTAAGAATAAGATCCTCTTTTGTTAGAATAGCCACATCCTCATCATTCATATAAATAACCTGATCAGTATATTCGATGATCGGTGAAGCATCAGATGCTAAAAAGTATTCTTTTTCGCCAACACCAATAACCAGAGGACTACCTTTTCTTGCGGCTATTAACTTATCACGTTCATCATCACATGAAATTACCAAACCATAGGCTCCGATTACTTTGGATAAAGCTAAACGTACTGCAATTTCAGCATCAACTTTTTGTTCTAAATAAATGCTCTCAATAAAATTGACAAGAACTTCAGTATCTGTTTCACTTTTAAATTCATAACCACGGTTTATAAGTTGTTTCTTTAGATGAGAATAATTTTCAATGATGCCGTTATGAACTAATGTGAATTTACCTTTCATAGAAGTGTGAGGGTGCGCATTAGAGTCGTTTGGTTCTCCATGTGTTGCCCAGCGAGTATGTCCAATACCGATATTTCCGGTAATGTCATGTTCTGCCGCAAAGGAATCAAGATCCTTCACTTTACCCATCTTTTTGTAAGTATGAGTACCAGAGTTAATTAAAGCTACCCCGGCAGAGTCGTATCCTCTATATTCTAATCGCTGCAATCCTTTAATTAATATTGGATAGGCGAGTTTGTCACCTACGTAGGCTACTATTCCACACATATGTTATTATTATTTAGGTTGTTTTTAATTAGTATGACAATGCAAATAGATGTTATACGTATAAATTAATTGGATAAAGATTCAATTGTATCTTTACCTAACTGATTCAGATTTTCCAATTCGCTTTTTAATGATATTAAAAATGAATTACTTTCTATAGTCCCCCTCACAGATTCAAAATCATGCTCTCTACTGGTTTCATCTCCATCAACACCAAAGCCAATCTTACATTTATTATTAAATTCTTTTCTGGCATCCATACTTATTGATGAAAATATTTTATCGTTATTAGTAATCCAGTTTTCGATAAATAATTTTAAGTCGTTGCTATCGCATTTATTAATGTCTATTTTAAAATAGGATTTAAAAACCTGAAATACATGCTCTTTTTTGTTTAAGGCATAATCTTCATATTCGGTTTTATAGCACCTGTTTATTGTTTCACTATTGATCTCGTTTATTTCCAGTTTATTGATTAGATCATTAATGTTTTTCTTTTTTAATATCAGCCCACCTAAGTCTATCCATTCATCTATTTGACTCAAATTAAATTCAGGATATTTCACCTTATCAAATCTCGTTTGTTTTAATAAGGAAGTCAATTCGTCGCCTATATATTTGACTAAAGCTTGTTCGTATAGTTTAATCCCGCGATTTATTGAGGTTAATGAAATTTGGGTGTTTTTATACATTAAGTATTTCCCATTGGGAGATGCTTTTTCCTGCAGCGATTTTAAAACCTCAATGGCTTTGATGGTTTTGTTTATTGTAAATGGATTTAGAGCCTCACTGATTATATAATCATGTAAATTCTTTCCTTTTCTGTTGTCCCTTTTCGGCCATTTTTCTACATCTCGTTTGATACCTACATTAAAAAGGTTTTGAGCAGGCATTAATATACTTTTACCACTATCTTCAATTAAATACGAAAAGGGGAGTTCTGATATATCCGGATTTCCATAATGGCGTCCCAGAATCATTGTAAATGCACCTATTTTTGCAGGCCAAAGTATATACGAATCACTACCGGTTTTGCAGCCGCGTTCAGCAATTCCTTGATGAACAGGACCCAATTTATACATGTGGTTGCTTTGGTTTGTTCCACTTCCTGCATTAAAAAATGAGTAATGTCCGGCAATCAATAAAGTGGATTTATGATGAGTGACGGTGTATGGTCCTGCAAAAATACTACAGGCTTCACCCTGAAGGCATTGACTATTTGAAAAAAACAAAGAGTTTTCGGCAGTATAGTGATTTGATATTTCACATCCCTGACCAACAAAACAATGGCGTAAATAAGCTCCATCACCAATAGTTGATGAGGTATCAAAAATGAAATTCTCACAATTAACATCAAAACCAACATAGGATGGAGCCTCTTCGGAACTATTCACGGTTCCGTTTTTTAAATGTGTAACACCTTCTAATGTTGCAAAAGGTCCTGTTTTAATATTTATGAGGTTTCCACAGTTGATTATCTGAGAAGCATGTCCAATAATTCCTTTGTTGGATGTAATACCTTTTGTGTAATCAGCGACAATTTTTTTTAAACCTGACTGAAGTTTATTATTGTCCTTATAAAAGGCCATCAAATATGCGGTATGAACAGATAAATGATTGTAAATATAAACTTCCCGGCCTCCAGCTTCGTTTATTGGAGAAACCGGATCTCCATTCCCAAAAGATGTTTCGCCCGTAACCATAAGTTGATCCGTATTCACAATTATTGCACCATCCTCAATGGTATAATTTGAAAGTATTGAACCAATGTTTTTAATGTATGTTTGGTTTTTTATCGTACAGTTATGGATATGGCTGTTGTATATTCCTGAATAATCATTTACTGTTTCTAGTCGGTCAGAAAAAAGACCCAGGTGATTTATGCCTGAGAAAGTAACCGATAATATGTTAGTAGTAGCAAATTTATCACAAACAAATACCTGTTCCCACCCATCTACTGCCCTGCAATTTTGTTTTTCGAGTTGAAGTATTTCATTGGGTAATAAATTTCTATAATTCATGTGTCTTTCATTTAACAAAACCGTGATAACCAATTAAAATTAAAATCACTAGCTCTTGTACTCAATAACTTATGTTGATATAGACGGTTCTAAAGGTGTTTTATCAAAGATACTTTGTCTATTTAATATTTAATTCCCAAAGTATTCAATGCTAAATTAAAAAAAAACTAATTACAAAAATCAGTAGTATAGTTATGCATGGACAAAAAAAAACTGTCAGATGAAAATCTGACAGTTAATATATCATTGTAAAACTAAATGATTACTTCTCTAATAACTCGTCATAAAACTTATCAAAAGCATCAATATAGGTTTCTTCATTCTGATAATCTAAAAATGGTTTGCCTGATTCTTTTGCATATTCAATTAATTCATCATTAGCTTCTGGATTTCCTTTTATAATTCCATCGCTGAATTTGATTGCTAATTTACCCAGATTTTTGTAGCCAAAAGGAGTAAGTCCGGCGTAATCATCCTCTTCAACACCTTCAAGTTTAAATTTCTCAGGGAACGAGTCAGGGAATGTTTGTTCAAACTCATCGTTATAAACTGAATACACCAACTTTGAATTAGCAAAGTGAGGGTCTTCATTCATCGCCTTTTTGATGTATAACGGTACCAAACCGGTAAACCAACCATGACAATGAATGATATCAGGAGTCCAGCGTAATTTTTTTGTTGTTTCTAAAACTCCACGCGCGAAAAATATGGCTCTTTCATCATTATCTTCATGTTCAACGCCATGTTTATTAACAAGTGTTGATTTTCTGTGAAAATAATCCTCGTTGTCAATAAAATAAACCTGCATACGAGCTGCCTGAATTGAAGCAACTTTAATAATTAGCGGGTGGTCGGTGTCGTCAATGATTAAATTCATTCCCGATAAACGAATTACTTCATGCAATTGATTCCTTCTTTCATTGATACACCCATATCTTGGCATAAATGTTCTTATTTCTTTACCTTTTTCTTGTATGCCTTGTGGCAGGTATCGACCAATTTTTGACATTTCTGATTCGGGAAGATAGGGAGTAATCTCTTGGGAAATAAATAAAACCTTTGTTTTTTCCATCTTAACTATGGTGAAATTGATATATTGCTATTGAAAATAAATAATGCGCAAAATTAGCAAAAATATCATTCTTAAGCAAAGTAGTTGAGGTTTTACTACCATCTTGAGCATATTTTATTAAACAAAATGGAGGTATTGGGGTTAGAAAAACAACGCTATCTTGTAATAATTGATCTTTTTTTTCATCCTTTTTATGCATTTTCTAATCTTAAAATAATTGCATAAGGTGCAGTAAATGAGTAATTAATGCAGATAGTTTTGCGTATAGGTGCTCGATTGATAAAAATATTTTCAGGGTTATGACATTCTTATTTTTATTGTTTTGATATTATTATTTACTTTGCGGGGTTTTTTTGAAAAAATGTTATGAAAATTGTTGAAAGGGCTGTTGAGCTTAAACAGTTGATCCAATCGTATCGGGATCAACACAAAACTGTTGGCTTTGTGCCTACAATGGGAGCCTTGCATCAGGGACATTTGTCTTTGGTTAAGCAAGCATCCGAAATGGCAGATATTGTGGTGGTTAGTATTTTTGTAAACCCAAACCAATTTAATAACTCCGATGATTTAAAGAACTATCCACGAAATATAGATTCAGATATTGAATTGTTAAGTGATACACGTTGCTCAATTGTATATACCCCATCCGTTGAAGAGGTCTATCCGGAAAAAGACAAGAGAATTTTTGATTTTGGATTACTTGATAAAGTGATGGAAGGAGAGTTTCGTCCTGGACATTTTAATGGGGTAGCTCAAGTAGTAAGTCGTTTTTTTGAGTTGGTAAATCCTGATTTGGCCTTTTTTGGAGAGAAGGATTTTCAACAATTAGCAATTATAAAAAAAATGACAAGTATGTTGGGTTATAACATTAAAATTATACCCTGTGAAATTGTGCGAGAGCCTGATGGGTTAGCAATGAGCTCCAGGAATAAGCTATTGTCTGAGGAGCATCGAAAGGTGTCTAAATTAATTTCTAAGACCTTATTTGAGTCTAAAGTCTTAATGAAGACGGAAAATATAAAAGAAGTTATTAATTTTGTAGTAGAAAAGATAAACAAATCCTCGTTACTAAAAGTTGAGTACTTTTGTATAGCGGATGGTGATACTTTGCAACCTGTATATGATTGGGATGACAGTGATTATATAGTTGGTTGTATTGCTGTGTTTGCAGATAATGTAAGATTGATTGATAATTTGATTTACAAAAACTTTCAAAATGAATGTTGAAGTTGTAAAGTCTAAACTCCATAATGTTTCTGTTTCCGAAGCTAATTTGAATTATGTTGGAAGTATAACTATTGATGAAGATCTAATGGATGCTGCCAATATTATTGAGAATGAAAAGGTGCAGGTTGTTAATAATAATAACGGAGAGAGACTTGAAACCTATGTAATTAAGGGAGAGAGAGGGACAGGAGTAATATGTTTAAACGGAGCCGCTGCCAGAAAGGTAGCGGTGGGTGATGTTATCATCATCATTACATATGCATCCATGCCACTTGAAGAAGCTAAACAGTTTAAACCGGTATTTGTATTTCCGGATACGGAAACAAATATGCTGGTGTAATAGAGAATATGTGTAATTATAACCCCGGTTTATCCGGGGTTTATTTTTTATATAAGATATTGTACGATGGAAAATGAAACCGGTTTTTTTTCAAAAATTGTTTCTTTAAAGAAGGCAGAAGAAATTGTTTCTTTATGGCAAGAAAATGGAGAAAAGGTAGTGTTTACTAATGGGTGTTTTGATATTGTACATCGGGGACATGTTGAATATCTTTATAAAGCTGCAGAGAAAGGATCTAGATTAATATTGGGATTAAATACCGATAAGTCCGTACAGCGATTAAAAGGAAGTTCTCGTCCCATTGTGGATGAAGAAAGTAGGGCCATTGTGTTAGCTGCATTTGAGTTTATCGATTTAATTGTTCTGTTTGGTGAGGATACCCCTTATGAATTAATAAAGTCAGTTCATCCTGATGTGTTAGTTAAAGGTGCTGATTATAATGTGACCGACATCGTTGGATATGATGTTGTTACTGCTAGGGGAGGGTCTGTTGAAACAATTGATTTTGTGGAAGGATTCTCAACCTCTAATATTATAGAAAAAATATCTGCTGAGATTAATAAGAAATAAAACTCAACTAAATTAGGTTATTATGGCTAAAGCTAAATCTGTTTTTGTCTGTCAAAACTGTGGAGCTGACTCCCCAAAATGGATTGGAAAATGTAATGCTTGTGGTCAATGGAATACCTTTGTTGAAGAGGTTGTTGTTAAATCAGCCAAAGTAAATATTGCGCAATCATTCCTTGAATCGAAAGTAGCCAGACCAGAGGCTATAAAAGATGTCGCCATTGCAGATTTACCCCGAATAAATACTTCAAATAAAGAATTGGATAGAGTACTAGGAGGAGGTATGGTACCAGGATCCTTAATTCTAGTGGGTGGAGAGCCGGGAATAGGAAAATCAACATTGGTTCTGCAAATGGCACTAAAGGTCGAATCCCGAAAAGTATTGTATGTGTCTGGGGAAGAGAGTCCGCAGCAGATTAAATTGCGTGCAGAAAGAATTCACCAAGGTGGAGAAAATTGCCTTGTACTTAGTGAAACTTCAATGGAGAAAATTCTGGGACATATTAAAAATGTAAATCCGGAATTGCTGGTGATTGATTCCATTCAGACTTTAAGTAGTGAAGCTATCGAGTCATTACCCGGTAGCGTTTCTCAAATCAGAGAGTGTACTGGTGCCATTTTACGTGTAGCCAAAGAAAAAAATTTACCAGTTATACTTATAGGTCATATCAATAAAGAAGGGAATCTGGCAGGACCAAAGGTTTTAGAGCATATGGTGGATGTTGTTTTGCAATTTGAAGGTGATAGAAACCATATGTATAGAATACTTCGTTCCATTAAGAATCGATTTGGTTCAACGGCTGAAATCGGAATATTTGAAATGTTGGGTAATGGTTTAAGGGAGGTTGTTAATCCTTCAGAATTATTGTTGTTGCACCATCATGATAATTTGAGTGGAGTTTCAATTGCTGCAGCTATTGAAGGGATGAGACCTTTTTTAATAGAGGTTCAGGCTTTGGTAAGTACAGCTGCTTATGGAACCCCTCAACGATCTTCAACCGGTTTTGATTTAAGAAGGCTGAATATGTTGCTGGCTGTTATGGAAAAACGAGCTGGATTCAAATTGGCAGTAAAAGATGTGTTTCTGAATATAGCTGGAGGGATAAAAGTAAATGATCCTTCCATTGATCTGGCTGTTGTTTCAGCTATTCTTTCTTCAAATATAGATATAGCAATGTCTCCTAAGGTTTGTGTTGCTGGTGAAGTCGGTCTTTCTGGAGAAATAAGACAAGTAACCCGCATAGATCAGCGTATTGGTGAAGCATCAAAGTTAGGTTTTGAGCAAATAATTATTCCAAAATTTAATAAAGGACTGGATTTGTCAAAGTTTGATATTAATGTAATTCAGGTTAGTAAACTTGAAGAGGCCTTTAAGCTTTTGTTTGCCTAAAGACCTCTTATATTTTATTTACTATCTGAGTCTAGAAAAATTCAGATTCATCACCCGTTGTATAAGGCTGTTCTTCCTCTACTTCAGATATTGGCTTTTGGTCACCTTCGCAATTTATGTTTAAATTGAAATTTACAGGTTCTTCAAATCGATCTTCTTCTGTAATAGAAAGGGAGTCGTTTTCGTAAATGCTTTTCATGTATAGTGCCCATATTGGTAATGCCATATTGGCTCCCTGACCTAAGGAGATCCCGTCAAAGTGAATATCCCGATCTTCGCCACCTACCCAAACACCAGTGACTAATTTAGGTGTAACTCCAATGAACCATCCATCCGAATGGTTTTGTGTAGTTCCGGTTTTTCCTCCAATTTCACCTTTAAAGTGGTAGGTTGATCTCAATCGTCTTCCTGTACCTTGATTCACCACACCTTGTAAAAGATTTAGCATCAGAAAGGCTGTTTGCTCACTAATAACTTCTTTTTTATTGGGTGTAAATTGAGCTATTACATTGCCATATCTATCTTGAATCCGGGTGACCATAATCGGTTCAATATGTACTCCTTTATTGGCGTATGTACAATATGCACTTGCCATTTCTTTTAAAGTAAAATCAGGAATGCCAAGACATAGAGAAGGTACGGCATCCATTGGACTATTAATTCCCAATTCATGTATCATATGTCTTACAGCAACCGGGTTGTATTGTTTCATTACCCATGCTGAAACGTTATTGTTAGAGTTTGCAAGTCCCCATTTCAAAGAAACCATTTCACCTTTTCTTGTTCTGCCGCCGTCTCTGGGAGTCCATGTTTTACCATCTGGCAGTACGAAGGTTTGCGGAATATTCGGAACTTGATCACATGGTGTATGTCCTTCTTGCATAGCGAGAGTGTAAATTAAAGGCTTAATGGTGGATCCAACTTGTCTTTTCCCTTGAGTTGCCATATCATACATAAAGTATTTGAAATTTGGTCCGCCAACATAAGCTTTAACATATCCGTTTGAAGGATCTATTGAAAACAAACTTGCTCTTAAATAGAATTTGAAATGCTTTATAGAATCAAGTGGTGTCAGTATGGTATCTTTATCCCCATCCCAGGTAAAAATCTCCATATCCACCTTTGTTTTAAATGAATTCATAATGGAATCCCAGCTACATCCGGCTTTTTTCAAAACTCGGTAACGTTCTGAATTTCTTATGGCGCGATGAATGATGTTGTTATATTGTTTCTCTGTTATGTTTTTTGAAAAGGGAGCTCTTGTTCTACCTTTCTTTTCTCTGAAAAATGCTCGTTGTAAGTTTGATCCCAGATGTTCCTTTACGGCCTCTTCAGCATATACTTGCATATTATAATTAACAGTAGTAAATATCTTCAATCCGTCACGGTAAATATTATAATGTGTTCCGTCGGGCTTGAGTGTTTTGTTTATAAATCCGTAGGCGGGATTGTTTTCCCATTCAATACTATCTGCAATAAATTTATCCATAAGGTAAGATGGATAGTTTTCGCGAACTGGTTTTTTAGCTGTTAGTGTCAACCGTATATGTTCTCTGAAATATGGAGCAACACCTTCTTTATGATCTCTTCGATTAAATTTTAAAGTAAGAGGAATACTTTTTAATGAATCGTATTCTTCCTGTGTTATATACATTGCCTTAAGCATTTGATTTAGCACTACATTTCTTCTGAATTCAGTAGTGTCTCTTCTTCTTACCGGATTAAAAAGAGCCGGATTTTTTAGCATCCCCACCAAAGTGGCAGCTTCTTCTATTTTAATAGAATCGGTGCTTGTATTAAAAAAGGTTTTGGCTGCAGATTTTATACCATATGCATCATAGATGTATTCAACTTTATTAAGATACATAGTTAAAATTTCATTTTTTGTATAACTACGCTCCAGTTTTACAGAAATAACCCATTCGTTTAATTTCTGGAGCCCTCTTTCCCATATATTTCTGGCGGGTTCATGAAATAAAAGTTTTGCAAGCTGTTGGGTAATGGTACTTCCTCCTCCGGAACCTTTATCACCCATTAATACAGTTCTGAATACTACTCGTAGTAATCCTCTGGGGTCAACGCCGGAATGATCATAAAATCGTAAGTCTTCGGTTGCTACAAGTGCATTAACAATATGAGGTGAAAGTTGATCGTAATCAATGAAAGTGCGGTTTTCTATTGCATAGTTTCCTAATACTTCTCCATCTTCTGAAATAATTTCAGTTGCCAGACTACTTTTGGGATTCTCTAATTCCTCAAAAGAAGGCATTACGCCAAGAAAACCTTGAGCAATTAATAAAAACAATAAAAAAATCAAAAAGATTGCCGTTAAAACCAATCCCCAAAACCAAATAATGATTTTTTTTGTTCTTGAATTTGTTGATGCCATAGTTGTATTGTTGAATTTAAGTGGTAAAATTAGCATTTTTCATTGTAAAGGAGCAAAATGGATTTATGTTTATGTTTTTTTTGGAGAAAAAAGCGTTGATAAAGTACTGTTAATTATTGTAATTAATGTTCTATAACACTAACTCTTACTATATGTCTATATGTAGATGTTTTATTTGTGTAGTGTAAACGACATTGTATTAATGTATTAGGGTGTATGTTGAGATGTTGAGGTTGTGGTAAATACTTTAATGTATGAATCCTTGAATTCAAACGGATTATTGGGTCTTTTTAGTATTGTTAGGATAATTTTTTAAATTTGACGGCTTTAATAGAGCTATGATTATTTTTTTATTTCGTAATTTAAGAAATAGAAAGAAATAATTACGGACTGAATGTATTGAATGACAATTAATTAGGTTGTAGATGGCAAAGAAAAATACCATAAATGAGAGCAATCTTGTGATTGTTGAGTCCCCTGCTAAAGCAAAGACAATTGAAAAGTTTTTAGGAAAAGATTTTTTGGTTAAATCTAGCTATGGACATATTAGGGATTTAGCAAAAAAAGATTTTGGAATTGATATTGATAATAAATACCAACCACATTATATTGTTTCCGACGATAAAAAAGAGGTCGTAAAGGAGTTGAAAAAGCTCGCAAAAGAAGTTGATGTTGTTTGGCTCGCTTCCGATGAAGACCGCGAGGGAGAGGCTATTGCCTGGCATTTGTTTGATGAGTTAGGTTTGTCTCCTGAAAATACAAAACGAATTGTTTTTCATGAGATAACAAAAACAGCTATACTTAAAGCTGTTGAAAATCCCAGAGATATTAATATTGATCTGGTAAATGCACAACAGGCTCGTAGAGTGCTGGATCGTTTAGTTGGATTCGAATTGTCTCCGGTGTTATGGAAAAAAGTTAAGCCTTCCCTTTCCGCGGGAAGGGTGCAATCTGTTACTGTCAGGTTAATTGTTGAAAGAGAAAGAGAAATATTTAAATTTAAGCCTGAATCTTCATATCGTGTTACTGCCATTTTCACAATTACCGATGAAAATGGTAAAGTTTCAGAAATGAAAGCTGAATTATCAAAAAGATTTAAAAGTTTAAAGGAAACAGAAGATTTTCTTAATAAATGCAAGGATTCAAATTTTAGTGTTTCAGGAATTACTAAAAAACCGTTAAAAAAATCTCCTGCAGCGCCATTTACTACTTCAACATTACAACAGGAGGCAAGTAGAAAATTAGGCTTTTCAGTTGGACAGACAATGTCGGTGGCTCAAAAGTTATATGAAGCAGGTAAGATTACATATATGCGTACCGATTCCGTTAATCTTGCAGATACGGCTTTAAAAATGGCAGCTGAAGAGATTACCGGTGAAATGGGAGAAGAGTATTTGAAAATCAGAAAATATCAGACGAAAAGCAAAGGAGCTCAGGAGGCGCATGAGGCTATCCGTCCAACATATTTAAATAATTCTTCGATAAGCGGTTCGCAACAGGAACAAAAGCTGTATGACTTAATCTGGAAACGTACAATTGCTTCTCAGATGAGTGATGCTCAGCTCGAAAAAACTACCATTAATATAAAAGGGGATGGTGTTGATGAAATGTTTGTTGCAACAGGTGAGGTTATTAAATTCGACGGATTCCTTAAGGTTTACATACAGGCTTCAGAACAAGAGCATGACGGAGAAGTTGAAGAAGATAGTGGATTGTTACCACCAATGAAAATTGGGGATGATTTACAAGTAAATATTATCGAAGCCAGAGAAAGATGGAGTCAGAAACCAGCAAGGTATTCTGAAGCTGCCCTTGTTAAAAAACTGGAAGATTTAGGAATTGGACGTCCATCAACATATGCACCTACAATATCCACTGTGCAAAACCGTGGTTATGTAGTCAAAGAGGAAAGAGAAGGTAAAGAAAGAGAATATCAGTATCTGAGCCTTAAGGGTGGTAAAGTTAGCGTTGAACAAAAAAAGGAAATAACGGGTGCAGAAAGAAATAAATTATTCCCAACAGATGTGGGGATGGTAGTTAATGATTTTCTGATGAAATATTTTCCTAATATTGTAAGCTACGACTTTACTGCTAAAGTTGAGATGGAGTTTGATGATATTGCAATTGGTAATTTAGTTTGGAATGAGGCAATTGACTCTTTTTATAAGAGTTTTCATCAACAAGTAGAAGATACAATAGAAAATTCGGAAAGAAATACTGGCGAAAGAAATTTAGGTGATGATCCCAAAACAGGGAAGCCGGTAATTGTTAAAATCGGACGCTATGGTCCAATGGCACAGCTTGGTGAAAGTAGTGAAGATGAAGATGTGGAAAAACCAAAATTTGCTTCGCTTCAAAAAGGTCAGCATCTTGAAACAATAACTATTGAAGAGGCATTAAGATTATTTGATTTGCCGCGTGATTTAGGATTGTATGAGGATAAGAAAGTTGTGGTTGGAATCGGACGTTTTGGTCCATATGTTCGCCATGATAGTAAATTTGTATCCCTTAAAAAAGGTATAGATGATCCGTTAACGATAGAGTTAGGCAGAGCGATAGAGTTAATTGAGGAGAAACGAAAAGCAGATAAAGAAAAGCATATTAAAAGCTTTGATGAGGATCCTGAAATTCAAATATTAAATGGTCGTTGGGGACCTTACATTTCTTATCAAAAGAAAAACTATAAAATCCCTAAAGATACAGATCCAAAATCTTTGTCTTTTGAAGATTGTCAGAAGTTAATTAAAGGTGGAGGAAAAAAAACCACGAAAAAGAAAGCAACAAAAACAACAAAGACAGCAAAAACGACAAAAGCAAAGTCAACCAGGAGTGCCAAAAAATAACCAGATAAGACTGTGAGAATTAGCGATTTTTTTGAGACCATTACAAAGCCAAAACCACAGGCTGAATTTATGTCTGTGGAAGATTCATTATTGGGTCAGATTGTATATGGATTTGATGGAGCTAATGATGAAGCTATCGCAAAATATGATGTTGCCATCATAGGTATAGGAGAAGGTAAAAATTCTGTTGGTAATAATGGCTGTGCAAAGGGCGTAGATTACATCAGACCAGCATTAAATAAATTACGAAAAACTTCCAGAAGTATAAAAATTGTAGATCTGGGTAATATTAAGGGCAAAACCTTAAATGATAAGTATTATGCTATTCAGGAAGTTGTAAAGATATTGATGAAGTGCGAAGTTTTTGGTGTTTTTGTCGGTGGAAGTCAGGATTTTATTATGCCTGTTATTCAGTCCCTGATTGAAGTGAATAGTGAAACTGCCATCACAATTATTGATCCGAAAATAGATTTACAAGTATGTGAAGCTGATTTTTCTGCTCAGTCTTATGTTTCTTATGTGAAAGAAAAGTTTGAGAAAAAGATATTTGAACTAAATATATTAGGCGTCCAGAAATATTATGTTGGAGAAAGTCAGGAGAATTTGCTTCGTGAAGTATTCTGGGAGATAGTTCGGCTAGGAGATTTGCGTAAAGAGAATATTTCATTGTCTGAACCATATTTGCGTGATGCTGAATTGGTAAGTTTCGATGTAGGATCTATACAAAGTGATTACATGCCATATTACAATAATATTAACATTAATGGATTTACAGGTTATGAAGCTTGTCAAATGGCATGGTATAGTGGAATGAGCGATTGTTTAAAGTTTTTCATGATTCAGGAATATAATCCTGAACATGATACAACTCACAAAGGAGCTGCATTATGTGCGCAAATGCTTTGGCATTTATTTGAAGGAATATCTTTGAAAACAAATGAAGTGCCAGATATTGATTCGGAAAATTATAAAATTTTTGTTGTGCATTTGCACAATTTTAATGAGGATATACGTTTTTATACAAATAGAGTTAATAATCGTTGGTGGATAGAAGTGCCATGGAAAGAATCTGTTAGGATGCTGGCATGTAGTGAAATGGAGTATTTCGAAACTAGAAATGGTAATCTACCTGAAAAATGGTGGAGGTTTTTTCAAAAAGGAACATTAGATTGATGATCTTTACAAAAAATTAACATGTTTAACTCATAAAAACGAAACCTTTATATTTGAATTAAAGTATACGAATTCAGTTTTTTCACCTGTCTAAAAACACGTTGATTTTGATAATTAACAGATATTTAGATGTTTATATTGAAAGGTGGAGAGGTTGAGTTCTTTGAGTTTTTTATATCTGAAGTAAATGGTTAGGAGAATTCTGATTTTTATTATATTTTGCGTGTCTGCAATAAATGTCTGGTCACAATATGATCCGCAGTTTAGTCAGAATATGTTTAATATGCTAAATGTGAATCCGGGTTACGCTGGTTCAAGTGAATCAATTAATCTGGTTGCTTTAAACAGAAATCAGTGGACTGGAGATTATGCCATAAAAACAACGGTTTTTAGTGGAGATATGCCCATTAATTTATTAGGTTTGAATTCGGGAGTTGGCCTTAGTGTAATGAATGATGAAATAGGTTTCTTTACAAATCTATCAATGATGCTTAGTTACGCAATGAAATTTGATTTTGAAAAAGGAGAATTAGGAGTTGGAGTAAATTTAGGTTTAATAAATCAATCATTGAATCCAAAGTGGAAGTTTCCGTCCTTAAGTAATACTGTTTACGATAAGACGGATGATAATTTACCTAAAAGCCAAGTTTCAGGTTCAGCATTTGATGCAGGTTTAGGAGTTTACTATCAATCAAGTAAGTATTATGGTAGTGTTTCATTATCTCACTTAACAAAGCCTAGTCCTGACTATAAAGATGAAATGAATTTTATAATTTCCCGAACCTTTTATGTTTCGGGAGGGTATAACATTAAAGTTGAAGATACAGCATATGAAATTTTACCATCATTTTTTTATAAAACAGATGGAGCAAGTTTCCAAATTGATCTGAATACCTTAATTAAATACCGGAAAAGGTATTGGGGGGGATTAACCTATAGATATCAGGATGCAATTGTTTTATTGGGGGGTATAGAACTATTAAACGGGGTTAGATTTGGATATAGTTATGATATTACAACGTCAGCCATTGCTACAGCCGGAAATGGAGGAACGCATGAGTTGATGATAGGATATAATTTTGATATTAACTTTGAGAAAAGAACAAAACGCTATAAAAGCGTGAGATATTTATAATTTAGGAAGTAAAAAATTAAAATACCGATAGTCTGAAATATTATGAAAAAAGTACTAGCTCTTAGTGTCATATTAGTCACTTTTCTTAGCGGATGTAGCAATACTGGTGGAGGTGAACTTACCGGTGTAGCACGACGTGGTACCTTTTATGAGCCAGACCCTTATGGCATGTTATTTATTCCTCAGGGTAGCTTTAATATGGGACCTAACGATCAGGATGCCGCCTGGTCATTAACAGCACAAACAAAAACAGTTTCAGTTCGTTCATTTTGGATGGATGAAACAGAGATTACCAATACGGAATATCGACAATTTGTGCAATGGGTTCGTGATTCAATTGCTCGTAAACTTTTGGGTGATCAGTTTGAAGAATTTGTTTTTACAGAAGATGCATATGGAAACGAAATTGATCCTCCATTTTTGAATTGGGACGTTGAAATAGAATGGGACAATGAAGAGTATGCTGAAATACTTGATGAGATGTTCCTTCCAGAAAATGAGCGTTTCTTCCGTAGAAAAGAGATTGATACAAGAAAATTGATTTATGAATATCAATGGGTTGATATGCAGCAAGCTGCTAAAAAAACCAACAGGTTTAATTTCGATACTAAGCAGTACGAAGGAGTAACTTATAACCAAAAAGGTGAAGAAATTGTAATCAGAGACAGATCTGCTTTTATTATGGAAGATTGGGTAAATGTATATCCCGATACTCTTTGTTGGATAGCAGATTTTACTTATTCATTTAATGAACCGTGGACAGAGAAGTATTTCTGGCATCCTGGATTTGATGAGTATCCGGTTGTTGGTGTAACACATAAGCAAGCAAAGGCATTTGCTATCTGGAGGTCAAGATATATGAATAACTATTTAAGAAGTAAAGGACAACCTGAAGTTATGGATTATAGATTGCCAACAGAAACTGAATGGGAATATGCTTCAAGAGGTGGCCTTGAAAACGCTATGTATCCTTGGGGAGGGATGTATACACGTAATGATAAAGGATGCTTCTTAGCTAACTTTAAACCTTTAAGAGGTCGATATGGAGATGATGGTGCTCAGGCAACTTTGGCAGTAGCACAATATGCTCCAAATGATTTCGGTTTATTTGATATGTCGGGTAATGTTGCCGAGTGGACTGAAAGTGCTTTTGATGAATCAGCATATAGCTTCACTCATGATTTTAACCCAACTTATAAGTACAATGCCTTACCTGATGATCCACATGTAATGAAGAGAAAGGTTGTTAGAGGAGGATCTTGGAAAGATATAGGTTATTATTTGCAGAATGGTACACGTACATATGAATATCAGGATTCTGCTAAATCCTATATTGGTTTTCGATGTGTGAGAGATTATATCGGGAACTAGGAGTGATGTATAATTAGAGAGTTATTGAAAGAGTAAAAATAGATTAACACAATACAATATGAGTATAACTGAATTTGTAGAGAGTCCTGCATATAAAAAAATAATGGGGAAAGTGTATGGGATTGGCGCAGCAGTTGTTTTAGCAGGAGCATTATTTAAAATCATGCATTACCCGGGAGCAGAGTTTATGCTTTTGTTGGGTATGGGAACTGAAATAATAATATTTTTTCTTTCGGCATTTGAGCCACCTCATGAAATGCCTGATTGGAGTTTGGTTTATCCTGAATTAGTCGGACTAGAATCTAGTCATAAATATCAGAGTGGAAATGGAGGGGGGAGTGAACTTCAGGCCTTAATTCAAACTGGGAATATCGATGAAAAAACTGTGGCTCAGCTTTCAGATGGGATTAAAAAATTAGGTAGTACTTCTTCTCAATTAGCTGATTTGAGTGATGCATCTTTGGCAACACAAAGTTATATGCAAAATATTCAGTCAGCTTCTGAGTCTGTTGGAAAATTTGGTAATATTCAGGCAAAAACAACAAAAGTATTAGAAGACTCTACAAACAATTTGGCTAGTTCATATAGCGCAACAGCAAGTGCCATTTCTGAATCAGGCCAAAAAGTAGCTGCTGATATAATAACATCAGGTAAAAGTTTGATTGATGGTATGAATAAATCAGGAGAAAACCTGACTAATGCCTATACCGCTTTAAATGCTAGTATAAAAGAAGATATTCAGGGAATTTCTGAAAATGGGAAGAAATATAATGAAAAGATGAATGAAGTGAATGGTAATTTAGCTTCAATAAATTCAATATACGAATTACAATTAAAAAGTTCAAAGGCTCAGGTTGAGGCAACTGGAAATTTGAATTCTGGACTAGAGGAAATTAGTGCTTACCTTAAAGAATCGGTTGATGGTGCTAAGGATTATAGAGATCAGGTTGCATTACTGAATAAAACTGTTGGTGAATTAAACGCTATTTATGGAAACATGCTTAGTGCTATGAATGTTGGAAACCGCTAATATTGTTATATAATCATTAATAAAAAGATAATCATATGAGTGGTGGAAATTGTCCGGAAACGCCCCGGCAAAAAATGATAGGTATGATGTACTTATTCCTGACGGCAATGCTTGCATTGAATGTTTCGGGAGAGTTACTTAAGGCCTTTGTCACTATGGATCGTGGATTTGTAATGTCACGAGAAACAGTAGAGAGGAAAAATAATGTATTATATACCCAGTTTGAAAATGCTTTTAGAACCAATGAGGCAAAAGTTGGAGAGAATTGGGATAAGGCTAAAGATATTCGTGAAGCAGCTGATAGTTTGGTTAATCATATTAGAGAATTAAAGTTAAAATTTGTAACAACCGCAGATGGAGATGAAGCAACTCCAGAGAATTATGAGGCTATTGATAATCAGGATGTAGCGGCACAGTTAATGATAACTGAGAGAAAAGGTAAGAGAAGTGATATTTTAAAAGAAGAAATAAGTAAGTATAAAGAATTATTATTAAGTCATTTGGATGGAAATGACCCTAATGATACAGCTTTCATCTCAGCTTTTAATAAAATTTTTGATGTTAGTGATATCGATCAAAAAGGGGATAAAGAAGTAGCTAAATCCTGGGAGTCAGAAAAATTTGAGCATGTTCCATTATCTGCTTCAATGGCTAACTTGAGTAAAATACAAGGTGATGTAAGGATTGCAGAGGCAGATATGATTGCCTATTTATTTAACGAAATAGATCAAGCATCATATAAATTTACAAAGGTTGAACCTTTAATCATACCGGATGATAGATCTGTAGTAAAAGGAGGTACATATAAAGCTAGAATACTTATGGCTGCGTATGATGAAACTGCATTGCCAGAAATTTCAGTCAATGGGAATGAATTAACGGTAGAAAGTGGGATTGGTAGGCTTGAATTACCAGCAAATTCTGTTGGTGACCAATCCTGGTCAGGTAAAATCGTAATGATGACTCCGGAGGGGAAACGTCGTACTTATGAAATAAAAGATGAATATAAAGTAACTCTACCTAATGCTGTTATTTCACCAACTAAAATGAATGTGTTTTATGAGGCATTGAAAAATCCAGTTGAGATATCTGTGCCTGGGGTAAATGCATCTGACTTAAGGGTGTCTATGACTAATGTAGTGTCACGTAAAGTTGGTAAGGAGTACCAGGTTACACCAAAGCCGGGTACCGTTGGTAAAAAGTCAATTATTACTGTATCTGCTGAAATTGATGGTAAAATTAGAAGAATAGGTAGTCAGGAATTCAGAATTAAGAGGGTTCCTGATCCAGTACCTATGGTTGCTGGGCAAACTGGAGGTAAGATAGGTAAGAATTTATTTTTGGCACAAACAGCTGTATTTGCTGAAATGCAGGATTTTGATTTTGAGTTAGAATATAAGGTGTCAAGATTTTCTATCTCAGTATTAAGAGATGGTTATATAGTTGATGTAGCATCAAAAAGTAACAGATTTACAGATGATCAAAAAGAATTGATCAAAACTTTATCTAGAGGCTCAAAAGTATCTATAGAGGAAATCAGAGCGGTTGGACCTGATGGAAGAACCAGAGATTTAGGTACAATGACCTTTACTTTGGATTAAATTGTGGTGGTTATCAATAAATAGAAGTTTTAATGATTTATTTTTGATAAACCCTAAAGAAATATATTAAATCGAAACCATGAAAAAGTTGTTCTTTTTATTTTTAGTGTTATGCATATCGTTAGTATTTAGTGAAAATACTACTGCTCAGAATGTTTTAGATGGAGTCTATCCCAAAGAGCATGTAATAAATCGTAAACCAATACCATATGTACATGTGCGTGAAGCTGATGTGATGTGGGCAAAGAAAGTATGGAGAATTATTGATTTACGTGAGAAAATAAATTTGCCCTTATATTATCCTGTCACTACAATGGATGGTCGTTTAAGCTTGATTCAATTGTTGATGCAAGGTATTAAATATGAGGGATTAACCGCATATTCTACTATGCATAACGATGAATTTAAGGTGGAACTTAGTCCTGATCAAGTTGAACAGGAGATGGGTGCTGCGATAGATACTGTAGAAGTAAGACAGGAAGATGGATCCTATTTGCCACAAATTGTTGGAGGAACATTAAAACTTGACGAAGTAAAGCAGTTTCTGGTAAAAGAAGTATGGTTCTTTGATAGAAATTATTCTCGACTTGATGTAAGAATTATAGGAATTTGTCCTATAAGAGAGTATTCAAAAAGTTCAGGAGAAGGTGGCGCTGAAGAAATTGTTAGAGAGAAAGCTTTTTGGATTTACTTCCCTCAAGCAAGAGATCTTTTTGCAAGAAATGAAGTATTTAATCCAAATAATGATGCACAGAGGCGTACATTTGATGATATCTTTATGAAAAGATATTTTGGTAGTTATATCGTAAAAGAATCAAACGTTTATAATAACCGACAAATTGATCAATATTCTGTAGGTATGGAAGCCATGCTAGAATCAAATAGAATAAAAACAGAGATCTTTGAATTTGAGCATGATCTTTGGGAATTTTAGAGAACGACAACAAATGATATAAAAAAAGGAGTGTCTGTGACACTCCTTTTTTATTTTTATCAAATTGTTTTTATTTAGAAAACTGTGCAATTACATCAGCTGAAAATTGTCTTATTTGTTGTTCGTTTGATTTTGGACAGATCAGTAAGCAATTATTGGATTCAGCAATTATGTAATTTTCTAATCCTTGAATTACTGCTATTTTTTCATTTGGTAAATTTACTATGCAATTTTTTGATTCGTATGCCAATACTTTACCTGTATTTAGAGCGTTTTGGTTTTCGTCTTTCTTCGAATGTTCATATAATGAAGACCATGTTCCAAGGTCACTCCACCCAAAATCAGCTGTTAAAACATAAACATTATTAGCTTTTTCCATCACGCCGTAGTCAATAGAGATATTTTTACACTCGATGTAAATACTTTTAATGGCTTCAACTTCGCCTTCCGTATTTACTTTATCCTGCACGCTATCAAATAGTGATTTAACTTCAGGGAGATAATTGTCAAAAGCATCATTTATGGAACTAAGTGACCAAATGAAAATTCCTGAATTCCAGAAAAATTCGCCACTTTCAAAAAACACCTTAGCTAATTCTAAATCTGGTTTTTCAGTAAATGTTTTTACTGGTTCTACTTCACCTAAAACATTTGGTGAATCATCACTAATCTGTATATATCCATAACCAGTTTCAGGGCGGTGTGGTTTTATACCTAATGTCAAAAGAGCATCATTATCCTTAACAAATTGAACTCCTTTTTTTATCGTATTTACAAATTCTTGGGGTTTTAATATCAAGTGATCCGCTGGCGTAACTATTACAGAAGCCTCAGTATTCCTTGTTTTAATCCATGCATTTGCATATGCAATGCATGGTGCTGTATTTCTGCGGAATGGTTCAGTTAATACCTGATTTGGCTTTAATAAAGGTAATTGTTCTAATACTACCTGTTTGTATTCTATACTGGTAACCACTAAAAAGTTTTCTGCAGGACAGATAGGTATAAATCTTTCGAAAGTCTGCTGAATCAATGTTTTTCCAGTACCTAAAATATCCAGAAATTGCTTGGGAGTTTCTTCTCTGCTTATTGGCCAAAAACGGCTACCTATACCACCGGCCATTATAACGCAGTATGTATTATTCGTCATTTTCATGAATTTTGTTTTCTTATTATTTTGACGAATTTACCTAAAAAGGATAAGAATTAAAATGAATATTGAAAGATTCAGATTAAAAACGTATTAAATTATGCCGTGGACTAATGTTTTTAATTTAGAGGGTTAGATTAATTGATAATATAAAAATGTTTTATCGCTATTATACCTCCATGTTGCATTTCAAATCATTGTTGTCCGGTAAAGCAAAATATTATTAATTTTCACAATATAACATGCTGATATTCAATGTCAGCATATTTGTTTTTCAAAAGTAAGCCTCCTAAATATTAGGAAATAGCGAATTTTGGTATTTGTATTTGTCTTCTTTTATTATTAAGAGCCAACTCTTTTCTGGATTTTCAAGAAAAGAATATATGTTGATATAATTCATTAGTTGTTGCCTTATAATGGACACCATGTTTGAAAAAGCCCAACTTCGTTTGATTTTACTTTTTACAAGAGTAATCAGTAAATTGGCAAGCATTGCTGCCCATATTTGAATTTCAATTGCATTTTCATTGTCTCCAAGGAAATATTTCAATGGAAAATTTTGCTTCAACTGTTTAAAGAGCAATTCAATTTGCCATCGCTTTTTATAGATAAGAGCAATCTTTTCGGCTGACAGCTCAAAATTATTGGTTATAAACTCAAACAGACGTTCGTTTTCGCTGTCCCAATAGGCAATTCTGCGTGCTCGATGTTCCTTATTTTTGTTTTTTCCATAATAAAGGACTACTTCTTCATCTTTTAGGACACCTGCATTTGCATCGTCAGGAATATCAAATTCTTCTTTTGGCACATATTGAGCATTATCTTTTAATCGAGTGACATACCATATGGATTTTTCTGAAAATGCTTCATAACGTGCATAATCTACATATCCTTTATCAAAGGTAATAATCGAACCAGAGGGTAAGTTCATTACTTCTTCCAAAAACATATGATCGTGTCGTGCTGCTTCACTATACCTTATCAGACAAGGTACATTTTCACTTGCTTTGATAATAGTGTGAGCCTTAATACCACCTTTTTTCTTGCCATTGTCAGGATTACGACCAACTCCCTTCAATATATCTTTAAAAAGCGATATAGTTGATGAATCCATAATATATAGCCGTTTTAGATCTTTGTCACTGAGCCGGCTGTCCGTTAAAGTTGAAGAATGCTTTTTATATACATACATGTAAATTTCTTCAAATACACTGCTGTTGCGTCGCTGATTTGCTTCAGAAAAAGTACTTCTTTTAACCAAGTACTTTAATCCTAAATGCGATAATTTATGTGCATTAGCCAGTAATCCCAATATCACTTCTCGTATAGAATGGTAACCTTCTAATGCTGCAAATAACATGACAACTAAGTGATTATAGGTTGTAAACTTCTTTACATACCTTTCACTACCATGTTTCTTCGCTATTTTCCTAATCTCACTTTTATCAATGAACGTTAACAACTGATTAAATATTGGCTGTCCGCTAAAATTTGTACTTTTGCCCATGTCTAATTTTTTAGTGTGGTAACTCAAAAGTAGACAAACCGGGTTGGGTATGAAAATGTTCGACCCGGTTACTTTTTACCGGACACTAGTGATTTAAAATATGATATTTATGATCTTAATATAAGTTGCATAATCAATTGGATTTAAGATCTGAAAAGCAGTGTAAACGGCTTAACCTGTCTATATAAATATAGAAATTTCACAATATTTACGGATTAAGTTGTTATTTTTAGCCAAAATAAATATTATGGGATTGTTACATCAGTTAGGGAGGTATTTTTTATTTATTCGAAGAGTATTTGCGCGTCCAGAGAAACATAGGATATTAATTAGTCAGATATTTAAAGAAGCAGAGAAATTAGGTCTGAACTCAATAGGAATTGTTGCAATTATATCTGTTTTCATGGGTGCAGTTATTACTTTACAAACAGCCTATAACATGGATATGCCGTTTATTCCAAAATATACTATAGGACTTGCTGCAAGAGATTCAATTCTTTTAGAATTCTCTTCTACGATTGTCAGTTTAATACTAGCAGGGAAGGTCGGTTCTAACATTGCTTCCGAAATTGGAAGTATGCGTGTTACAGAACAGATTGATGCAATTGATATAATGGGATTAAATTCCACAGGTTTTCTGGTCTTACCAAAAGTCGTTGCCTTGGTTTTTATGATGCCTTTTCTTGTTATTTTGAGTATGAGTATTGGAATTACCGGAGGGTGGCTCGCTGGATTTCTTTCTGGAGAAGTGGCTTCTGCAGATTTTATTTATGGTATTCGTTATGCTTTTAAACCTTTCTATATTGCCTATTCGTTAATTAAATCTTGCGTATTTGCGTTCCTTATTTCGACTATTTCATCTTATCACGGTTATTATGTTCACGGAGGTTCTTTAGAGGTTGGTGTAGCAAGTACGAAGGCTGTTGTTATTAGTAGTATACAGATTTTATTGTTTAATCTTCTTCTCACCCAACTGTTATTAGCATGATTGAAGTTATAAATGTAAATAAATCCTTTAATAGTAACCAGGTATTGTTTGATATTAGTGCCAAATTTGAAGCCGGACAAACTAATCTGATCATTGGTCAAAGTGGTCATGGTAAAACTGTTTTGCTTAAAACTATTGTTGGTTTGCATACGATTGATTCAGGTCAGATTATTTATGGGGATGCAGTTTTTTCCGGAATTTCTTTTAAAGAGCAGCGAAAGATTAGAAAAGAAATAGGCATGCTTTTTCAAGGATCAGCTCTTTTTGATTCATTAACAGTTGAGGAAAATGTTCGTTTCCCACTTGATATGTTTTCTAAGATGAGTATGGAGGAGAAAATAGATCGGGTAAACTTTTGTTTAAATCGGGTGCATCTGGAAAATGTTAATCATTTGTTTCCATCTGAAATTAGTGGAGGAATGCAAAAAAGAGTAGCCATCGCCCGTGCCATTGCCTTAAATCCAAAATATTTATTTTGCGATGAACCTAATTCAGGTTTAGATCCAAAAACATCAATCGTTATTGACAATCTGATTTATGAAATTACAAAGGAGTATGGCATTACTACTATTATAAATACTCATGATATGAACTCAGTAATGGGAATCGGAGAAAAAATCATATATATGCACATGGGTAGAAAGTTGTGGGAAGGGAATAAAGAAGAAATAATTACTGCCAAAAATCAACAGCTTAATGATTTTGTATTTGCTTCTGAACTTTTAAAATTGATTAAGAAATAGTGTCAGTATTAGATATGTGTAGTTTTTTAATATGGTGAATAACGAAACATTTGATGGTTTAAATTGGATTTATAACATTGTAAAGAAAGATTTCTCTCTCCAAAGAATCTCTATTCCCAATATTTTATCTAGCGTGGATAGTAATGTTTTAGCTTACTTGAACTTCCCTTCTAAACCCAAAATTAGTCAGGTTAAAGAGCAGTTGGAAATAGTCAAATCAATAGATGATATGTTTCCATATGTTTTTGAGCCTTTTTATTTCAATACAAAATATCATGTAAATTCTATCGCTGCATTAAAATTCCGGATGGCAAATGTTCGTTATATAGTTAAGAATAAAAGATCAATAGTAGTAAACTCTTATAAATTTTCTTTTTTTGCCTTACTTATGAGGTTTATGATCTTGTTAAGAGACTCCGATAGAAAGGATGAAAATATTGTATTTCAAACCTACTCAGAACTTATATATAAGTGCTTAAAGAATCGTAATGAATTGAATGTTGATTTTCAGCAGTGGATTGTAAATCCATCAAAAGCATGGGTCTATGCTCAAGTTGGAAAGGACTACAGCTATGGTCAAATAGTTGATCTTATTGATAGACAGTATGATTTATACAAACAAATGAGTTTGCCCCCTCAGATATTTCATTTCATTTTCAAGTGTTTTGGTAGTTATGCACTTCAAATTGCTGATGATGCGTTTAATATGTATGCAGAATCGCGAGATGTTAATGTGTCCTGGGATAGTGCAATTAAAAATTTTCTAAAAGATTATCTGATGTTGTCAGATAGTTTATCTCTACAAACAGCACAAAACATTATTAAAATTGCCTGAATAATTCAGTCTTTTATAAGTTATATTTAGCGATATAGCTTTATTTTGAGGTTAATAGCAAAAGGGGAGTTGCTTTGTTTGGATTAATTGTTGTTTGGGTTGTATAGTAGCCCTCTTTCTATAGAGATGTAATTTATCTAGGTTTTAATTTTGTAGAAATTAATTCAAGCATAATGTGTTGTTATGGCGTGTTTCTAACTTAGAGTGACCTATTCGAGTGTTGAATTTACGTAACCTTTGTAGCATTTCGGCAAAAAAACACTGTAGATTGAAGATTTCATTCTAAATACAGCCAATATGTCACTTAGGCTAAAAAAAAGTTTTAGCAGCTAAATTATTGACAAGGTGATGATTAAATAATTATTTTACCAGTAGGGATAAAAAACTTTCGTTTCGTATTAGGAAAAGCAAAATAAAGTCCTTTAATTTGCACCCGCTTTGAACGAAAGGCGAACGAATAAAGAAGACATATTGAGGCAATACAAAAGGTAAAAACGTTGAATTACAGATCGTTTTAAGGGTAGTCAAAAAAGTTTCAAAAATATCTCCAATTAAATTTGGATATTAGAAATTAAATGAGTTATCTTTGCAGCCGCTTTTAAAGAGAGGCAAAACGACAGGT
>JBNKRV010000326.1:0-20561 GCA_050296935.1 Marinilabiliaceae bacterium | reverse complement strand
TGTTTCAGACCGCCTATAAATTGTGAGATTCAACTGAAAATTATGAAACGAGCATTTTGCGAGTTCAATGTGTCCTATCATAAAGTTTCCACATTAAAGAATAGCGGGCTATTTTGAATAATTTTCAGGAAGAAGATCGCTGTTTATAAGCGGAAACTCTCATGCTATTTTGAAAGAATATTAAAACCGGATTCACGTTGAAAATTTACCATGCCCTGATAGACCATGCCGAATGAAGCAATAATCATAAAAAAGGCAGCCAGAAATGGCTGCCTATATTACTCAAACTATACAAAACTTATTTCAGCGGCTTTATCAAAAAACCATATTTATATTCATTTTCTGTTAATCTGTATTCTTTATGAGTCCATGCTCCCCAACTATTGTCGCCCCCAACACCCATCTGTTTATAATCAATATTTACAGAGGTTAAGTCTCTTGGTTTTACATCCACGGTATGACGGTTCACTTTTTGTTTATCGTCAATTTCACTATCAACTGAACGCTCCGGCCCCTCAAAATCTTCAATTAAATTGTGATGGGCCGAAATTTCCAACAAATCATCAGCAACAAACTGAAATCCAAAACCTTTATCATTTGTAAATTTAGCCCATCGAACATCGGTTTTATTACCATTTTCTTGTGGTCGAATATAGGCCCAATACTGATCTGCAACTAATACGGAATATACATCCACAAAGGCTGCCGTTTTTCTATCTGAATAATTCTCATGAGGTCCACGACCCAACCAACTCATCTGATCAAATTCACGTGGCAGTACTATATTCATACCCAAACGAGGCAGCTCAGGGATTTCTTTTCCATCAATCTTCATAGCATTTTCAACATGAACCGAACCATCACCATAAATTGAAAATTCAGAACTGCATGATCCCAGTCGCTGATCATTATCAATCAATCTGAAATCAAATGTAACTGTCCAAATACCATTTTCTGAAGAGGATGTATGTGCCACCAGCTCTTTATTTTCACCAGCTTTACGCCAAACTCTGGCTCTTGAGTCCAGTTTATTTCCTAAATCATTATCAACCGGAGCCCTCCAGAAATGAAATTTCAGACCCTTTTTAATCAGTTCTGCATCATTTAATTTATATGAAATCAATTCGCCTTTTTTAGTATCAAAAACCATAGAAAAATCATTACCTGAAAAAACAATTTGATCTTCATTTACCTTTCTATCTACCTTTTCTGTCGAAAACTGAGTTTCTACTTTATTATATACAGGCCATTCAAATTGTTCTTTGGCTAAAACTGTTCCGGCATCCACCAACCACTCAGCATTTCTTAATCTGGCATAAATATTTAAAAAGTACTCCGTATTGGGTTCTTCTGTAAAATTAACATCCAGATTAAAAGCTTCAGACTGGTCAGGAGCTAATGCAACCCCTTCAATATTTCCGGATTTAACCACTTTACCATTTCCCTTAATTTCGTATGTAAAATCAAATTTATCAAGATTGATAAATCCATATTTATTCTCAATTTTAACAATACCGGCTTTTAAGTCGACTGGTTTAAATTTGATGTACTGATAAACTTTTTTAACCTCAAGTAATTGAGGTTTTACACCTCTATCGGGATTAACCAATCCATTGATACAAAAATTACCTGAGCTTGCTACCGTATCCGGACCAAAATCACCACCATAAGCCCAATATTCTTCACCTGCATCATTGGTAGTCAACAATCCCTGATCCACCCAATCCCAAATAAATCCTCCCTGCATTACAGGTTCTGATTCTATTAAATCCCAATAATCTTTCAGGTTGCCAACACTGTTACCCATGGCATGAGCATACTCACACTGAATCAGTGGCTTATCACCTTTATCTCGTGCATACTCAGCCATCCTATCCATACTCATATACATCGGACACATAATATCGGTATTTCTTCCACCGTGAGCTTGTTCATATTGTAAAGGACGAGATGAATCCACACTTTTAAGATAATCATAAGTAGCTTCGAAATTTACACCATTGCCCGCTTCATTACCCAATGACCAAATAATGATGGATGGTTGGTTTTTATCTCGTTCAAACATGTTTTTAGTACGATATAAGTGTGCAGACATCCATAAAGAGTCTTTAGCAAGAGAACGGTCACCGTATCCCATGCCATGAGATTCTATATTTGCCTCATCTACCAAATACAAACCGTATTGATTACATAACTCATACCAACGTTCTGGTTGTGGATAATGAGAAGTTCGAACTGCATTTAAATTATGACTTTTCATCACTTTAATATCCTTAATCATCGTTTTCTCTGAAACCACATGTCCTGTTACATCATCATGCTCATGAAGATTAACTCCTTTGATATAAACATATTGCCCGTTGACCAATAAATGAGAATCTTTAATTTCAATACGTCTGAAACCAACATCCTGACGCAAAACTTCCACCACATGACCTTGATTATCTATAGTAGAAATTAATAAATTATATAGATCTGGTGTTTCCGCAGTCCACTTTTTTACATTATCCAACACCGAGAAAAAATTTACTTTCCCGTTTTCAGGAGTAGCCTCAAAAGATCTTACTTCCCTTTCGCCATCCATTAACCGGGCTTTTACGGTAATATTTCCATCTTTACCTGCACCTACAATTTCAGCAGAAAAATCAAATTTCCCTGTTGTAAAGTCATCTTCCAATCCGGCTACTATTTTAAAATCACGGATATGCTGAGGATAACGAGCCATCAGAAACGCATCACGTGTGATACCAGCCATACGCCAAAAATCCTGATCCTCCAGGTAACTGGCATCGCTCCATTTATATACTTCGACTGCCAAAGTATTCCGGCCGGATTTAAGGTATTTTGTAATGTTAAATTCTGACGGTGTTTTTGAATCTTCAAAATAGCCTACCTGTTGCTCATTAACCCATACATACACCGCTGACCCCGCTGCTCCAAAATGCAGGTATACATCTTTCCCATCCCAATTATCGGGGACTGTGAATTTTCGTTTATAGGATCCTACCGGATTGTATTCTTTTTGAATGGTTGGAGGTGTAATTTTATGAGGGTAACCTGCACTTATATAAATTGGATAATCATATCCCTGACGTTCCCAGTTTGAAGGAACTGTTATCGTTTTCCAATTTCGGGTATCAAAGTCATCTTTAAAAAAATAATAAGGTCGCTCAGATGGATTATGTGAAAAATGAAACAACCATTCACCATTTAATGATTTAATAAGTGTAGAAGACCAGATATTATCTCTATCCACCTCCTCGGCAGAGGAAAATGGAATATAATATGCCCTTGGAGCTTCTTTATTAATTTCATTTACATTCAAACTCTCCCAGTCAGCAGGTGATTTTTCCTCAAAAGGAACACTTTCATAATTATTATAGGTTGTACAACTTGCGGCTACTATTGCAAAAACAACCGTTGATAAAATTCTGATAAACCTGTAATTCATATAAAGTATATATTATTGATTTTTTTGATCCGCTTTGAATTCGTCATGGTTATACATGTGAACTTCAACATCTAAATCTTAATACAAACATAATAAATCACAACAAAGGCTTAATCAACGTTATTGCCCCATTAATAGAACGAATTTAAATTTGGATATAACAAAATCGAATACCTGAAAATATTGCGCAACCTGACTTTGGAAAAACTTTTGGAGTTCAATTAAAAAGAATAAAAAACTCACTTTACAAAACCACCATAAAACTTTACCATATGCCCCACAACCTTAGCCGATTGAAGCTAAAATACACAAGGTTGGCATTATTTATCAGGTTGATTTAAATCCGTAATATACATTAGAAAGTCTAATTACCCGATTATTCTATAATACCGGGATAGATATTGAGAAACACAGACTCGGTAAACTGTTGACTTGATATCTGCATAAAGGTTGTGATAATAATATCATTATTTCTCAGACCATATGGCCAGTTCATTTCCTGAAGGATCTATAAAATGAAACCTTTTCCCACCAGGGAATGAAAAAATATCTTTAGAGATTTTTCCTCCGGCAAGAATTATTTTACTCTTCATTTCATCCAGATTTTTATGATACAAAACAACCAATACGCCATTCTCAATTTCCTTTTCAGTTTTCTCGAAACCACCATCTAATCCACTATCAGAAAAAGCTACATAATCAGGTCCGTAATCGGTAAATACCCAATTAAATACTTCCGAATAAAAATCTTTGATTTTCACAAGATCGTGGGCTTTAAATTCCACATAACTAATATGACTATTTTTTGCATTCATTGTTTTAGATTTAGAAATGATACCGAATAAAATTCAAAATGCTACTTCTAGTTCACTTTGTTCCTAAAGTAGCTTGAATTCAGCCCGGCATTATACCGGCGCATTGATAGTTTTAATTGGTATGATATTCATTATTACTGAAAGAATACTTCACTCAGATAATTACATAAACCTTATTGAAAATTCTCCCGATAACGCCCAGAATATGCGGAGGCTGGGGATTTAAACCCTCCAAACTATCTGACCGTTACAAATTTTATTAAATGTATAAAAGTTAAATTTACCTGCAAGCTCCCAGCTTACGTATATTTATTATTGTGCGTTCGGCTTTTATATTTTTGTCATTAATTCCATTGTTTTCAAATCGAATATAAGAATTTCATTTTTATCAGTCTTATCATATTTTCCATTCGAGTTTGAATCATAATGTCCTGTTATTGTAATCGTTCCTGTCTTTTCATTTGTTGTCCATGTACTTACAAAAAATCCATTGTCAGTCAATTGAGTTTTAGTTTTCCCATCAGTTGAAAGTAAGAATATCTGCTGTGGGTCACTCCAATCAATTCCTTTATTACCATCAAGATTAATTGTTTTTGCGACTAAAATAATCTTGTTAATATCAAGTTCTTTAATCTGTATTTGTTCAACTGTTCTTATGTACGAGTCTTTAGGTAAATCAATCTGTTTTGTTTCTCCGTCTTCTGTATTAATGAAAAGAAGGTATTTACTTTTAGTTTCAATTTTACCTCTATTTTCAATCGAGGCAATTACATATTCAGTTCCTTTTACTTCAGTTAATTTGTCAAAGCTTACATAGTTGTATTTATCCTGTCCAAATGCAAATACGGAAATGGAAACCAGTAAAAGAATCAGTAGTTTTTTCATTTTGTTTCGGGTTTTGAATTATTTGTTTTTAAAAGTCGTTTCCTAAAAATCAAAAGAATCGCAATCAATAGAACACAAATCAGAATCCATATTTTCATCCTTGTTATTGATTCACATAAATTAGTTCCAGTAACTAAAGATATACAGTCTCGTGGATTATCAGTTTCATATTTGAGGCTGACCATTGTATTAACAATTCCAAAAATATTCAATGGAATTCCTAATCCAGATAAAATCAATGCGGTATAGTAAATTATTGTTCTCAATGTTTATTGTTTAGCACTTCGGTTCTTAGCTGACGCACAACTTCAATACATCAATAAAATAAAGCTACAAAAAAATAGTCCTGAAAAAAATTGGAATCATAAAGGACTATTGAATCTTAAAAACCGACCTTACTCACAAATCTCTCAATATCATCCATTCCAATACGTTGATTCAATTCGCTTTATAAAAACGACTTACATTCATCTCTGCAGGGAGATTAAAGTTTTCATCCGTTAAAAAACGGATCATTTTACTGGCTAAGTACGGTGCCAGCATTACCCCCTTTGCTCCCAGACCATTAAATATATGAACATTATGGTGGTTTGGATGACTCCCTAAAACAGGCCTTCTATCCATTACGGTTGGCCTGACTCCGGCATAATGCTTAACTACTTCATAGGGCAATGAAACAATATCTTCAAATCTTTTTAGCAATTCTGATTGTGCCTCGTTAGTAGTTTCATGGTTAATATTTTTCCAATCATAAGTAGCTCCAATTTTAAAATGAGAATTCCCTACAGGTAATACAAACAGGTTTTTATTCAAAATATACGCTTCGGATAAATCTTTACAACGGATCTCCAAAAGCTCTCCTTTGGTAGCATTCAAACCTGTATCTCTGAAAAATGGATTATCTTTCCCCAGATATCCTTCACAGAAAACAATTTGGTTGGCAATGATGTCCTTCCATACAATTTGATGCGCATCAATCTGCAAATCTTCATATACAAATTGATCTTCAATAAATAATCCTTCCTTTTTGAAAAACACCTGAAGCTCTTTAATCATTTTAGATAACTCCAAATGCCCTGATTGAGCAACACTACCAAAAGAATGGAATTCTTTTAATCCATTTATGTCAATATCTGAGGATAAATCCTGAATATATTCCTTTAAGCCCCCTTTTGACATCTTACCTTTCCATAATTCAAACTCCTGTTCATTTAATAATTTAAGAATCTGTTTTTGATGCAAGAACTTAGTATCTAAAAACAATTCCAACTCTTTGTAGGTCTCATTCATCATGGGCAAACACTCATCTGCCTGCCAGCTCATATTGAGTCGTTTAAAAACAAGCGGATTAAATAAACCGGCAGCCACATCCGATGCTCTGGGAATATTCTCACTCGCTACAATTTTAAAATTAATCCCCCTTTTATACATTTGATATGCAAGTAAAGAACCTGCTAATCCCTGGCCAACTATCAGAAATTGATTTGTCATTAATTTATTGAATTTGCATAGCAAACAAAAATGACAGCATATTGTTTTTGATTATTGCCGATAGCAATTCATAACCCGCGCGTATTACCTATAAGAGATTACTATTCGCATTTATACAATACATTATTAATTTTCGTAAACCTGAATATGACTCAAGAGCTTAATATCATCAATAGATGAATAATCATATTGATACAATCCATCATTGCCAATTAATAAAAGAACATTGCCAAGAGGAATCACATCAAACGCATCTATATCCTTGTAATGAGCCAACAAATTATCACTGATGGCTAAGGGATCACTGGCATTATATATCTTTAAACCATCGGAACCGTCACATACAAATAATATATTATTCTCGATACCCAATCCATAGGGTTCTGACAATGTGTATGTTTCAAGCAATTCAGGCATTTCTATATTAGAAATATCAATAACATCCAATTGACTCTCGATTGCCCCGCATAAATTACCACCTCGTAAAGTTACATAGGCATAATTACCTTCTACAACAACAGGGTCGCATGCTGAAACATGTCTGAATTGCGAGATAAATTCGGGATAAGCAGGATCTTGCAGACTATAAACATACATCCCGCTTTGAGCACCTATAAACAACATTTTATTATATGGAAACAGCGTTTCTATCTGCCAGCTAATGGGTATCTGTTTAGTAAAAGCCGGATTTGATGCATCTGAAACATCAAACAAATGTAGGGATGCATTATCAATGGCATACAGGTAATCACTATACAATGTAAAACGTGCCATTGAGCCCCCTGTGCCTGTCCCGTTTCCACTAATTTTATTCACCGCTGCATCCATTGTAAACATCGCATCCTCCCACATAGGAAACCTTTGGTAATAGTAGTAGTTATTATCACCAACCTTCTGGGTTTTCTCAACACTTGTATAACCAATAATTACCCCATTGCCAGTATTAATATCATCTATTACGCCTATTTCAATTTCAGGAATGATATAAGGAAAAACACTGGTATCCCTGTCCACTTCTTGTATATTTGCCATATCGCTGATATCAATAGTTAATAGGTCAATATAACTATCTGCATACAGCATATTACCTTTCACTGCCATATCAACATTTCCCGGAATTTCAATAAAAGCAATCTGTTCAGGGTTCGATGGGTCTTCATTATTTATCACATGAATCCCTTTTTGATATTCATTGATAAAAATAAAATTGTCCTTAAAATAGATTTTCCCAGGCTGATGAATGATTTCTTCACTTTTAACTGTAAAGGAGTTTCTTAGATCTGTGTAACTTAAATATTCAGGCGTATTTACAATATAAGTTTCTTCTATTTGATCTTTACATGAAAATTGCAGTACCGCAACTATCATTAATACGAAGGATAAGAATGGATTTTTCATAGTTGTATTGTTATTTTAGTTTGTATTCATAGCATCATTGATCACCTATCACATACCTAGTTAACAGTTCTTTTTAAAAAGACACTACACTTTACTAGATGATTGAATAGCTGAATAGTTGCGTGTAATTTTTACTTATAATTACGCAACTATTAAATCCATTTTAAGTCTACTTTAAAAAACCCTGATTATGTACAAAATATTAGTGTTATTATTCTTTTCGCTTTCACTTGGAATCCAAGCCCGGGACAATCAGCATTCGGATGTTCCAGAACAAGGTTACCTCAACTTTACATCATTTGGCTTTTTAATTGGATCTGGTTCTGACGAGGAAACTTTTATACATACAATACAAATGGATCACAACTACCGGTTTAATAAGCATTTTGCATTCGGGCTAAGCACAGGTATTAGTTGGCTGGATACAAAAACAGCCTTTATTGGTCCGGATTTAAAAATTATGTTGCCTCAAAAAAATCATAGCTGGTATGTGAATGCCTCCATAGGACGATCTATTACTTTGAAAGAAAAAAAGATTGAATATGTTGAGATAACAGATACTTGGGGGAAAAAATATTTTAATACAGAATTGGGATACATTCTCCCTTCAAAACGTAAAATTACACTGTACACAGCAATAGGCTATAGATATCAGGAAATTGCTTATTCCATTAATAATTGGTGGCTTCAGGAAATAGAGCACACCACAACTTACAATCGATTTTTAGTAAAAATTGGAATAAAACTATTTTAACCCGCAATATGCATCAGAACATCTATTACATTTATATAAAATTCAAATACGATAATTCTGGTATAACGGATTGCACTGGTAAATTTATTCAATTCTGTTTTTTTAAATTGAATAGTAATTAGTGCCTGTCCATAAATTCAGGTGTCTGAACTATAAAGTTTAAATACAAGGCGTGTAAAAAATTCAAACCGCAGTATACCTGGGTATATGAGGATTTGGATTTTGAGCAACAACGCAGTAGTTGGACTTTATAGACGAACACTAATTTGTCTCTACAGGAAAGTCCGATAATTTCGTTAATCTTGTTTTGAGAACTGTCATTTCTAAATATAAACTAATGATTTTCAACAAATCGAAAACCTAATTCTTAAACTTTAAATATCAAATACTAAGTTTTCTTGCTATCACTACTTACCGAAAATTGCTGATAACATCTTTATCTTGTATCTTCGCGCAATAAATATATAAAAATGAAGCATAAAGCAGGATTTGTAAATATTGTAGGTAATCCCAATGTGGGTAAATCAACCTTAACCAATAAGTTAGTTGGTGAACGATTGTCGATTATTACCTCAAAGGCTCAAACAACTCGTCACCGGATTTTGGGTATTGTGAATGAGGAAGATTACCAGATTGTGTTTTCAGATACACCCGGTGTACTAAAACCAAACTACAAGTTACAGGAATCAATGCTGAAATTTTCTAAAACAGCCTTGCAAGATGCCGACATTATTATTTACATGACTGATGTTGTTGAAAAAATAGATAAAAACAGCGACTTTTTAAACAGCGTAAAAAAGACAGACTCCCCTGTTATATTGGTCATTAATAAAATTGACGAATCAAATCCGGATCAACTGGATGAATTGGTTTCCATATGGAAAGAAGAGCTACCTAAAGCAGAAATATTTCCGATGTCAGCACTAAGAGGTTTTAACACGGATAACCTTTTAAAAAGAATCAAGGAACTGTTACCGGAATGCGATCCATACTATGATAAAGATGCTTTAACAGATAAGCCAACCCGTTTTTTCATTTCAGAAATTATCCGTGAAAAGATTTTACTCTATTATCAAAAGGAGATACCGTATTCAGTTGAAGTTGAGATAGAAGAGTTTAAAGAAGATGAAAAGCAAATAAATATTAGAGCTATTATCCATGTAGCCAGAGATTCTCAAAAAGGGATTATCATTGGACACAAGGGAAGTGCACTGAAAAAAACAGGTACGGAAGCCCGAAAAGACATGGAGAAATTTCTTGACAAGAAAGTCTTTTTACAACTGTTCGTTAAGGTGAATAAAGACTGGAGAGATAAGGATAAAAGTCTTAGAAATTTTGGCTACGACCCAAAATAACATGGATTCTTCAGAAGATTTAAGAAGCACTAATCGTACAACAAGATCAAGAGATGTCAGCTCAATAGCTTTTTCTTTGATAATAATGTAATACTTTGATTTAGTGCCTGAAAAATAACTATCTTTGCAGGCTTTTTAATTTTTGAATATTGCAAAACTAAAGTAAAAATGGGAAATATAGCCGCCATTGTAGGCAGACCAAATGTAGGTAAATCAACTCTTTTTAACAGATTAACAGAATCACGCACAGCCATTGTTAATGAAGAGAGCGGGGTTACCCGTGACCGTATATATGGTAAATGTGTTTGGAATGGTGTGGAATTTTCTGTTGTTGACACAGGAGGATATGCCGTTGGTTCTGAAGATATATTTGAAGAAGAAATTCGCAAACAAGTATTAATCGCCATTGAAGAAGCTGATGTAATACTTTTTATGCTGGATGTAACAACCGGTACTACTGACTATGATGAGATGGTAGCCGATATCTTACGCAGAAGTAAGAAAAAAGTATTAATGATAGCCAATAAGGTAGATAATGCGGATCGAATTGCTGAGGCCAGTTATTTCTATTCTCTTGGACTAGAAGAGTTATTTACTGTTTCATCTATCAATGGTTCAGGTACTGGCGAATTATTAGACAGGTTAATTGAAGTATTTCCCAGCTCCGAAAGCATTGAAGAATTAGATATCCCCAGATTTGCAGTAGTTGGCAGGCCTAATGCCGGCAAATCTTCAATTGTAAATGCCTTCATTGGTGAAGACAGAAATATTGTTACTCCTATATCTGGTACTACACGGGATTCAATATATACGCGGTACAATAAATTTGGTCACGACTTTTATCTGGTTGATACTGCCGGGGTAAGAAAAAAATCAAAAGTGAGTGAAGATCTTGAGTTTTATAGTGTGATGCGTGCCATCAGAGCTATTGAAAATTCAGATGTTTGTTTATTGATGATTGATGCTACCAGAGGCGTTGAAAGTCAGGATCAAAAAATATTTCAATTAATTCAAAAAAACAAAAAAGGAGTAGTCGTTTTAATTAACAAATGGGACTTGATTGAAAAAGACACCATGACTACCAAAAAATATGAAGCTGAGATCAGGGAAAAATTTGCTCCATTTGTTGATTTCCCAATCGTATTTACATCTGTATTAACAAAACAACGTATTCATAAAGCGCTGGAATTTGCTGTTCAGGTTTTTGAAAATAAAACACGTAAAATTCCTACGTCTAAGTTGAATGAGGCCATGCAACAAATTGTGCAGGACAACCCACCACCATCCCTGAAAGGCAAATACATCAAAATTAAATACATTATGCAATTACCTACTAATACTCCGGCATTTGCATTCTTTTGTAACTTGCCTCAATATGTTCGTGACCCTTACAAACGTTTTCTTGAAAATAAAATCAGAAAGATGTGGGACTTTTCAGGAGTTCCTGTTCAGATTTTCATGAGAAAAAAATAGAATCGTACTATTTACAATATTTAAGAGGAGCTATTGCAACAATAGCTCCTCTTTTTTGTTTTATATACAGCGTTGTAAGGAGAGACTAAAAAAGATTAGTTTGCTTACAAACATCCGACAGGATTTTTTATTAATGGATTATAACCCGTTGAGTATTCATAATTACAGTAAGTAAGAATTATTACTTGTAAAAGTAAATCAGAGAGCCACTATAAAAATAACATTAAACACGGCATGATTAAAAATCAAACATTACAGTAACAACCTCTTTTGCAATACATTATTTTTATTCCACATAGCGGCTTAAACTTTTCCTCAAATAAAAACAGTCAATTATTATTAACATCTCTCTCTTGCTAACGGAGAGAATACTCATAAATGAGTAAATACACTGCATTATGAAAAAGGCGAATAATCAAAATACAAATTCAATTCCTGGTTGGATTGAAATTATTAAGAAATATAACAAACCAAATATTTCGAAAAGTATTCTACAACTATTTACATCCGTAGTTCCTTACATCATTTTATGGGTACTTATGGTTATCAGCATAAAATATTCATATTGGATTACATTAGGATTGTCGGTAATTGCAGCAGGATTTCTGGTTCGTACATTTATTGTTTTTCATGATTGTGTGCATGGGTCCTTCTTTAAAAAGAGAAAGCACAACACCGTTGCCGGATTTTTACTCGGACTTTTTGCATTTACACCATTTCACCGATGGCAAAATGATCATATCATCCATCACAGTACGGTAGGTAATCTTGATAAGAGAGGAATTGGTGATGTAAAAACGCTAACAGTGCAGGAATATCTGAACCGAAGCAAATGGGGTCGATTCAGATACAGAGTTTACCGTCATCCTATATTTTTATTTGGTATCGCTCCATTGCTACAATTTGCACTTCAGTATAGATTACCTTTAAAACGACACTCAAAAAGTGTTAAAATTCAAACACATATCACTAATGTAATTCTGGTGGCTATAGTTACCGGACTGATATTTTTACTCGGTTGGAAAACCTACTTACTAATTCAATTACCGGTTTTATATATTGCCACAAGTAACGGCATTTGGCTTTTTTACGTGCAGCATCAGTTTGAGAATGTTATATGGGCCGAAGAGAAAAACTGGGATTATAAAACCATGGCATTAGAGGGGTCATCGTATTTCAAATTACCAATATTACTTCAATGGTTTACAGGTAATATCGGGTTTCATCACATACATCATTTGTCTCCTATTATTCCTAACTATAACCTTCCTAAATGTCATAAAGAGAATAAGCTATTTCAACAAGTTAAACCCATCACCTTCTTCTCAGCTCTTAAAACTTTAAAATTACGTTTATGGGACGAGCAAAGGCAAAGATTGATTGATTTTAAGCAAATCAAAACTAATCGAAGATTTTCCGTTGTAAAACAATAATTAATACACGGCGCTATTTGGAAAGATTTTAAATAAGGAGTATCTTCACGGCAAAATTATACATTATGCTTATTACTGCAGATATGAAAATGGCTGATTTAATCCACCTGGATTTTCAGCTGTTGGCTGTTATTCAAAGAATGGGAATACCTTTGGGCTTTAGAGAAAAGACTATTGATGAGGTTTGCATTGAAAATGAAGTAAACACCGACTTCTTTCTGCAAATTGCGAACTCTTTTCATGACGTTGATTACTTACCTAAAGATAAATTTTTGCAATTTAAACCTGAATGGTTGATTAACTATTTACGTAAAACGCATCAATGTGTATTAGAATACAAAATCCCTGAAATTGAAAATAAAATTGAAGGTTTAATAAACGATATAAAAGAATCCACAAAGAGTTACGAACTCATTAAAAACTTTTTTACTGAATACATTCGCGAATTAAGTGTACACATGCAGCTTGAAGAGCAAAAGGTATTTCCATATGTGCTTGAACTGGCCAATTGCATTGACAGTAATGAGAAAACAAAAACTTTTAATGATGTATTCGCTGATTACAGCATTAATAAATACCTTGAAGATCATAATGATATTGAGGAAAAATTGTTTGACTTAAAAAACATATTAATAAAATACTTACCCTTACCCACAGACAGCTGTAAATACAATTCTCTTCTATTTGAGTTATTCAGACTTGAAAAAGATTTACAGGATCATTCTAAACTTGAAGAAAAAGTGCTGATCCCAAGAGTCCGATTAATGGAAAATGAAATGGAAAACCTTTAACAGGAGTATTATGGTAAGAATATTATTAGCAGAACCCTCCTATCTGGTTCGAAAAGGATTATCGACTATTTTGAGTGAGTTAAAAACGATAACTCATATTGAAGAAATTGCAAATGCAGATGATCTTAAAGAATCTTTGCTATCGTTATTGCCTAATCTTATTATTATAAATACAACCATTACGAATTCAACTGAAATAGACCAGATATTAAAAAAACATGCTCCGGATGCCATTATTGTATACATTTTTAACACGCCTTTACCCGATGATAGTAATGAAAAAACACTTTCTGTTTTTGACTCAAAGTCAACATTACTAAATAAACTCAGGAATCAGGTTAAAAATGTTCAACAGTCAGTGATACAGCAAGAAAACTCTGAAGATCTGAGTGAACGTGAAAAAGAAGTTCTTACTAAAGTGGCATTAGGCAGAACCAACAAAGAGGTTGCTAATGAATTGTATATTAGTACACATACTGTAATATCACATCGTAAAAACATCACACGAAAGTTAGGAATCAAAACCGTTTCCGGTTTAACTGTTTATGCCATACTTAACCAATTAATTAAACTGGAAGATATTTCATAGAGTACGTATAACAAAACTCATATTCACTGCCCATCGTAAACGGGGAACCTCACATAAAAAACAGTTCCCTTATCCAGTTCTGATTCAAACCATATCTTCCCCTTACTGTTCACTACAATATTCTTTACAATAGCCAAACCCAATCCCATTCCGGAGGTTTTTGTTGTAAAATTGGGAACAAACAATTTCTCCTGCACCTCTTTAGGAATACCCAATCCATTATCTTCTACCTTAATTGTAATATTACTTTTAGCAGCTTCAATACCAACTACTATTTTCCCTTCACGTTTATTAGGAATTGATTGGATTGCATTTTGCAACAGGTTATTAAAAACACCTATCATTTGCTCGCTATCAGCATAAATATAATAGGTATTAATATCACCTGAATGAACTTGTATTGAAGTATTATTCGATTTATCAAACAAATTAACACATTGTAATAACACCTCAATAATATCAAGTTTCTTTCGCTTAGCTGTTGGCATCTTGGCAAAATTAGAAAACTCTGATGCTATAGATGATAATTTATCAATTTGATCAATTAAGGTGGATGATACCCGTTTCAGTTTTTCATCAAAATCAGGGGCATTGTCTGCTTTAGCTTTCTCTAAATACTGAATACTCAACTTCATCGGTGTGAGCGGGTTCTTTATTTCATGGGCGATCTGTCTGGCCATCTCTCTCCATGCCATCTCTCTTTCGGTTTTGGCCAATTTATCAGCACTTTCTGATAACTCTTCAACCATGCGATTATACTCACTTACCAACTGTGCTATCTCATCATTTCCTTTATACTCAATTTTTTCATTTCTCTTTCCCAAACGTAAATTTCCAAGTTTACCTTGTATATCTTTCAATGGATGCGTGATACGCCTTGCCACAACTACTGTTAATCCAATAACTACAATTAAAAATATCAGGTAGAAGTTAACAATAGCCATCACAAGCGAGGTAACTTCATCTCTTAACTCACTTGTTCCTACAAAATAAGGCATATTTATATAAGCCAGAATTTTATTGTCTTCATTTACAAATGGAACATAGGCTGATATATATTTTAGTTCTCCGATAGACTCCTGATGAATAAATTCAGCCTCCTCGTTACGGTTTATCTTAATAAAACCAACACTATTCATTAAATGACCGGATAAGCCCTTGTTAAATAATTCAGGTCTGGAGGTGGCAATAAGTCGTCCGTTAGTACCGTACAGATTAATATCGATATAAAATACACTTGAGAACTTTTTTAACAGATACTCAAGGTATTCCTCCATGTCAGGTGTTAACTCCTTTTCTTTTCCAAGCTTGTGTTCCAGTTCCATCAGTACCGACTTGGTTTTTTCTGATAATATCTGATTATTTTTTATCTCAAAACGACGGATGGTTTGCCAAACTGAACCACTTGCGATCACCAGTAACAACGTCATCATTAGCCCGATAAAAGCAATTTGAATTCGTTCCTGTACAGAAAAATTATACATTAATCTGCCTTTCCGGATTCTGGTTATGAGAATGAGCATTGCCCCAAAAATAAAAAAGGAGATGAAAAACATGGAAAAGGCAACCAGTATCATGGAAATATTAACCTTGGGCAAGGATAATATAATACAGCTGGAATCATCAGGACGAAAACAAATATGAGAATAACCTTCATGATAAAAGATTTCTAAATCTTTATGATTCTTTACTATACTATTTAAATGGATTGAGTAATGAAAATCACCAACCTCTTTATTCAGTTGCCCGTTAATATATTTTGCATAGGAATAATTAGCCAGAGGTTCTTTTAATTTACTTTCCCTTTCTGAAAGTAGTAATTCGGGATATCCGGGCCCTTCAAAATAAGGCTTGGCCACCAACTCAATAAATAAGGATGTTTCTTCCGGTTTTCCATCAAAAAACTTAAACACCCCAAAATAAGTAATAATATCGCCTTGATTCTTTAAAAAGAAAAAATGCTTACTTCCCAATACCTGAGAGCCGGAAGTATTTAACATGCTATCAAAATACTCATAACAATTATATACCGAATCATCCGTATTAATAAACAAATCTCCACCAGGCCAACACGGAATTAACTGCATCTCATATTTATCAAGGTATCCAGTAAAGTAATTTACTTTCAGATATCTGGATAAGGATTCAACATCAATTTGTTTCTTTCCCAACTCGCTTATCACCATTGAATCTGAATACATGGCCTCCTCCATCTCTTTTAAGAGCATTTCAGACAATGGATCTTCTTCCAGCGATAATCTGAATGATAAATTTTCAATGAGAAGCTTTCTTTCTTGTTCCTCATTATTATAATTATGGTAATAGAATGAATAAACGGCAAATATTGAAAAAATTCCTACGAACCAAATAAATGTAGAATAGGCATGGTGACTCTTCCTGCGTGTCACCCAGATTAGCATGTTCGAAATGATTATAAACATGGCAGATGACACCCAGAATATCTGGTTAAAACTATAAAAGGTCAGTAAAATTGAAACCAGAACAACGATAACTGAAAGTTTCTTTTTTCCGACTTGCTTTAAAAAAATTACAAAAACCTTTTCAATTGCCAATACAGCAGACAACCATAGTAAAGTAATGATGAAAATCCGTATTAAATCAAAAAAATTCAAGTCTGAGACCTTAAACAACAAGGGTGCTGAAACAGAGTTAGATACCAAAAGGGTAACTATATAATTCTGCAAGTGCCAGAAACCCAATGTAACTACAATAATTAATCCGATTGTTATATTTTTCACAAACCTCAGTTCGCTAAGTTTCAGGATAAAGGAAGGGGTAGCAACATATTTATAAAAAACATATGAATTTGCGAATAAAACACTTGCAAACAGCAATAAACTTCCCAGATTAGGAAACAAAGTAGTTGCCCCAAAGTATACTGGTGAAAACAATGATGTTGAAAATAAAAACGATGGAAATTGAAATGTTATATGAATATAGTACAAACCAATGCTAAACAAAATACTTCCAATAAATACTAAATTATTATGTAGTGTACTTTTCTGATTTTTAATCAGTAGAATTACAACCTGAACAAATAGTAATATAAATATAACAACAAATACTCCTCCCCAATTCGCATAGGTCGGGTTAGAAGTATCACATTCCAGAGCTGTAAATAAAAAATTACCATGCCCATCCAACACCTTGTCACCTTTTGCATTCTCATCTAAACTAATTTCTTTACATAATACCAAAGGGATATCAATCGCATACTCATCATGTAAGAATGCATTTTTAAAGGAATATTCTGTTTTAATGCTTATTAATGAAAATATTTGCCAATTCTGATAAGGAGTTTTATCAACCAGATACCAGGTGTTCTCTAATTTAACTACACGTTGATTGAGCAAATTAATATTTTCATCCCGAAAGGGCAATACTTGTCCTGTCCAACAACACAAAGAGTCTGCCTTATAAACCAATATTTCAATACCATTTGGTTTAGATTTAAGTGTAGTCTCAACGGCTCCCCACTCGTCATTTTCTTTTAACTGTGATTTAAAATTAACAATGAAATTATCGGCCTCAATACTTTTTTGCTGTAATACATTTTGAAAACGTAATGCACTAAATGAATGATTATTATAATTATAATATGCCCATGAAAAAAGGGAAATCAACATTGCAGAACCAATAAACAGGATCAATTGCCAACTTATAAAAAAGTTTTTAAGGGTTTTATACATATAAGTTTAAATCTAATCGTGATGATAGGGTTGATTTTTTAAGATAGTCATGGCCCGATACAATTGCTCGGCAAAAATAAGCCTTACCATTTGATGTGAAAATGTCATTCTGGATAAGGATAATTTCCCATTACTTTTCTGGTAAACTTCATTTGAGAATCCATAAGGCCCTCCAACAACAAATACCAAACGCTTCAATCCTCTCAACAATTTCTGTTCCATAAAGCCCGAAAATTCACGAGAGCTATATTCTTTCCCTCCCTCATCCAGTAAAATAATCTCATCCCCGGGTTGAAATTGCTGAATAATTAATTGTCCCTCTGATATTTTCTGCTGTTCAACAGAAAGTTTTTTAGTGTTTTTTATATCAGGTATAACCTTCATTTCAAAGGGTATATAGTGTTTTAATCTATCAAGATACTTTTTTACGCCAGTATCAATATACTTCTCATCTGTTTTTCCAATTAAAACTAAAACTACTTTCATGCGTATACAACTATTTTAAATATGATTTCAAGTCAAATATCATAAAGATATACCATATATTTCAATCATGGTTTGATATTTGTACCTTCAACTTGTTATACTCAATTGAATGATAAATACATATTTGCCAACTAACATGAATAAGGAATGTAAGAATTCTGAATTATTTTAAAAGTCCTTATTTATTGATTGATAGCTAAATATTAGATATATATTAAAGATTGTAAAGATAAAAAATACAAAAACAACCCATTATATATGGTTTAATATTTGTATTACTATATTTTTGTTGCACCAAAAGTTGTAAAATGAAATTTTCAAAATCAACAACGAAATTATCGCTATTAATAATTGTTCTGGTCATGGGAGTTAATTACACTTCCTATTCACAACTTCCTGTTTCAATTATAAAAGCAACACAAAGCACCAATGCACAGGAACTTTCTTCTTATTTCAATGGAAAAATTGAGTTAGTACTACCGCAAAAATCCGGAGTGTTCAGCAGTTCTCAGGCAAAATTAGTTCTGGAGGAATTCTTCAAACGTAATCCCGTTAAGAGTTTTAAAATAATTCATGAAGGAAAAAGAGAAAGCTCCGCATTTGCCATTGGAAAATATCAAAGTGACCATTCTGTTTATAGATTTTATTTTTTAACAAAAAATAAAGAGGATAAAACGTACATACATCAATTAAGAATAGAAAAAGAAGATGATTAAAGAGTCTGTATTAAACAGCATCATAGATAATGCAATTCGCGAAGATATTGGTGACGGGGATCATTCCTCTCAAGCATGCATACCTGAAACTGCAATGGGTAAAGCCCAACTGTTGGTTAAAGAAGAAGGAATTATTGCAGGAGTTGAAATAGCTGAGCGGGTATTTAAAAAATTTGACCCTGATATTAAAATTGAAACGTTCATACAAGACGGAGCTAAAATAAAACCAGGTGACATTGCCTTTATTGTACATGGTAAAGTACTGGATTTGCTAAAAGCCGAAAGACTTGTTTTAAACATTATGCAACGAATGAGTGGTATTGCAACTACTACCAGTATTTATGTAAAAAAACTTGAAGGACTTCATACACGCATCTTAGATACACGCAAAACCACACCTGGTTTACGTGAAATTGAAAAACTCGCAGTAAAAACAGGAGGCGGAGTAAATCACCGAATCGGATTATATGATATGATTATGCTAAAAGATAATCATATAGATTTTGCCGGGGGAATTGAAAAAGCGATTCATTCTGTCACTTCCTATCTTGCGGAGAAAAATAAAGACTTAAAAATTGAAGTAGAAGTCCGGAATTTTGCTGAATTAGACGAAGTTATTAAAGTTGGAGGTATTCATAGAATCATGCTTGACAACTTTACCCCCGAAGAAACAAAGAAAGCTGTTAAAATTATAAATGGGCAATTTGAAACAGAGTCTTCAGGTGGTATCACATTAGATACAATCAGAGATTATGCAGAATGTGGCGTTGACTATATTTCTGTTGGCGCATTAACGCATCACATTAAAAGTCTTGACCTTAGTTTAAAAGCATTATAGCTATTTATTGCTGGCAGTTAAATCTATCTGCAAAATGAAAAACAAAAAAAGCTGACAAGTATTGTCAGCTTTTTTTTGTGATTATGCCTGGTAAAATATCATCTGGAAAATAACATTTAAATTTATTACATTTAAAGTATATCATTTTAATATTAACCTGAATTCGATATAAAATTAATGGCTCAAATCGCTTATAAATATTGAGTTTCAAGGAATGTTTGCGAAAGCATAGCGGGCTATGTCTCAAAAATTTATATTGTAAATCAATCATTTACTGAAATTTGAGCTCGCTAATTTTAATCGAACTCAGGTTAGTAAGTTTTTAAACTAAATAACCTGATTTTTGATGAAACCCGAAATATACATAAGGAACATC
>JBNKRV010000325.1:0-2596 GCA_050296935.1 Marinilabiliaceae bacterium | reverse complement strand
GGTAGGTTTGTATGAATATCAAACAAAGAACTCTATCGGTAAGCCGTATGAGGGAATAGAAAATCATGAACGCCTTATAGCAGATAATAATACGAGAATAAAACTTCATGTACGGTTTGATGAAGGGGGCGCTGATAGTCTATTAATTATTGTTATTTTAGTCTCAATAATTAAAGTAGGCTATCAGGTTCTACTTTACTGTGCATTCAACCTATAGCCCAAGAAGATATTGATTTCGGAAGATAACGTAAGAATAAAAGAATATATTAGACGAATGTTTTACGTTATTTAGAATTAAAACGAACAGTATGCAAAGATTAACAATTCTGATATTTGTTATCCTGATTTATTCTATGAAAGTTTTTTCGTGTGATTGTGATGGAGATTATTCATATGATTCGGAATACTATCATTGTGATGTAGTTGTTTCAGGTAAGGTGAAAAAAGTATTCAATAGAACAAAGGACTCTTACAATATAGAAATTGAAATTAAAAAAATATTTAAAGGTGATAGTGTATCTGAATTTGTAGTATTTAGTACGCCAAAAAAATTTGAAACAGTTGAAAATGGAGATACTCTATTTTATGTTTCAGATTGTGATATTTACTTGGATGTCGAAGAGGAATGGTTGATATATGCAGTAGAAAGAATTGATGGTAATTATGGTTTAGGATTTTGCTCTGCTACGAAGAAATTAGATGATGTTAGCAACGCAGAATTTGAATTCTTGAATTACAATAGAAACTTAGTGAAATCAAATGATTCCAGATTTTATCCATCAAATGAACTAGATAATTCAAAATTGACATCAATTTCAATGAGAGGATATTCATTGTTAGTAGATGAATTAGTCATTGAAGGAATTAAAAATGAAGAGTTTGAACTGATTATTAAAATCGACAAGAATGGGTTTGTCGTAGATTCGGATTCTATAGGAAACAAGGATTATGAAGCCGCTAATATTGAAATTTTGACACTTGAACCTTTTGTTCCAGGTGTTAAAGGTGGAGAAATAGTGAATTCTGAATATAAATTAATTGTGAAAAGAAAATAACGACTCTACAACACACAATATACGTAAGCTGTGCGATGTAACCAATTTGAGCCTTTGTACAATTACTCTAAATCACAACGGTTTGATAGGTAAGAGCTTTGAAATCCCAGCCTCCGCATATTGCCAACGTTAGCGCCTATTAAGTGTAAAAAAATGAAGAAAATTATTCTAATAGTAATAGTTCCACTTTTATTGTTTGCATGCAGTAAAAAGATAAGCCTTTTAAGTATTGGGCAATTTGTTGCTCAGGATTATAGAGATACATTATTTGTTGACCCATTTGATACATTTTTTATTGTACCTTTTACAACTAATCATGATGCTCATAATTTAATATTTGATACCGGTGCAGATTTTGTTTGCTTTCAAAAAGATAGTATACCTTCAGCGCAGCATATTAATCTTTTTGATTCCAATGGCAACACGAAAATAGTGGATATCCAATATTTTGAGTCTGCTAATGTCGGAAATCGGGAAATTAAAGAAGTTAATGCTGTTGAAATAGAATTCCCAGAAGTATTTAAGTGTTTTGGGAATGGGATTCTTGGTAATAATATTATTAGAGCTTCAAACTGGTTAATTGAAAGTGATAAAATTATTATGTCTAATAAAACCTTTGAGATAGATTCAAGTTTATCATTAGATATTTTCTACTATGGAGCTAATAGGCTGCATTCAAACTTTATATTCAATGGTTGTGCAATAGATACTTGTTTAATTGATTATGGTGGTTTATTTGATGTTGAACTGCCTACATCAGCTTTCAAAGAATTAAAGAGCCATATTGTTATTAACTCAATACTGAATGAAAAGAGTATTTCTTATGGGGTTCATGGGAAAGCAATTGGTTGCAAAAGGAAGATAAATTGCAATATAAATTTTAATGGGTTAGAAATTGATAGCGTAAATATTGAGGTTAAAGATAATTCAGAAAAAAGAGTTGGCATTGTTTTTATGAAGCGATTTAAACAAGTTGCTATTAATAATAGTAATTCAAAACTTGAATTTGGAACATTGAACAAGAGACAATCCAGGCCTTCAAATAAACACTTGTATTCATTTGATTTGGTCAATCATCGTTTTATTGTGGCTTATATTGCTCTAAACGATTCAATAGTACCGGAATTAGAAATTGGCGATTCATTTATAGAAATAAATTCTAAGAAATCCGCAGACTTCAATTCTTATTGTGATTTCTTGGTTTGGAAATCATCAATTGAGCAAAGTGAGTTACTACAGTTAATAAATGACGAAAATGAATTAATTAAAATAAAAAACAGGCGCCAACAATAAGAATATAATTAATCAATAACTGCCCTCAAAAGTCCCTGCAATGACTCAAAATGATTAAATATATTTTAATGTAAGGTGTGTTTTTTAATGGGCATTAAGAACCTTGTTTCGTTGTTGAACGGAACCGGGAGAAGCGCTCTCCCTATATGGGGATTGATATGGAAAACGGATTGACTTTTATGCCAGGTGACATTAATAAGCAAAGGTAAAAGTCAGGATTTAGGTTTGTTAATCTGTAAAACAGAGAG
>JBNKRV010000324.1:0-12753 GCA_050296935.1 Marinilabiliaceae bacterium | reverse complement strand
CGAACCCATTATTACTTTGCCAAGGAAAGAATACCTTCTAGCTCCGTATTGCCCGATGAAAAGGGGCGTAAAAACATAAGTTGTTGAAAATGAATAAAAAACTATCTAGTAAATTTGGATTACAACATAGAAGGTTACTAGATTACTTAAATAGCCTTAGTTCGATTAAAATTAAAGAACTCAGATTTTATATTGAACTGAGGTTAAATAATAAAACCGGTGTGGTGTATTAAAATTATAAATATACCCGGTTTAATTTTTTACAGGCATTACACTTGTTTTTGCGAAACTTCGCACCAAAGAAAAGCACTTATAACACAGAATAACAACCCATTATTATCACAAATAGACTTTCCTTATAAATTGTTGTAAATTTATAGTATGCTTAGTTCGACATAATTTTTTGGATTAATCTTATAAAATCAATAATTAATGGGTATTCGTTTGAACTATGTTTCAGACCGCTTATGCTTGCATTAAGGTTATTGACAACATTATATAATGTAACGAAGGCTCTTTGTAAGTGCTAGTAATCAATGCAAAAATGAATCGGATAATAATCATACATCTACTCATTATATTATATTATATTCATTTCATTACAAGGAATTAGTCAACAAAATGAACCATACAGTGTAGTGCAGGAATCTATGATGATAAAGGATTTGCAAATAAAGGGAATCACACATAAAGCCACATTACAGGCCATGCGTAAAGTGCCCCGACATTTATTTGTACCGGAGGCCTATCTGCCACAAGCATACAATGACGGGCCTCTTCCAATTGGTTACGGACAAACCATTTCTCAGCCTTTTATGGTAGCCTATATGACTCAGGTGATTCAGCCCAGATCAGATTATAAAGTTCTGGAGATTGGTACCGGATCTGGTTATCAAGCCGCTATATTAGCAGAAATTGTGGATAGTGTATATACCGTTGAGATTATACCGGAATTAGGTCAGGAAGCTATTGAACGATTGCAAAAGCTTGGCTATAATAACGTAAGGTTGCTAACAGGAGATGGCTATTATGGATGGAGAGAACATGCACCTTATGATGCTATTATTGTTACTGCAGCGGCTATATATATTCCACGTTCGTTAACTGATCAGTTAAAAGTAAACGGAGTGATGGTAATACCTGTTGGTAAACCTTCTCAGGTTCAGGATTTGGTATTGGTAAAGAAAAAAGAAGATAAAATGGTGACCAAGATATTATTTTCAGTCCGATTTGTTCCTTTTACACGATCCAAGGAGTAATTTATCTTATGCTGACTCCTGTATTAACTAATTTCGTTAAGGGTATCGAAAGTACAAACTCAGAACCAATTAATTTGACTGAAGTCACTGATAATTTACAATCAAGTAACTCAGACAACCTCTTACTAATTGTTAATCCAAGTCCAACTCCTCTTTTCGCTGTTATTTGATCTTCTTCAAGCTTTACAAACTGGTTAAAGATACGATCCATCTCCTTCTCTGATATACCATGCCCTGTATCTTTTACATAAATTTGAAGATAATCGGTATTCCTTCTTAAGCCTATTTCGATATACCCTTCTGATGTAAATTTTAATGCATTACTCACGAGGTTTATAATAATTTGCTTTATTCGGTTCTCATCTGAAATTACAACCAGCATTTCACTTTCTACAGTATTATTAATTTTTAACTTCACCTTACTATCATTATGGCGTAAGGAAAAAGAGGAATAAATATTATTTATCAACTCATTCAGGTTAAATTCATTATAATATATTCTTATTTGATTACTTTCAATTAATGAGAAATCCATTATATCTTCGATCAGAAATAATAATGATTCACTGTTTGAAACAATTAATGACGTATATTCCTTCCTTTCATTTTCGGTAATCGATGGATTGTTCAACAACATGGAAAAGCCTATAATGGCATTCATTGGGGTACGGATTTCATGCGACATATTGGCTAAAAAATAAGATTTCAAACGATCTGATTCTTCTGCTTTTTCTTTTGCAATTAATAAATCGTTTGTTCGCTCATCTACTAATTTTTCTAATTTATTTCTATGCAAAAACAGCTCATCTCTTTGCATCTGTAATTCTTCATGATGTTGTTCCAGTTCATTGTGTTGCTTTTCGATAATTTTTGTTCTTTCCTGAACTTTTTTCTCAAGTATTCTTCTATCAGATTTTATCTTTTTCTCCCTACTATATATTTTTAGCCAAATAAGTGCTACTATCAACAAAAAACTTGTGATATAAACACCTTTTCTCTTCAAGAGTGGAGTAGGAATTATAATCGTTAAATTTTTACTCTTTTCATTCCACACTCCATTATTATTACATGCCTTCACCTTAAAAACATATGTTCCCGGATCCAGATTAGTATAAGAAGCCGTTCTTTGATATGCATTTGTATAATGCCAGTCAGATTCCATTCCATCTAACATATAAGCATATTGGTTATTAAACGGATCAGTATAGTTTATAGCTAAAAAATTAAATTTAATTAAAACATCCTTTTCCCATTGAATTAATATGGTATCTCTCTCTTTAAAAAAATTAATTTTTCTTCCGGAGATAAACATGTCTGAAATATAAATCGGAGGAGTATGCTGATTCAATTGTATTTTAAGGGGATCAAACCATACAAACCCATTGCTTGTTCCAAAATAATGAGTTCCATTACTCGCTTTCATATAAGATTGCTCGAAGAACTGGTTACTTGGTAATCCATCTTTCTCATAAAAATTAATAAACTTACCGGTATTACGGTTAAGCATACTTAGTCCATTATTAGTGGAAATCCAGATAAAATTTTCATCTGTTCCTATAGCACATGTATAATTATCTGCCAAACCATCGGACCTGGTATAATGATGAATAATCTCTCCATCGCTTGTAGTGTGGAATATTCCATTTCCATCGCTTGTTAACCATAAAGTAGAATCCATATCAAATGCCACGAAACCCACATTATTCATTTTTACGCAAACCTCGAAACTGTCTCTTGAATTATTATATTTAAACAAACCATTATTGTTAAAAATAAAAATTTCAGATGTTGATGATTCGTATATTAACGGAGCCATATTGGCAGATATCTCTAAATCATTAAAATAATTACCTATGAATTTTTCTTTATCATCAAACAAAGAAATCTCTCCACTAGGATAAGAAATCCAGAAACGCGATTTACTATCAATGTACATTGACCAATAGTTTTTCAACTTAGAAATTCCACTTGAACTTTTAAATTCATGGCTTTCAAACAGGTTTTTCGTTTTATCAAACGAAACAATTTTTTTATCCCAGGAAAGAATCCAGATTTTACCATTTTTATCTTCCTGTATAGATCTGATAACATCAGAGTTTAAGCTGTTTGGGTTTCCGGGAATATGCTGATAAACCTGAAAAATGCCTGTTTCAGGATCATACACATTAACACCGCCACCATCTGTACCAATCCATATCTTACCATCAGAACCCTCAAGAAAACAACCAATAATACCATGAGTAATAGAAGGATATTGTTTTCGAATTTCTTTACCTAATAATCGAATTGGAAGATACGAATGAAATTTAAACAATTTTTTATTATAGTAACATACTCCTCCCCGGGTTGTGCCCACCCAGATAATACCCTCTTTATCAATATAAAAACAATTTACCCCATCCGAGGTAAGGTTACCATATTGAATATCATTACTTGAAATATATTTAAACTTTCCACTGTTCTTGTTATATTCATTAATTCCTCCCTGATCGAGCCCTATAAATAAAAGAGAATCATTCACTTCTATTATATCCTTCACAAAACTTCCCCTTGTGCCTCCCCCTCCATTTTGTGATGGAAAATGAAAGAACTCATTCTTACGGGCATCAAATTGAAGAAAACCATAACCATAAAATCCAAGCCAGAAATTATTCTCTTTATCAATTAATATTGAAGCTTCTACAATATCCTCAGAGGTAATTTTATTGTCCTGAAAGTATTCAAACTCCCCGGATAATGGATCAAAACGAAAAATCCCCGGAAAATGACCAACGCACCAAATATAACCATCGCGATCCATATCAATATCTGTAAATCCCAAAAATTCCCCTTCAACTTCAGGTGCGAAGTGCTTAAATCCATCTTCATCTGGTATATAGTAATCCAGACCTTTTGAAGTTGCCATCCATAATCCGATATCTGAAAATTCAATAATCTCATAAATATTATTACTGGAAATACTTAAACTATCATTTCTATCTGATAAATATCGAATAAAATTATCTTTCTCTCTCACATAACGATTGAGCCCCCCTACTGTGCCAATCCATAGTTTATGGCTTTTATCCTCATAAATACATCTAATGCTATTATTCGAAATTGAAGATGAGTCATTTTCATCAAAAGTATAGGATTGCGAATCATAACTATCAAAACGTGTTAACCCGATTCCTCTGTTTCCGATCCATAAATAATCCTGATGATCTCTATATATTGAATTGACAAATTTTAACCCGGTAGACAGATCTAGTTTTCTAAAATTGTACTGAGAAAAGACACTTTTTATTGATAAAAATGACAAGATTACTATTATGGAAAAAAAGAGTTTCATAATTTTTTATTTCATTGTCTATTGAATTTTACCAATATACCTATGATGTTAGCGGTTTGTTTTTATTAAACCGATACTGCATTACAACTATCGTAGTAACTACTGCTATGGCTCAATTTATTTCATGATTATTGCTTCATCCGGCAGAGCCCGGGCAAGCCTGGCTCTGCTCTCGTTTATCGCAATAATTATCTTGTGATTATTGCTTCTCTCGGCAGAGCTCAAGCAAGCTTGGCTCTGCTCTCGTTTATCGCAATAATTTACGCCTTGTATGAACTTAATATCTCTAAAATAATTTAATGCCAACCTCAAAGTGTAATCGGTATTATTGATAAGAGTTCTTGAAAATTTTTAACTCTAATGAAAGTTAACGATTTTATATAACAATGTAAATTACAAATTATCAAATCATTCTTGCCTGCTCTTAACGTTCAATAAGGTGGTACTATTAAAAACAATATGTAACTGTAAAAACTTCAGTTAGACATAAAAATTAACGGCTCATACCGATTATAAATATTAAGTTTTAAGGAATACCTGCGAAGGTATAGTGTGCTTTGGTCTGCAAATATGAGGAAGAATACAGTTGCTTAAATGACTTATCTACTTCTCTGAATAATATCACCATTACTAGTGTTTGTCTATAAAATCCACTTCCTCGTGGTTGCTCAAAATCCGAATACTCATATACACTGGTATACTGCGATTTGATTTTTTCACACGCCTTGTATTAAAACTTTATAGTCCAGACACGCGAATTTATGGACAGGCACTAGCTAACTATACTTCAAAAATTGATATTATATATCAATCATTTTATAAAACCTGAGGTCTTTAATGTTATACCAATAAAACTATGAATTTAGCCCGGCATTAATCAAACTGAGACTCATAGAAACTACCTGTCTGGTACTTGTACAAAAACTCAAGTGGCAGATAAGAAAGTTTCATTTCTGAGGCTATTGAAGCTAGAAAAATGTAAGTTTACTGCAGTAAATGATCATTTTGAGAGCAAGAGTAACGAGAAAAATGAAATTCTCTTGCTTATACTATCTAAAATACACATTATCAATAAGATTAGCTCCATACGAATAGACTAATGAGACATATGAATCCACAGCCTTCGTAATGATAAGATTCGCTTTTTTACCTTTCGTTATTGACCCCAGCTCATTATCAACCCCCATAGCATAAGCCCCATTAATTGTAGCTGCATTTATGGCTTCTTCGGGAGTCATTTTCATTTTTATGCTGGCCAACGAAAGTACTAAATTCATATTTCCTGAAGGTGTAGAACCCGGATTGTAATCAGAGGCCAAAGCCAAAGGTAAACCTGCCTCAATAATTCTCCGTGCCGGTGTGTAAGCAATACCTAAAAAGAAAGAACACCCCGGCAATGCAACCGGCATGGTTTGTGAATTTTTCAGGCTTTTAATATCTTCTTCACTTATTACTTCCAAATGATCTACAGATAGTGCATTGTATTTTACTGCTGCCTGAACACCTCCTATGATGTTAAATTGATTGACATGTATCTTACCTCTTAATCCATATTGTTGTCCTGCCGCCAATAGAAGCCCTGCATCTTTAACACTGAAATAGCCTTTTTCGCAAAAAACATCCACATAATCGGCAAGCTTTTCCCTGGCTATTACAGGCAATACTTCATCAATCAGCATTTGCAAATAACCTTCCTTATTATTGGCATATTCTTTTGGTAAGGCATGAGCACCTAAAAAGGAAGCTTTTACAACAACAGGATAATCTGCTTTCAAATACTTTATAACACGAAGCATTTTTATTTCCGCTTCTTTGGTTAATCCATATCCCGATTTAATTTCAATAGCTCCTGTTCCCATTTGTATAACTTCCGCCAGGCGCATTTTACTTTGCTGATACAGCTTATCTTCTGATATTTCCTGTAGTTGTTGTGCTGAGTTCAGAATCCCTCCTCCTCTTTTTGCAATCTGCTCATAGGTCAGGCCATTAATCTTATCTACAAATTCACCCTCTCTATTTCCGGCGTAAACAATATGTGTATGAGAATCGCACCAGGCCGGCAATATCAGCTTACCGGTTACATCAATTACCTCATCTGTATCATTATCCGGACAATTATCCATTTCTCCAAAATCAACAATATATCCGTTATCAATTAATAACCAAGCATTTTCTATAACAGGTAAATGACTCATATCCTTACCTGCAACAAATGATATGGGTTTTCGGCGAACCTGAACCAATTGCTTTATATTTTTAAATAGTGTTTTCATTTTCTTAGTATCAAGATGTAAGTATCAAGATGATTTACATGATTATCTGATAATTTTTAGATGAACACAGAGGCACGAATGCACAGAGCTTTTATTGGTTTTACTTTCCTTTTTCATCATATATCTTTTTTCATTTAATTGATATAAAAGAAACACTTCAATACAAACTATTCCTTTGCGTCTCTGTGTTCTTTATTTCTTTAAAACAATCCTCTTAATATACCATCATTTACCAGATTTGGTAAGGTTACTTTTAAGTTGGGTGATCGTTCCATTTCGCGTTCTATTGCAAATCGGGCTTCTTTATTTCTGGCCCAGCTTCTGCGTGCTATACCGTTATTTACATCAAAAAAGAGCATGCTCTTAAGTTTTTCTTCTGTTTCCGGGGTACCATCCAATAGCATACCAAAGCCTCCATTGATGACTTCACCCCATCCTACTCCACCTCCATTATGAATAGATACCCATGTGGCACCTCTAAAACTATCACCTATAACATTTTGAATGGCCATATCAGCTGTAAATTTACTGCCATCATATATGTTTGATGTTTCTCTGTAGGGAGAATCGGTTCCACTGACATCATGATGATCCCGCCCTAAAACAACCGGCCCAATATTACCGGATGCCACCTCATCATTAAAAGCCTTGGCAATCTTAGCTCGCCCCTCAGCATCTGCATATAAAATACGGGCTTGCGAACCTACCACCAACTTATTTTTCTTAGCATCCCGAATCCATGTAATATTATCCTGCATCTGCAATTGAATCTCTTTAGGAGAATGATCCATAATCTCCTGAAGCACCTGCATAGCTATTTCATCTGTACGATCTAAATCTGCCGGTTTACCGGATGTACATACCCACCTGAAGGGACCAAACCCGTAATCAAAACACATAGGACCTAAAATATCCTGCACATAGGAGGCATACCGAAAATCTTTCCCATTTTCAGCCATGATATCAGCACCTGCCCTGGAAGCTTCCAATAAAAATGCATTTCCATAATCGAAAAAATATGTTCCTTCTGAGGTATGTCGGTTTATGGCTGACGCCTGACGACGAAGAGATTCCTGCACCTTTTGCTTAAACAACTCAGGATCCTCTCTTATTAATCGATTGGATTCTTCGTATGAAACACCAACAGGATAATAACCTCCTGACCAGGGATTATGCAAAGATGTTTGATCAGAACCGACATGTACAAAAATATTTTCCTTATCAAACTGTTCCCACACATCCACCACATTACCGATAAAAGCAATGGAAACAGTTTCCTTATGCTCCCTTGCCTGCTTTACTCTGGTTATCAAGCCCTCCATCGAATCAATTAAAACGTCCACCCATCCCTGATCATATCTTTTTTGTGCAGCTTTAGCATTCACTTCGGCACAAACGGTAATGCAACCTGCAATATTACCTGCTTTAGGCTGTGCTCCACTCATCCCTCCTAAACCGGCCGTCAGAAATATCTTACCTCCTGTATTTTCACCCTGATCAAGTATTTTCCGAAATGCATTCATGACCGTAATGGTTGTTCCATGTACAATACCCTGCGGTCCTATATACATAAAAGAACCTGCAGTCATTTGTCCGTATTGCGAAACCCCCAAAGCATTAAAACGTTCCCAATCATCGGATTTGGAATAATTAGGAACTACCATTCCATTGGTTACAACAACCCTTGGGGCTGCCTTTGATGAAGGAAATATGCCCATAGGATGACCTGAATACAAATGCAATGTCTGCTCTTCTGTCATTGTTGCCAGATACTGCATAGTCAGCAGATATTGTGCCCAATTCTGAAATACAGCTCCATTTCCACCATAAGTAATGAGTTCTTCAGGGTGCTGGGCGACAGCCGGATCCAGATTATTCTGAATCATTAACATGATGGCTGCAGCCTGACGACTCCGGGAAGGATAATCATCAATGGATCGGGCATACATTTCATAATCAGGCTTAAACCTGTACATATAAATTCGACCGTACTCCTTTAATTCCTGAGCAAATTCCCTTGCCAATTCCTCATGCCATGCTTCAGGAAAATAGCGAAGTGCATTACGAATGGCCAGCTGCTTTTCCTCAAGAGTTAATATATCTTTTCTTTTAGGTGCGTGACTGGCATCCTGATTATAGGCCTTGGGAGCTGGTAATTCTGCAGGTATGCCTTGTAATATTTGTTCCTGAAAAGTCATTTTCTTATAGTTTTATTATGATGTGGTTTTGTTAAGAAATAATGGAGATAGAATTGATATTCAATGTACTAACGAACAACAAACTCCCTATCATGTACTAATTTCACCATTGCTGCAATATCATCCTTAATCAATCTGTCATCTTCAAGCTTATCCACTTTATCTCTGATTATTGAAAAATTTTCTTCAATGACAGGAGAAAAACGATTTGGTCGTCGAAACTCCATGGCTTGGGCTGCATACATCAATTCAATAGCAAATATCTTTTCCAGGTTTCCCAGAATCTGATTAAACTTTCTGCCAGAAATACTTCCCATGGATACATGATCTTCCTGTCCTAAAGAAGTCGGAATACTGTCAGCAGAAGGAGGAAAACACAATGATTTATTTTCCGTAACCAAAGCAGCCGTTGTGTACTGGGGAATCATAAAGCCAGAATTTAATCCTCCATTAGCTGTTAATAATCGCGGTAATCCATATTTACCTTCAAGCATCAAATAGCTTCTTCTATCTGATATATTTCCTAATTCTGAAGCAGCTATGCTGCAATAATCCAATGCCATTGCCAAGGGTTGTCCGTGAAAATTACCTCCGGAAATAGCCAGACTATCCGTTAATATAATTGGATTATCAGTTACAGAATTCATTTCAATCTCGGCCAATTCGTTAAGATGTATCCATGCATTTCTGCTGGCACCATGTACCTGAGGCATACATCGAATTGAATAGGGATCCTGCACGCGCTGGCAATGTTCATGTACTTTCACATTCTCAGAATCGGTTAACAAAAAACGAATACGCTCTGCCACCCTCATATTTCCTTTGAAAGGACGAATCCTATGTAATTCTTCCCGAAATGGGGAAGCACTGCCCATTAAACCTTCTAAGCTCATTGCTCCTGCCAAATCAGCCAGATCCAGCAAGTACTCCATCCTGTATAAACCCATAATGGTATGAGCCAAAATAAACTGTGTACCATTAATCAATCCCAATCCCTCTTTAGCTTCTAACTTAAGAGGTTCTATATTTTCTTTCCGGTAGAATTCTTTAGTTGAGACAATCCTATCTCCAATCCAGACTTCCCCTTCTCCAAGCAATGGTAGAAACAGGTGAGAAAGTGGCGCCAGATCACCTGATGCCCCAACAGATCCCTGCTCAGGAACCACGGGTAGAATATCATTCTCAATAAAGTATATGATACGCTCGATTAACGCTAAACGAACACCTGAAAAACCCTGACACAGCGCATGAACCTTACAGATCATCATTATTTTGGATAGCTCTTTATCGATGGGATTTCCAACACCAACTGCATGTGTAATTAACAGGTTTTCTTGTAGTTTACTTGTTTCTTCTGGCGTTATTTGAGTATCACATAAAGGGCCAAACCCCGTATTTATACCATATACAGACACGTTTGATTGCGACATCACATCAACCTTGCGTCGACATTCCTGTACTTTTTCTATGGCTTTTGAAGTTAACTCAGCCTTTATTTCTCCTTTTGCAAGAGCAATGGCTTTATTAATCGTTAAATGATCTATCCCGTATTTGAACATATTTTTTTTAATTTATTTACCCGCATTATTTTAATTGTCAAGGTGAAGCTATAAAACGATCATTATCAAACCACCAATACCACAAACGACTATATTTTTACCTGACAGTCATATAAAATGGCCAAAAATGATTCGATTACGAAATATATCGATACTCGATATCTGTATCTACGAACTTATACCCCTTGTATATTTACAAATTTACAAGTAGTTTTGATACAGAATAAGACCATCTATTTCATCAATTGATACCTATGAGTAATCAAATAGAATTTCGACACTATAAATATTTCTTAGCTGTTGCAGAGGATTTACATTTTAGAAAAGCTGCAGAACGCTTATACATATCACAGCCAGGCTTAAGCAGGCAAATAAAGCAAATGGAAGAGGAACTAGGCGTAAAATTATTTAAACGTCATAACCGTAAGGTTGAATTAACGGAAGCTGGCACCTATTTAAAGCAAGAACTTAAAAGTAACTTTCAACGGTTGGATGACTTATTGCATCATGCCAGATTACTAAATGATGGCGTTCAGGGAAATATCAGATTGGGATTTGTCGGATCTGCTATGCAAAAGGTAATTCCTGAACTATTACTCAAATTCAGGAACTCTCATCCCAATGTACTTTTTAACCTGAATGAAATGGACAATAAAAAACAGATTAAAGCATTACTCAATCAGGAAATTGATATCGGATTTGTTCGCATGGAACGGGTACCTAAAGGTCTTGAAATAAAATCGCTATATGAAGACACCTTTTCGTTGGTATTACCGCAAGAGCATCCTATTAACGAAAGTAATTTTGATTCTGTTATTCAATTAAAGGATGAATCATTTATACTCTTTGATTCGACTTACAGCGAATCGTATTACGAAAAAGTAATGCAGATTTTCGATGATGCGGGATTTTCTCCTATAGTTTCACATTCTACAGTTAATGCCAATACTATTTTCAGACTGGTAGAAAATGATTTTGGAATATCTATTGTTCCCAGCATTCTTCAACATGGCTTTAATCTGAACATTAAATTCATTGAACTTAAAAATATACCACAAAAAACCACCCTTAAAATGATATGGAATAGCAACAGTTCAAATCCAATTTTAAAAAGTTTTTTGGAGGTGAATGCATAGGGAAACTGAGCAAAACAAAGTAATAGAGACAATTGGAATTCAATAAAAACAAAACAAATGAACAACAAAAACACATTATTACAAATCACACAAAATGGAATGGGACAAGGTGATGACCATTTAGCACTCCTGCTAATAACCAACTATTTTAACCTGATACTAAAAGAAAATAGTTTACCCAAATTCATTACTTTTTATAACGGTGGTGTAAAACTAATATGTTACCCCTCGCCCATTATTGATTCTTTAAAAAATCTTGAACAAAGAGGTGTAAAACTAATTGCTTGTAAATCATGTTTAAATCATTATAATTTAATCGATCAAGTGACTGTTGGACATATTGGTAGCATGGTTGATATTATTGAGCTTCAGAATTTAGCTGATAAGGTGATAAACCTTTAATCAGGATAAGTATGTATTAGAAATTCATTATGAAAATTGAATGTAAAATAAATCAAGACTTTACAGAGACCACACATAGCAACCTTCTAGTGAGTTGAGATCCGAATAAATTAGCTTAATCTCTTTAATTTAATTGTTAAGTGACTACCTAAAACGAATGGATACTTAAAAATTAATCAGAGTCTCTGGAATAAGAAAACCGTAATACATTATATTCCGGACTTTTAGGACGTGCATTCTTTTATCAATGGTACAGACTCTTTGAATTCAATTGATCTTGAATTGTAAAGTTGAAGATATGAATCCGGCCATGGATAATTCAAATTTCAGGGGCCAATTTGCAAATAAATTGAAAACATCAGATGCTCAAATTTCAACTATTTCAGATACCAGACTTCCTCAATCGCTTAACTACAACTTAAAAACAGATGAAAGCAGCAAATTAAGAATGTATTAACCTGAGTTCGATATAAAATTAATGGCTCAAATCGCTTATAAATATTGAGTTTCAAGGAATGTTTGCGAAAGCATAGCGGGCTATGGTAAGCAAATATGACGCAAAAAATCGGTATTTATAAGCGAAATTCATAGCTTT
>JBNKRV010000323.1:0-8274 GCA_050296935.1 Marinilabiliaceae bacterium | reverse complement strand
TTTTGAATAATTTTCAGGAAGAAGATCGCTGTTTAGTTCCTGATTATTGCTGCGTTCAGCATAATCAAAGTAAACTTTGCTTCTACATTCACTTATCGCAATAATTATAAGCGGAAACTCTCATGCTTTGCATAAAAAACTAATCTACTTCGTTAAATTTATCGAGCTAGCTAGCCCTGCAAAATTTGCCTTGTATATCAGCCTTTTATGCCAATCTGAATTCTAAAATTTTAATCGAACTCAGGTTATTACGCTCTATTGGGAATTTCAAATTTGAGATTTTTGTAGTAGGCTAAGCTATCTGCAATATATTTTTTCTTTACTTCTTCATCAACAACCATAATTTTAGGATAAAAGAAGTGATTTTCCACTTCTAGTCCACAAAAACCAAATACCTCATGCCCTTGAGTAAAGGTGAAGTTTTTTAGCAAATCATTCTTTTTATAGTCTTCTATTGAATTTCCCATGGAAGTATGTAAAATTACCTTTTTATCAGTAAGTAAACCTTCAATACCACTAGCCCCTACTTTATATCCAAATCCGTATGAAAATACACGATCAATATAACCTTTTAAAATTGCTGGAAAAGAAGCCCACCAAAGAGGATACACTACAGATATTACTTCACATTCGGATACAAATTCCTGTTCTTGCTTTACATCATCAGCAATTATTCCATTTTTTAAATTTGCAATTTCCTGAGCAGATAGAATTGGGTTAAAGTCAATACCATACAAATCTCTTACTACCACATTATCTCCTTTCGATATTAAAAAATCCTTTAATTGTGAAACTAATTGATGTGAATAACTATCCTCTGACGGGTGTGCATATATTATTAAATGATTCATTTATTTATTTAAATTTTATGATGAATGCTTATTATGTTGTCATTATTTTATGACAACATGTTTTATTAATTTCTATTTTCAATACCGTATAAAATTCCTTACTAAGTCCCTGTCCATAAAGTCGAGTGTTTGTACTATAAAGTTTAAATGCAAGGTGCATGAAAAATTCAAACCGAGGTATACCTTCGTATATGAGGATATTGAGCTACAACGCAGTAGCTGGACTTTATAGACTAACACTACTTAAGTTTTTTTCAATGCCTTAGTAACGGTTGCTTATTGATTTAAACAGCTGATTGTACAATAAGTTTAATCACCCCACAAAGGTCAAGATGCAAACTTATAATTCATACTATTCTGTTTATATTCTTTGAACTTGATAATTAATCGATTCATTAAAATTCTCGATTCTATAACATTTATTTTTTTTAAAATTCATTACAATATTTCATTCAAGTAAATTACTTTTACTCTCTTATAGTCATTAAAACAAAAGTTTTTAGATCAGAAGTTGAATGGAGAGATTTATAGTTGTTATTACGGAAAATCGAAATCTGGGATTATTGGCAGTCCCTTATTTAGTTGAAAATAATGAGGATTCCCCCTCTTTGACATTAACTGAAAAAGTTGACACTTCAAATCCTACAAGACATGAGTATAATTTTAACAATAAGGAATTAGAATTAATTAAAATACTACAGAAGCTTAGTGATAAGCATTTATTCAGAATATATTCCAAGGACAAAACTATTAAACTATTCTATGATAATCTGGATCAAAAGAAATTTCAGGATATTATAAGACCGCATATAGAAAAATATATGGGACTGTGTTTTGAGTTACTTTCACAATCTCCTGAAATTAAAATGTATTTTAAAGATTCAAAGTACAGTAATTTATACAAAACAGATCAGATTACTCCATATCAATATGCTGCTTATCCTGTATTTTATTTTGACCTTAACTCAGAAGGTATAGATTACTCTTTAAAGGTAAAACTTAAAGACAAGGATTTAAGTGTTACACATAAAAGTCCCTTGGTTATTACGCATGATCCGTGTACAATGTTAATTCAAGGGACATTATATAGATTTAATGACACTGACAGTAAAAAATTCCTTCCTTTTTTTGAAAAATCACACATTAAGATACAATCGCGGAGTGTAAAAGCTTACATGGAAACATTTGTGCTTAACGCTATAAAAAACAATCATGTTGTACATTCCGGATTTACAATTAATGAGGATCAGACACAACCGGAAGCATTACTTTCGATTGAACAAGGTATTAATCAGAAACCCGTTTTAGTATTAAAATTTAAATATAAAAACAAAGAGTATCTGGCCAAAAGCAATTCAAAAGTTGCCGTACAATTAGAAGCGAAAAACGAACAATATATTTTTACAAAATATCAACGTGATGAAGCCTGGGAAAAGCAAATTATTGATGATCTCAGAAAATCAGGATTAGAAGAAGAATCCGGAGCCAACTTCTACCCTCAAAACAACAATAATGAAGAAAACAATCCTATAATCAGGATTATCACCTGGTTAAATTTGAATATTAGTAAACTCAGGGAATTAAATATTGATGTAATCCAAAAGAATCTGGAACATAGCTATTTTGTTGGTACATGCTCAAGCGAGCTTAAAACCACGAAAAAAAATGATTGGTTTGATCTTCAAATAAAAATTAAAGTTGGAGATTATGAGATTCCATTTATAAAATTCAGGAAGTATATTATCAGCGGCAGAAATGAATACAAGCTTCCTAACGGGGAAATATTTATTATTCCAGAAGAATGGTTTGCTCAATATAGTGATATATTATTATTTGCCGAAGAAAAAGAAGGTAAAGCCCAATTAAATCATATGTATTACAATTTAATTGAAACATCACCTGACTTTAAAACAGATAATAGTAAAATAGTATCATTCGACAATGATGCATCTACTCCCCCATCGTTACAAGCTAAACTTCGGCCGTACCAACTACAAGGATATAAATGGATGCATTATTTATATAAAAATGATTTTGGTGGTATTCTGGCAGATGATATGGGACTGGGTAAAACACTTCAAACAATCACTTTATTACTGAAGATATATGAAAACAGTAATTCTACGAAGGAGACTATAAATCCAAATCAACAACTTAACCTTTTTGAATCACCTAACATAGAAGGTTATAATACAAGTGGCTTACCTACAAGCCTTATAGCCATGCCTACATCATTAATACACAACTGGTATAATGAATTTAAGAAATTTGCACCTTCATTAAAAATATACATTTATACAGGGACAAACAGAGTAAAATCAAAAGATATAGGAAAAATATTAAGGCATTATCATGTTGTATTAACTTCATATGGAATTGTAAGAAATGATATTGAATATTTGAAACATGTTCAATTTCAGTACTTCATATTGGATGAGAGTCAATACATCAAAAATCCAAACTCAAAAATATATGATGCCATCATGCAAATTAGTTGCAGCAAAAAATTAGTTTTAACAGGAACCCCTATTGAAAACTCTCTTTCTGATTTATGGGCACAAATGAATTTTGTAAACAAGGGCCTACTCGGAAATATTACTTTTTTCAAACGTCAGTTTATTTTCCCTATTGAAAAGAAAAATAATGAAGAGTACGAAGAAAAACTTCAAAAGTTAATTGAGCCGTTTGTATTAAGAAGAACAAAAGATAAAGTTGCCAAAGAGCTTCCTCCTGTTAACGAACAGGTAATGTACTGCGATATGACTCCTGAGCAACAAAAAGTATATGAGGCTGAAAAATCCGGAATAAGAAATGAGCTACTAAAAACATTTGAAGAACAAGGTCTTGAAAAATCAACTTTTCTAGCACTACAAGCATTAACCAGACTACGCCAGATAGCTAATCATCCGGTTTTTGTTGATCCGACATTCAAAGGGGAATCAGGCAAATTTAATATGATTCTTGATAATTTAGATAGTATCATTAATGAAAAACATAAAGTACTATTATTCTCATCGTTTGTTAAAGATCTGGAATTAATTGAAGAAAGTCTGACAAAGCGTAAAATAAAGTATAGTAAATTAACAGGTAGTACTACAAACAGAAAAGAGGTTGTTGATGAATTTGAGAATAATGATAATTGCAGAGTATTTTTAATTTCATTAAAAGCTGGTGGAGTTGGCTTAAATCTGACTAGTGCTGATTATGTATTTTTATTGAATCCATGGTGGAATCCCGCTGCTGAATCACAGGCTATTAACAGAGCACACCGAATTGGTCAAACCAAAAATGTATTTGTATATAGATTTATATCAACAGATTCAATTGAAGAAAAAATCATGAGATTACAAGAACATAAATCTAAATTGGCAGATACCTTTATAAATTCAAATAATCCTTTTAAAAATATGAACCAAAAAGAGATTAATGACTTATTTTCATAAATGCAGTTTAATATCTTTATGTTACCATTAGAAAAATACAATATTCACCATACATCAGAGTAAGTTGATAGATTGCCATTCAATTTTGGTATAAAAATTGTCAACACACAAACGAATAATAAAATATAAGATTATGTACAAATTTTTATTAACATTTTTTTTATTTGCTTCTATTATTAACTCACAAGCACAAGAAAGCAATAGTCAAATCAGGAACGTTGGCACCTTTAATAAAATAAATGCCGGAAAGGGAATAAACGTAACTCTGATTGAAGGAGACAAAGAGAGAGTTAGAATTGAAATTGAAAACGCAGATGTTACAGACGTAATTACAGACATTAAGGGTCGAAGTCTGAATATCAGATTAAAAACCAAGATTTACAAAGACATGGCTGTAATGGTATATGTTACTTATAAATCATTAATTTCAATAAGCGCAGGAACAGGGGCGTTTATTAAAAGTGAAAATACCATTCATGCAGAAAACCTCGAGCTAAAAGCCGGAACAGGTTCAACCATTATTTTAGATTTAAATACTAAAAATTTAAACGTAGCCTTATCATCATCAAAAGTTGAATTGGTAGGTAAAACAAACTTTCAGGATGTAAAAAGTAATACCGGAGGCAGATACATTGCTGATCAACTTTTAAGTGAGGAAGCATATGTTAAGGCATCTACTGGCGCAAGCATATGGATTAATGCTTCTAAAAAACTTGAGGCCAAAGCATCCACAGGTGGTAAAATTAATTATATTGGAAATCCGGAGGAGCTTATTCAAAGCGGTAATGTCCAGAGAGATAATTAACAATCTGTATTCCGAATATAATTTCAAAACACAAAAAAACATATAACATATGTACTCTCCCCGATAAGTATAAAATTTATCGGGGATTTTCATTTATATTTATTACTCCTTTACATTTACTAATACCAGATTGAAGGTAGATCATAACAAAAATCACCTTTAACTGTTATAAGTTTGTTATTGGATAATTTATAAATTGCGAAAAAATCAGATAATGCAACAAGAATATACATTTGCAAATGAATTAATAGACTTTATATACGAAAGTCCATCACCTTACCACGTGGTTAACAATATTAAAAACACCTTGGATCATAATGGATATCAGGAATTATTATTAACTGATGAATGGAAACTTGAAAAGGGTAAAAAATATTATACATGCAAGAATTCATCAGCCATATTTGCATTTTCTTTAGGAACAAAAGAATTATATACAAACGGCATTAAAATGATTAGTGCTCATAGTGATTCGCCTTCCTTTAAAATAAAACCACAACCGGAAATAACGGTTGAAAACACTTTTCTTAAATTAAATACAGAAGTATATGGTGGTCCTATTTTAATGACATGGCTTGACCGTCCTTTATCTTTAGCCGGACGAGTGAGTTTAAAATCTAATAATTTATTATTTCCAAAATCTGAATATGTAAATTTTAAAAAACCACTATTAATTATTCCTAACCTTGCTATACATCTTAATCGTGGTGTTAACAAAGGTATTGAGTTAAACAAACAAACTGATATGCTTCCACTGGCAGCAATTATCAATGATAATTTTGAAAAAGACAATTACTTAGTAAAATTAATTGCGGAAGAATTAAACGTAGAGCCTGATGATATCATTGACTTTGACCTGACACTTTATGAGCATAACAAAGGTTGTATTATGGGGATGAACAATGAATTCATAAGTGCTCCGAAATTAGATGATCTTGCCATGGTACATGCGGGCTTAAGTGCCTTATTAAATGCAACCAACAGTCAAAGCACAAACATGCTATGTATATTTGATAATGAAGAAGTTGGAAGCAATTCAAAACAAGGTGCAGGATCTCCTGTTTTAGGCAATATCATAAAACGTATAAATTCAGCATTAGGTAATGACATGGAGCAGTATTACAGAACCATCTATAATTCATTCATGATTTCAGCTGACATGGCACATTCTGTGCATCCTAATATTGTTGATAAGCATGATCCGGTACTTCGCCCTGTAATAAATAAAGGACCTGTCATTAAAATAAATGCCAACCAGAAATACACTACAGATGGAGAATCTGGAGCTGTGTTTGAAAATATTTGTAAAAAAGCAGGTGTTCCTTATCAAAAATTTGTAAACAGATCCGACATGGCCGGAGGTTCAACTCTTGGTAATATTTCCACAAGTCAATTAGATATTAGATCTGTCGATATGGGAAATGCAATGTTAGCAATGCACTCCATCAGAGAACTTGGAGGCGTAAAAGACCATACCTACACCACCAAGGTATTTACAACCTTTTACAATTTAGAATAGATTATTAAATAATATAGATTGAAGAGAGGTTATTCCTTAAGCATAAGGAATAATCTTTATTTATATACGTTATGCCTGACTTGTTTAATGTATACCAATTATTTACTTTGCATCATACAACAAATCAACTTTAAAAAGTGATATTAGGTTTTAACTCCGTAATTTATTTCCAATTTCTTAAGAATAAATAAAACTATATTGTGTTTTGACAGTATAAATCAATTGCTAAAATACACATGGCAATAAAAACTAAATCAGTTTTTTTTTACTTTTGCATCATACAACAAAACTACATGAACAATTTTACAATTAAACTATTAATCCCATTTGCAGGAGTTCTTTCATTTTTTCTGGTATTTCTTGCTATACCCACCATCTTAAGAGTTGCAGAGTCAAAAAACCTATTTGACGAACCCAATAAAAGAAACGTTCATAAAATTAAAATACCAACACTTGGTGGTTTAGCAATTTTTTTAAGTTTCTTATTCACCTACTCTCTATTTGCAGAATGGTTTAGCTTCACACAGATACCTTTTTTAATTCCGGCCTTACTGATTATATTTTCTATCGGAATTAAAGATGACATCATGGTTACTGCACCAATGGTGAAGCTATTTGGTCAAATCTTAGCTGCATTTATTATCATTGGCTGGGGGGATTTGAGATTAACATCACTACATGGTTTTTTAGGTCTGGATCTAAGCTACCTTGCCGGAATTATGCTTACACTTCTTATTTTTATTTTTATACTAAATGGATTAAATTTAATTGATGGCATTGATGGTCTGGCTTCAATTACTTCAATCATTGCTGTTACATCATTTTCTATATGGTTTTTTATCAATGGTAACTATCATATACCCGTATTTTCTGCTGCCTTAATTGGTGCCTTATTGGGCTTTACTTATTTTAATGTTTTTTCAAAAAACCAAAAAATATTTATGGGCGATACGGGTTCTCTCCTTCTAGGATTTCTACTCGCAGTTGTAGCCATAAAATTTGCTGAATTTAACAAACCTGAAAATCAACCTTTTTTAAAATATTCAATGAACTCAGCCCCTGCTGTAGTTATGGGTATATTAATTGTACCGGTTGTTGACACCTTACGAATTTTTGTGTATAGAATATCAAAAGGTAAATCACCTTTTACTGCGGATAAAAATCATATACATCACCGAATGTTAACCTTAGGTTTTACTCATATTCAAACATCACTAATTATTGGAGGAGTAAATATTTTCTTTGTACTACTTTCCTTTTTCTTAAGGAATATTGGAGTTGTTAAGCTTTCAGTCCTGATCTTAACATTGGGTCTGGCTTTATCGTTTGTTCCTGCGCTTTTCATATATCGCAAGAAAAAGAAATTAATCAAAAATAAGCATAGATAGATACTCAATAAATGATCGTCTCTTCAGTTTTTGGGGAAACAGCAGCTCCAGATACTGCTTTTGGCTGGACAATCACAATTCTAGCATTTGAATCTGCAGGAAAAAAGGCAGGTTCATTACCGGTAAATTAATAACCTGAGTTCGATATAAAATTAATGGCTCAAATCGCTTATAAATATTGAGTTTCAAGGAATGTTTGCGAAAGCATAGCGGGCTATGGTAAGCAAATATGACGCAGAAAATCGGTATTTATAAGTGAAATTCATAG
>JBNKRV010000322.1:0-7589 GCA_050296935.1 Marinilabiliaceae bacterium | reverse complement strand
ATTCATAGCTTTTCAGTAAATAATCGATTTACGGCTCTAAATTTTATCACCATAGCTCGCTATGTCTCAAAAATTTATATTGTAAATCAATCATTTACTGAATTTTGAGCTCGCTAATTTTAATCGAACTCAGGTTAATATGATTTATTCATCATAAGGAATCTATTATATTGGCTAATATGTCAGGATTTATAATACGGGTTCGACGAACAATACCGAATGAAATTCAAAATGCTACTTATAGTTCACTTCGTTCCTAAAGTAGCTTGAATTTAGCCCGGTATTATACCGGTGCATTTATAGTTTTAATTGGTATAAGTCACCATTTGGTGAATTTCCAAAATAACGTACAATAAATAAGGTAATTCTGCATAATACCTGATGCTAATGCAATTATTAAAATGGTATTAGCTCCGATTTGTAACAAATACATCCCTGGTTAAAACCGGAATGCAATTCCTATCATATCACAAAAGAGTCGCAACTTTTTACATTGCAGCTCTTTTGTTTTCATTCCCTTTATGGTTAATTCACTGTTTGCAACTCCGAGTTTTCAGAAGATTTATGTTCATTATTCAACTTTAAATAAATGTAAATACTCAGGTTAGTTATAAACAAAAACACAAAAATACGCTTAACTACCAATCAATCTGCAACATCAAGTAATGTGATTAATTTTGTTTCGAATAAAGATGTTATGAATACTTCAAAGAAGCAAAAAAATTAACGGTTGAAATACAGGTGCAAGAGAATTTTAAAAATGCCATTTTCATATCTGATGAAGAATGGATATGAAAAATTTTCATTGAATTACTTACAATCGCCATAAAATTCAGTCATCAGACTCCTTCTCCATTGAGCATACTATTGATTATATGAACATTACCTTCATTGTAAAACATCAGGATTCGGCGAAACACACCAAATCCTGATAAAATTAATGTTATTTCTTTTTAACAAGACTCTATACCCTATATCTATAATGATTCACTCTGCTATATCCACATCATTTATTCGCTTCATCTTGATATCAATAATAAAACCTCCAACATTATATGTGATATAATATTTTGTATTCTCATACCCTTCTTTAGAAAATACTAAATGGTCACCTATCATAACAGGAAGTTTAAATTCTCTACTTACAATCACTTCTTCTCCTGTTCTAGTATTCTTAATTTTCACATTGTCTAATGGAATAATTTCACCCTCAACTATTTTAGAGATATAAGTGCCATCCTTTTGCCTTACAGGTATAGTATCATTGGTAGTTTTTTCAGATACCCCTGCCAACATATTAAAAATCGCCTTTTCTCTAAATACCACAGTATAAATTTTACCCTCTTGATCAGCAATAAATTGCTCACTTTTGTACCCGCGATATCCTACTTCTAAATTAGCTCCTCTATAGGTTTCCAGTTCAAAAATCCCTTCGTTTTCATACTGTTTCTTAACTGCCCCCACTTCCGCAATAGTGATACGATGCAGTGTTGAACCTCCTACTATCATCATCTTATAAGATCCATCTTCTTGTCGAACTTCTAGAGTATCTGGTGGCCCATATGCTCTAACTTTTATCCGAATTCTATCTTTGGTTTTATCTTTAGAAAACTTATTCAAAGCAACAAACAACTTTTCTTTATTTGTAATTTGTTTGTCCTTATAAAAATAGCCTTCTTTATTAAAGTCTAAATAATCGCCTAGCTTTACACGCATAGAAAATTTACCACTATCGCCTGTAGTCATTTCTTCGCCACTCCTTAAATTCCTGATGACAGTTGATTTTAAAAATTTTCGAGAAGGTCGATCAATTACACTCCGATAGGTACCATCTGTCAGACGTATTTCAACCGTATCTGAAGGTGGAATATAAGTAACATAACCAGTTAAAACAAACTCTTCTTTAAGGCTATCATTGACTTGTTCAAACTGATTATTTCCTTTTTCCGGCACCATCACATAATTTGGTTCACTAAATGCCCAAAGGCTTACACCTATTGCAGGCAATAGAAACAGCATTTTTAGCTGTTGCCATTTGTTTTTGTTTTGATTTTTCATCATTTTTAATCGCTTTTTATTTCGGGAGTTACGGAAGTAATTAGCTAGCACGATTGCTTCCGCTCCCATTGTTTCACATATAATGGATTTTAAATAAGACTCTTTTTCAATGCCTTCTTCTAAAACGCCACGATCTGCTAGGTATTCCAGATTCTCACTCACCAAACGTTTATAATACCAAACCAACGGATTAAACCAGAACAAAATGATCATGAACTCACATAACACTATATCGATCCAATGATTTTGTCGTAGATGAATACTCTCATGAACTAAAACATCACGTTTTTCTGGTGCCAGATAGATTGAACTATTTACAAAAATGACTCTTCCAATCACAAATGGTGATTCTGTTTTAGGGTGTATACAAACTGTAATGCCATTCCATAATTCCTTTGAAGATTGATGGTAACGGATGAATATAAGAATTAAATAAAAAACGATTCTTACTAAAAAGTAAAGGATCCCACTATAATAAATAAACAGAAGACTCTGGTACAAATTTAAAGTAGGTTTTTCTTCAAGTTCTGTAGGGACTGTCGGCTTTTGAATTTGTTGATCATTTATGGGAAGTTTTTCAATACTGGGAGCGGAAACAGCATCTGTAGGATACTCGATATTTACATCGTAAGATACTTTATACAATGGCAATAAACTAATGAGCAGTAAACCGGTTAATAAGAATAGCCGGATACCTCTAAAATTATTGTCATTTTTTAATACCACCTGACATACACCAATGACAGCCATCGCAATTAGCGAAGCATGCAAAAAATAATGGGTCAAGTTCATAAGAATGCGACTTAAGTAAAAACTATTTTTGGGATGAAGAATCATCCTTTCCTGAAGCTTTCAACATTGCTTCCAGATCCTCTATGGACATATCATTATCTTTGGCAAAAAATGTAGCTAAACGAGCAAAACTTCCGTTAAAGTAATTTTTAAGCAGGTGCTTTACTTGATACGAAGAATAGTCTTCTCTACTAATTTTTGGCACATACACATAAGTATTACCTTCGGTTCTGTTTTCGACAAAATCTTTGGATTTTAACACCTTTAATACTGTTGCCACAGTGTTATAGGCTGGTTGCTTTTCTGCAAATCCACTTAATACATCCTTTACAGCCCCTTCTCCCATAGACCATAAAATTTGCATTACTTCTTCTTCTGCTTTTGTTAATTGTTTCATTACTCTAAAATTTTTTAACTATTAACCTCAGTTCGATAAAATTATAGAGCTCATATTTTATTAAATGATTGATGTACAATATAAAATTTTGAAGCATAGCGAGCTATAGTGATAAATTTTAGAGAAGTAGATCGGTCATTTAATGAAAAAATAGTAATTCCCACTTATAAACAACTGTTCTCTTAGTCATATTTGTTTACCATAACACGCTATGCCTTCGCAAATATTCCTTGAACCCAACTATTTATAAGCGGTTTGAGCCATTAATTTTATGTCGAACTGAGGTTATTACTATAAAGCATATTTTGAAATACTATATTTATAGTACTACAATTATAGTACTATTTTTTTAGTAGACAAATTATTTTAACAATAATATTATATTTACAAGATTCAGACTAGTATCCATACTTTTATAACCTTTAAAACCAAATCATTTTCTCATTTGTTTACAAATCATTAAACAATCTGAACCTCAATTAAATATTCAACAATATATCACCTAAATTAATTGATATGAAAACAATATTTACAGTCCTGTTATTAACGATTATTAGTTTAACCAACGCCCAGGATAAGGTAGTAACTCAACATGGAGATTTAGAATTATTCTTTGTGGGACATGGTTCGTTATACATTAATTACGAAGGGACAATTATTCATATTGATCCCTGGTCGAGAGTGGGTGATTATGCCAAGCTTCCAGATGCTGATCTTATTTTGATTACGCATGATCATGGTGATCATCTGGACATTAATGCAATTTCTAAAATTGTGAAATCTGACACAAAAATCATTGCCCCTAAAATATGTGAAGATGCCTTGATGGATTATCAAAACGTTACAATAATGACCAACGGTACCACTTACATTGCAAAGTGGGGTAAAGTATCTGCTGTTCCGGCCTATAATATTGTGCATAAACGTGAAGGTGGCAAGCCTTATCATCCGCAAGGTGTTGGCAATGGCTACGTATTAAGTATTGATGGGAAAAGAGTATACATTGCCGGAGATACGGAGAACATTCCGGAAATGAAGAATTTGAAATATATTGATGTGGCATTTATTCCAATGAATCTTCCCTATACCATGACACCCCAGATGGCCGCTAACGCCGCATTGATGGTTAAACCAAAAATCTTATACCCATACCATTTTGGTGATACCAACACGGATCTTATTGTAGATTTACTTAAAGATAGTGGAATTGAAGTCAGAATTAGAGATATGAAGTAGTAACTATCCAACTTTTTTGAGGATATTTATCAATATCTATGAAATATACTCTTATCACCCTGCTGGTTAAAGCCGGCAACTGGATGGATATTTCGGGATTAATTGGGAAAAGCAATACCCCGGCTGGAATTACAGACATTTGTCATCCGAAAAATCCATCACTAGTAAACCAATGGATATTAAGTAAGAGCAATAGTATGCAAAATGTTGTATTCCCTTACCCTGGAAAAGAATTAATCCCTCTATCGCAAAAGAAAAATATTTATTTAAAATACACACTTTTATTACACCAAGATAATATTTCAGATATTGATATTCCTTTGTATAAAAACTAGAGCACAGAGGATTTCCTCAATCGCTGCAAATGCAATACATAGTAACCTGAGTTCAGACAAGGATCTTTCATGAAATTGCTCTCCAAGCAAGATTTAACATACGCTATTTCTTATATACATATGAAACCTAAATCTTAAAAATAACATGTATTTCATGACATTTACCCTCCAATACAACCAATAAATGTATTTATTTTGTGCTGTACCCTGCAAATTACGACTCTCATTATTAAATGATGAGTCTTCTTAATATACATAACCATAAAAATACATACACAATGAAAGTCAGATTAACACTTTTATTTTGCTTAATTACCGTAATTATTGGCTCAGGCTTGTTAAAGGCTCAAGATAATGATCCTTCCTTATTAACGCTGGATCGTATATACAATTCCAGAGAGTTTTCTATGAAACATCTTCAACCTTTACAATGGAGTGAAGGTGGCAATGCCTACGTGCGTGTAGAAAGAAACAAGAAAGGAAAACAAGAATTAGTCCGTTATGTAACTGCCTCGTCTAAAAGAGAAGTAATTATACAAAATGAGAGACTGATTCCTAATGGCAGATCTTCTGCAATATATGTTGAATCCTTTTCATACTCCCCAGATAAATCTAAGCTACTGATATTTACTAATTCATCACGAGTTTGGAGAGCCAATACCAAGGGTGATTATTGGATTTATGATTTTAACACTGAAGAACTTCATCAAGTTGGAAAATCTTTTCCTTCGAGCTCATTGATGTTTGCCAAATTTTCATCTGAGCAAGATAACGTAGCATACGTACAGGATTTTAATCTTTACACTGAAAATCTGACAACAGGAAAAGTAACCGCGCTAACCAAAGACGGTGGAGACGGCATTATTAACGGAACCTTTGATTGGGTTTATGAAGAAGAGTTTGGTGTTCGTGATGGTTTTAAATGGAGCCCTGATGCCAAGCACATTGCATTATGGCAACTGGATGCTTCTAAGATCGGCACGTTTTATATGATTAACAATACGGATTCCATCTATTCCCGACCCATCCCAATTCAATATCCAAAGGTGGGTCAGGCTCCTTCTGCATGCAAAGTGGGTATTTCAGATTTATCAGGAAAAAAGATAGTATGGATTCCACTCGAAGGTTCCGAAGTGCAAAATTACATTCCGGCCATGCAATGGATTAACAAAGATGAATTGTTGATTCAACAATTAAACCGACACCAAAATAAACTGATTGTTTGGCTATACAACATGGGATCTAAAAAAATTAAAAAAGTATATACCGAAAAAGAAGATACCTGGGTTGACATCCAATACCCGGATGTTTCATCCAATAACTGGGGAAAAAACGATCTGGTACTTGTTGATTCCGGTGCAAGCTTTTTAAGATTATCAGAAACCGATAGCTGGCGACATATATATAAAATAAACATCAATACGGGCAAAAAGACTTTATTAACCCGTGGTGAATATGATGTGGCTTCGATGCTGGTTACAACAAGTCATGATGTGTATTTCCATGCTTCCCCGAAAAACAGTACCCAACGTTATTTATTTCGTGTAGATTTAAAAGGAAGTGGCAATTTAATTCGAGTGACTCCATCTGATGTATCAGGAATCAATACTTACAACATATCTCCAAATGGAAAATATGCCATTCATACGCACAAGTCGGCATTGGAAGCCCGTCAGGTTAATGTGGTTTCTTTACCCAAACACAAGGTTTTAAATACGTTGGTAAGCAATAATGAATTCTCTCAAAAAATAGCTTCTCTAAAAATGCCTGAAGTTGAGTTTTTCTCTGTTACCACTGAAGAAGGAGTTGAAGTAGATGGCAGAATAATTAAACCCATAGATTTTGATCCGGATAAAAAATATCCGGTTCTATTTCATGTTTATGGTGAGCCCTGGGGACAGGTAGCCACTGACAATTGGATAGGTTTATGGAATATCTTTCTGGCTCAGAAAGGATATGTGATTATTGATATGGATAATCGAGGAACTCCTTGTTTAAAAGGAAGTGCCTGGCGAAAGTGCATTTATAGAAATATGGGAGTCATCAATACAAAAGATCAGGCATTAGCTGCAAAAGAGGTTCTGAAAACCATGCATTTTATTGATCCTGATCGCATAGCCGTTTGGGGTTGGAGCGGTGGTGGCTCTATGACTTTAAATTTATTATTTCAATATCCGGATATTTATAAAACCGGAATGGCTGTGGCAGCAGTGTCAAACCAGTTGATTTACGACAATGTGTACCAGGAGCGTTACATGGGATTACCTCAGGAGAACATGGAGGATTTTGTGAACGGATCGCCCATTACTTACGCTAAAAACCTGGAGGGAAACCTATTAGTAATACATGGAACAGGCGATGACAACGTGCACTACCAAAGCATGGAAATGTTAGTTAATGAGCTGGTTCGAAACAACAAACAATTCCAGATGATGGCCTATCCGAATCGATCACATAGTATATATGAAGGTGCAAATACTACCCGGCATTTATATACTTTACTCACGCAATATCTAATGAATAACAATCCGGTGAATAAATAAATCTGAACCATCAGGGGATATATGTCTGGTCATATATTCCCTGATGGCTTAATGATTTATTTAAAGGTGTAAAAAAGTATCAGTACACTAGTAACCTTCTATGTTGTAATCCAAATTTACTAGATAGTTTTTTATTCATTTTCAACAACTTATGTTTTTACGCCCCTTTTCATCGGGCAATACGGAGCTAGAAGGTATTCTTTCCTTGGCAAAGTAATAATGGGTTCG
>JBNKRV010000321.1:0-17508 GCA_050296935.1 Marinilabiliaceae bacterium | reverse complement strand
AACAATAGGTATGGCAAGAGCAAAAGCTAAAATTGGAATGATGAACTTAACTTATAATATTAACAGATGCGTACAGTTAAAAATCAAGGTTTCAATGGGATAGATTTATCCTTACATCAATAAGTGTAAGTGCTAAATAACTTATAGACAATTCATTACAAAATAGGAGCAATTTTACGATTTTTTGCAATTGAAAAAATCCGCTAATTTAGAAAGTTAAAAACAGGTTTTTAGACGTCCCCATAAATAGAGTTTATCTTTTGTATAAGTATAACCTCGTATAGTATCAATGCTTTCAGGTGGTGTACACTTGTTAATGGATTAACCTTAAAAGCATCCCTTATATTATAAATGCTCTTAGGAATAATTAATATTCGTTAATTTTCGTCTTAAATACAAGATGCAAATATATATACCTAAAACACTAAGACTTATAATAAACGCAACAAAAAATATAACATTCCCAACATGGAAAATAAGAAAATTACCCATTAAATGAATAGTTGCTTTTTTTATGGGAATACTTATCTCCAAACGCTAGATATAATCAATTACCAGGCTGGTTTTATGCACAAAATACTGATGATGCTTAAAAAGCACTTTACTCCCTCTATACAAAACATAACGAATAACTAATAAAAAAGCACCTACAAATATAATGTAAGTGCTTTTAACAATAAGGTTGCTACCTCCACATTCCACCTGAATCCCAATGTATTATCTCTTATTACAGTTTAAAAGAAAAATGCTGACATTTAACAAAATACAATAGATGTGATTTTAAATTTACAAGCATCATTTTAAAACAGCATCTTCCATAATTACATCATAAAAATAACCCGACCCAAAATCCTTATTCAAATGAACTAATCCCTTAAATGATACAATCTGGTTAAGATCAGGTATTTGACTACTGGTAATAGTAAGATCAAAACTGTTATTGTGCCGGGTGCCATCCTGAATATGAATCCAGTTTCTTCCCATAATATTTTTGTTCACTTTAGTCACCATACCTTTAATATCTACTTCCTTATTGGCAAAATTTTGTGGGTTCGAAAAAATCTGAGCTATAGTGAGCTCCGAACCTGATTTTGGAACCGATACCTCAGGGAGCTGAACCTCTTTAACCTTACCAGAATGCCCATGAGGGTTCACCATAGGTGATGCTGATGAAACATCTGATGTCATAGGCGTTTTACTTATGTGGTTAATAAAATCAACAGATTCAAAGCTCTTTTCTAACTCTTTACTCCAAAAATTTTTCATGGGCAAAGCTTTATCGTAGTAATATTTATCTCCTATAGCCGCATCAATTTTAGATACTGCTACCCATCGAACTTCGTCATTCTCACTTACTTTCAAATAGGTGTATTTTGAAGTTTGAATAAGTTCTAAAACCTCAAATTGTTTTCCTTCAGTAACCGCTTTTTTTATGGCTGCAATACTTTTGGTATAGCTATCAGTATTTGTATCAGTATCGTTATTTGTATTACTTTTACCACATGCAACAATGAACACGAGTAAAAACAGGAATTGAAATGTCTTCATTTTTATGAGTTTAATAATTAGTATTCAAATTTTGGCATCAAGACTGTTATAGCAATTTGTTAAGCAATACTCCTTAAAACTTTTTCCTAAGATTTAAATAAAGCCGATTGTAATTATGTGCATCTTGAAATGTCACTTCATAGTTAACTGACAAGTACAACTTTTTGTTGAAATAGTACGATAAATCCAGATCACTGGTATGTTGTTTTAGTTGCGAAGAAAACTTCACATAATCAAACTTCACCCATCGGTAATTTAAGCTGGTATACAGCTTACCTTTTAATACACTCTTTGAAATACGTCCTCCAATGGTTTGACCATTGAGATAACTCGTTTGCATTAAGTTTCCTGAAATTGTAAGCGATGCATTAATAAGGGGCACTCGGGTATAAGTAGCATTTGCTGAGTATGTATTATTTGGTCTTGGATCCTCCTCGCCATATCTTGTACCTGCACTACAACCCAAATTCAAATATTTCATGGGTCTGTAAGTAACTCTGAAACGAAGACCCTGCCTATACACCTGTTGTAGCACCGAATCTGGATAATTGCGGAAAGTTTCGTAATAAACTACATTTTTGCGATTGTCGTAAGATGTAAATAACGATAGTTTACGCGATGCCCGGTAATTCAATGACACATATAATCCGGTAAGACTAAGTTCATTTGTAGCCACTCCGTCTTTCAATTTATATAAATCAACTTCTACAGAAGAAAACAAAATAAGATTTTTCAAGACTGAGTTACTGTGCTGAAAATATGCGAATCGACGATCAATATTTCCCATATTACGTTGCTCAAAAAAAGCCAGTGATGACTGTGCAAAACCATTTGTAAATTTAGATTGATGGCCTACGTACGCTCCGTATTCCAATAAATCAGCATTGTATCCATAATCCATATAATCGGGTCTGGTACCAACCACAGCTCCAGCATAAAAACTATTCCATTGTTTCTGAAATTGTACTCCGTCTACTGCGCCCACATTGGCAATTTTGGGATTGATCCTACGTCCGGCCCAAAGAGTCGTACTCTTATTAAAATCATATTTTAAAGCAAGAGCGTAAATCTTTAGCGCATCGTTTAAATTAGACTTAACCCTATTCCACTCATCTGCCTTGTGTGTAAAGGACACATAGGTTTCGGCAGATAATTTTGAATTGGAAATATGATCTGCATTCATAGATAATCTATACCGAAAACGGTGCGAATCAGACCCATTAGAATTTGCTAACGTAGAAAAAGAAGATAGCGACAAGCTTCCTGAAAAATCACTCTTTTCAGTATTTCGCAATTTTTTTTGATTCACAGATAATAAAACCTGCTCGTTTACATCTTGATCTATTTTATTATTTTCTTTGGTTGATGCATCTTCTACTTTATCTTTTATCTCTCTTGAAATAGCCACAAGCTGGTCGCCTTCTTTAAAAACAAATTGACCAATCTGGTTACATAGACAAGACATGGTTGAATGGTGTACTACGACTAAAGCAGGAATCATTTCTTCATTTTTTGATACAAACAGAGTATCCCCATTTTCAATCCTTTGCGTGTTGGTAAATTTTACATAAACATTATGTCCTGTAATATATGAAACCACTCCGTTCAACAAATTATTTTTGCTTTGCGCTTTTAAGGATTCACATCCCTGTATAAGCATAAAACACACAAAACAATATGCAATAAATTTCCATTTTTTTATCATTCTCTTCCTGTTGGGTGACAAGCTAAACAATTAGCACTATTGTAAACAAAACCAGATACACCTTGATGTTTACTTTGCATTCGGGACTGACTGTGCTCGTGACAGTTAGTGCATGAAAATGCTGAAAAATCAGATGATTGAGTATGACAGTCTGAACAAGAATTCCATTCCCCTCGATGTTTTCCCGAATAAATAGGAAAATACTGACCATCATGATCGAAGGTGCTTGGTTTCCAGGCATTCTCACTATGACATGATTCACAGTCGGTAGAGAAATTAGATGTTGCATGATTGGGATTCGTGGCCGATTGATAATCATTGGAATGACACCCAAAACAAGTATTTGCTGTACTGTTATAATTCCCTTGATGACACAAATAACAATCTGTGGAAATCGTTTTGTGGGCACCATTTAAAGCATACCTGTCGTTATGGTTCGGAAATCCTGCAGGCTCCCAATCTGGACCTCCTGATTTGTGGCAGTCCTCACATTGTTTAGACAAGCCTATAGATTGATGATTTGGATTACTGGTACTGTTGTACTCTGCTAAATGACAATCGGAACAAAGACTTGAAGTTCCTGCATATCCCGATGCATGGCAACTAGCACAATCCGTTGTAGCGTGTAAACCTGCTAAAGGAAAACCTGTGGAATTGTGATCAAAAACAGACTCCCATCCGGGCCCTCCGGACTTATGGCAGTTCTCACATTGCATTGAATAGCCTGCTGACTGATGGTTTGGATTACTAGTACTATTATAATCTGCTAAATGGCATTCGGAACAGAGATTTGAAGTTCCTGCATATCCTGATGTATGGCAACTTGCACAATCAGCTGTACCGTGTAAACCTGCTAAAGGAAAGCCTGTGGCACTGTGGTTAAAAGCTGACTCTTCATCTCCTGTGGGATGGCATGCATAACACGAAGGACTGCTATAAGCATAACCACCAACTCCTCTATGTTCGCTATCCATTTTAGATCGGTTATGCTCATGACAATCTACACAGGTAAACAGAGAATAATTATCAGCCTGAGTATGACAACTGGAACAATCATTCCATTCATTTTTATGCTTACCCGAATAAATAGGAAAGGAAACAGCATCATGATCCCTGAATTCAGCAGGCTTCCATCCGGGATTAATGGTATGACATTCTTTACAATTTGTACTGAATCCTAAACTTTGATGATTTGGGCTAGCTGTAGAAGCATAGTCTTTTTGGTGGCAGCTATAACAGTCTGTGGACAAAGGAGCACTAAGACCATTGGTATGGCATGAAGCACAATCGTTAATGGCGTGTCCTTTTTCCAATGGGAAAAAATCATGATTAATACCTGATGATGACCATTCATTAGCATCTATTTTATGACACTCCATACAATCTACCGAAAACCCGGCTTCTGCATGATTGGGAGTTGTTGTTGCCAGATAATCATTCCGGTGACAATCGATACACTCCGCCCCAAGTGGTTCAAAGGTTAAATTGGATGCTGTTGTATGGCATGATGAACAATCGGCCATTTTATGTGATCCTAAAAGAGGGAAACGACTTAGTTCATGCAGTTCTGTGGTATTTTCAATGATCCACGATTGGGTATCATGACATCTATCACAGTCTAACCCTACGGTACCCGAATGCATATCTGTATGACAGTCTGTACAATTACTTGTAGCTTTTGAAAATTCTAATGTTGGATGACAAGAAGAACAAGAGACATTCTTATGCTCACCTTCCAGAACAAAGCCTGTTGTATCGTGACTAAAATTTGTGGAAGTAAAATTCCAGCTCTCCGTATTATGGCAATTTAAACAATTTGTACTTGCTGTATATCCATGTGGATTTTTTTGTGCAAACACAAATGTTGAAACACATAAAAGGAGGATGTTTAATGACAACTTGCGCATGATACATCCTTAAATTTGTAAATAATATAATTCTGAATTAATCCGTCTGTGGGCTTATGACAGCTGACACAATCAAGATTAGCGTGTTCTCCGTCTAAAACAAAACGAGCATTATTGTGATCGAATTTTTCTGGTTTCCAACTGGCAAAAACATGACATCGCTCGCAATCATTTTTCCCATCCTGTAAAAACTGATTATGATGTACGTCGGTATGGCAATTTTCACATGAAGTCTGAACTCCGGCAAACTGTTGATTTTCTCCGGTTTCTGTTTCTGAAAAATGACAACTTCGACATGCCACTTCCTGATGTTTTCCTTGTAATTTGTAGTTGGTTTGATTATGATCAAATGCTATTTCATTCCAGACTGTTACCGAATGACAGTTTTTACATCCGTTAGACATCAGGTATTTATCTGCCAATACATCTTCGTGAATATTTTCATGACATCGGGTACAACTATTATCCTCAAATGAAAAATTCCAGCCCTCTTTTGTTTTATGGCAGGCAAAACAAGGGGTAGCCATATGAGAATCTTCTAAAGGAAATGCGGATCGATTATGCTTTTCTAATGTGTAATTTGTTGGTGTAAAACCATTTACGGTATGGCAATCACCGCAGTCCGGCGACACCCCCCGCTTGGCAAACTGCCCTTGATGATAATCGGTATGACAATTAGAGCACCTGTTGTGGTTTATTGGTTGGGTTAAACTGCCTTTGTGACAACTCTTACAGTCTACATTTTGGTGTTTCCCTATTAATGGAAAATTAGTTCTATCATGGTTAAAATTATCCATCCCTTTTACCTGTGTAAAAGAAAATTCATCGTGACATTTTCTACAGTCGTTACCAAATTTATTTTTGTGTATATCCTCATGGCAACTTGTACAATTACTATGTTCTACATTGGAAAACTGCTGAAATTCTTTTCCGTTTTTAATGGTCGTTTTATGACATTTTGCACAATCCACTTCTTGGTGTTTCCCTACTAAGGGAAAATCAGATTGAGCATGATCAAATCCGGGAGCCGGCCTGAATCCTTCTTGATTATGACAAGATAAACAGTTGTTTGACAAGGTGTTTTGATGAAAGTCGGGATGACATGATAAACACTCCGTTCCTAAGCCCAGATAGGTGCCTTCTTTTTTTTGCGAAATTTTGTTTACAACCAACTCCTTATTATGACATTTGGCACAATCTAATTCCGAATGCTTTCCTTCCAGTTTGTAGCCACTTAACTCATGATTAAACTTATCTTTATCAAAACGTGTAATTTCAAAATTAAGCCCAAAATGTTCACCATGGCAACTGGCACACTTTTTTCCTTTTACTTCACGCGAAGAGTGATAGCCTTTTCCTTCATCAATAAATTGCTGAATTTCAACATGGCACTTTAAACACTTTGAAGTCGTTTCTTTTTCGTTGAGGACATGGCATTGAGTACAATTTCCCACACCTTCAAGATGTGCATGTGCCTTTGATAATTCTCCTGGCGAAAGTTGTGCATTAGAAAGGCTTGTTTGTAATAATAAACAAACAATCCACAAAGCGTAAGTATATTTATATATCTTTTTCAACAGAAATTACTTTTTCTTTTTCGTTAAAACAACCTCCCCAAACTTTTTGGTAATATCAATTCCTACATTTTTCAAAAACTGTGTAGGTAGCTCTCCTCCTGCAAAAATGTAAACTAAATCATTTTCCTGGTCGATCGTATCTCCGGTATCCATCTTTACTTTTACCAGATTTTCTTCAATAGAAACCAAATTTGAATTCAACAATACGTTCATCCGTTTCTTTTCAATGGCCTCCTTAATTTTTACATTGTTTTTAGGCTTTAATCTCGAAAATTTATCTTTTCGATACGAAAGTATAACCTCATTATCCTCCATTAACAATAGCGCTGACTCAATGGCAGAATCACCACCACCCACCACCACAATCTTTTTATTTTTAATCAGTTCCGGCTCTAGCAAGCGATAGGCTACTTTAGGTAACTCCTCTCCAGGTATGCCTAATTTACGCGGAGTTCCCCGCCTGCCAATGGCTAACAAAACCTTTTGTGTTGAATATGTTATTCCTTGGTTTGTACAAATTTCAAATCCATGTGCATTCTCTAACTTATTAATTTCATTTACCTTAATATTCTCATGAATTTTAATATCATTTTCATCTAAAACCTTATTCCACAGCTCCAATAACTCATCTTTACTCGTCTCTCTCAATTTAATCTTTCCATACAATGGTAAATCCATGGGTGCTGTCATTACAATCTTTGATCGAGGAAAATTATATACTGTTCCACCTAATGATTCCTGGTCAATAGTTATACAATTCAAACCTCGTTTTTTGGCCTGTAAAGAAGCTGATATCCCTGCAGGACCTGCACCTACCACTACTAAATCGTAAGCAGTAACTCTCTCTTTATTTATATCTGCTATCAGATTGTCCACAGCTTGCTTTCCTTGCTCTACGGCATTTTTAATTAATCCCATGCCCCCCATTTCACCAGCTATAAAAATTCCGGACACATTGGTTTCGAAATTTTGATTAACATGTGGCAGCTCAACACCTCTTTTTTCGGTACCCATATGCAAAGAAATGGCTTCTGTTGGGCAAGCATGAAAACAGGCACCATGTCCCACACACTGACTAGTATTAATAACCGTGGCTTTTCCGTTTCTTATACCCAGAATATCATGTTCGGGACAGGCTCTGATACAGGCACCACTCTGTATACAAGAATTTACATCAACAACAGGATGTAACGATACAGGCTCATGCATCCCTTCTTGTTTAGCTACTTCAATCTTTTGCTCAACAATCTTCGATTGCCTATGCTTTCTTATTAAATAAATAGCCAACACAATGATCACAAATAAAGCAACAATTGTGTATATAATAACCTCTTCTGAAATATAATCCATCATCAAAACATCCAAGTATATCCAAAAACTACCGCTACCCCTACATGCACAATCATAATGACTAACATAATCAATGCAAATGGAAGGTGAATAACATGCCAATATTCTAAAAACTTATGCATGGTTGAAAGCCATGCAATTCTTCTGTTCAACAAAATCTCAGCCTTAACCAGCTTTGTTATTTGTTTATAATTCTTTTTAGAGACATTTCTCGACTTGAGTTGGCGCTCAATATCTTGTTTGATATTCTTTTCATAGGCCAATCTCTGAAGCATTTTTGAGAAAAAAGACCCCTTATATAACTCTTTCTCCGAACCAAATACTTCGTTGAGAAAAACAATAAACTCGCTATCCAATGAAAACCTATCGCTTATTGAGTTAAAAAAATCAGCTTTTTGCGAATTCAATTCATTCAAACTGAGCTCCCTGCCTTCAATGGTACGAGGAATTTGCAAATAAATAAACCGGCCTATCACTCCACTGGCAACAACTGCTACCATACTCCAAAAGCTCACCGCTACAATTCCCCCAAACTTAAATGCCGTGTGATATAACACTAAAATGGGGCCCAGCGTACAAAGAAAGATATGGAATTCGAGCCAATGTTTTAAATATCCCCATCGCGATAGACTCCTGAATCTTTTACGAGCCATGTAGCTAAAAACGCCCACAATAATCATTAAAGTACCTATAATACCAAAGCCATGTCCTATGAATCCACTTGGTTTAAGCAACTCATTTTGTTCGTGAAAAAACCTTTGCTCTAAACCTGTTTGATAGTAGTTGGCTCCATAAAAACCTATATAAGCAGTAACAAATATGGTTATTGCCACGAATGAAAACAGATATATTCTATGATATAATGGAGTCATATTTAACTATTTATAAAAATGTGTTCAAATATATATATAAACTTACTCATTAATTAACGTTACATTTAGGTATTTAAGTATTTAAACTGACTCTAAATTAGAAAATAAAACTATTCGCCTCAATATGAGATTTATATAACCATTTATATCAACAAACATCATCAGCCAAATATAATCTACTATTTGTACCATTAAACACTCTCATTCGAAAGTCTGAATATTAAAAACCTGAGTTCGACATAAAATTTTGGATTCAGACCGTCTATAAATAGTGAGATTCAACTGAAAATTATGAAAGAATAGCGGGCTATTTTGAATAATTTTCAGGAAGAAGATCGCTGTTTATAAGCGGAAACTCTCATGCTTTGCATAAAAAACTGATCTACTTCGTTAAATTTATCGAGTTAGCGAGCTAGCCCTGCAAAATTTGCCTTGTATATCAGCCTTTTATGTCAATCTGAATTCTAAAATTTTAATCGAACTCAGGTTAATAGTTTAATACCGGCGCATTTATTGTTTTAATTGGTATAACAATACATTTCTGAAAAGATTCAAATTACTTGCTTATTTTTTTGAATACCTACCTGATGCTTATATGTTTGTATTGCATCCATCAATTCCTGATAATTATTTGTTCTCATTACCATATCCCTTAGTTTTGCTGCTTGCGGCAAATTAGAAGTATAAATTTTAAAGAACCTTCTAAGTATAACCCAGGGCTTCTTATGTTCCCATGTTTCATTGAACAAGGAAGCATGTTGAATCATGGCCTCTAATTTTTCTTCAATACCAATACTTTCTTTGCTATTTGCAAACATCCAGAAGTCGGAAAACACTCCTCTTCCAACCATAACGCCATTACATTCAAACTCTTGCATATTTATTTTCCCTTCAGATACCGAATGCACATCACCATTTCCAATGATTTTTACTTGTGGATTAATTTCGTCTCTGAGTTTAGATACTTTCTGAATTTCATTCCAATCGGCTTTTCCTTCCGACATTTGTTTTTGAGTTCGACCGTGAATGGTAAGAGCTGAAATAGGTGTATTTAATAATTGTGCAGTCCAGTTCAAGGTATCCAATTGCTTAAACCCAACCCGTGTTTTCACACTTACTGGTAAATGAGTAGCATTGCTGGTAGCTATGATAATTTCTTTGGCGAGATCCGGATTTAATATTAAGGCTGAACATGCTCCTTTTTTAATAATATTTTTTTGAGGACATCCCATGTTAATATCAATTCCATCAAATTGACCAGTTTTGGAAATGTATTCTGCAGTCTTCTCAAACTTTTCGGGATCTGTTCCCCAGATTTGAGCCACTAATTTAATTCCTTTTTTTCTGAGTAGCTTTTCCTCTGATTGATTTACTTTTAATCTGTGAATAACTTTAGACCGGCCAATTTCATGACAAAAACCATCTGTTGATAAAAATTCAGTAAAGAGTACTTTCAATGAATGATCATCTGAATTATTGATGACCATTTCTCTGAATACAGTATCAGTCACGTCCTCCATTGGCGCCAGACAAAAAAAATCTTCTAAATCATTCCAAAAATTAACACCCATATCTTACATTTCAGAGAGTAACAAATCACCTTCGAAATAGTTTTATTATCGCACGTGTAGCATAACACGCATATTGGAATAGAAAACACCTCAAAGATATTTTTTCAAAAAAAAATCATTTTTTCTTTATTTGAAAAAGATGGGGCTTCATTTAAAAACCTCAATAATTCGTTTAAAAAAGAGCAATTCAAAACAGATAAACCAGGCTTCACAAACCCTCCAAACCCCCTGTGTTTTTGGAGGTTTGAACAATATATACTATTTTTGATCCATCAATAAAACCAAACAGCTTTTGAAAGTTTTTAAACCAAATTCAAACGGATTATTTACGATTGTAATTATGAAAAAAATGAAAGTTGGTTTATTGTAAATTTGAAAAATCAGAAATTGATTTATTATCAATTTTGAATTAAAAATATACCTCCCTAACTGATCAACCTATTCTATGAAAAAGACTGCCAATCAACCAAACCTGGCAGTCTTTTTTGTTTTGTCTTAAACAAGGCATCCGAGCTAAGGTTTACAAATCTGATTTTCAAAACCAATGAGAAAAAAAAAGGGAATCTTTTCAGATTCCCTTTCTTATTTTCTAACGACGTTTGCGGTATTCCCGAGGTCGATCAGTTCTATTATTATCCGACTTATTATCAAATCTTCTTTTATTATTTCTTTTTGGTGATTTTGCTGTTGCCGGCTCAACATGTAATTTCTCATTTTCAAATGTCTTACCTTTCAATGCGTTTATCACATCTCTTTGAGATCCGTCTTCAACTTCAAAAAATGAAAAATTACGCAGCATTTCTATTTTACCAAAACCTATTTTTCTTTTACCACTATTTTCATTCACAAGCCCCATCAACCGTTGAGCTGTTAAATTATGTGCCTTTCCAACATTGATATACAAGCGTCCATAATTATCATTCCCACGTCTGTTTGATCTGCCATTGCTACTACTATCAACTTCTTTCTTGTATACATTTAAATCCTTTGAATCTTTATAGTATGCAATAAATCTATTAAACTCAACTGAAACAAACTTTTTAATTAATTCTTCACGGTCAAGAGTAGATAATTTCTCGAAAATCTGAGGCAAAAACTCATCAATTTGTTCATGGTTCACTTCAACTTTATCCACCTTATCCACTAAATGAAACAATTGACGCGTACATATTTCATTACCTGAAGGAATCATCTGGCGACTGAATTTGATACCAGAAGTCTTTTCAATCTCTCTGACTTTACTCGCTTCTTTCATGTGAATAATGGCAATACTGGTACCTTTTTTCCCAGCTCTACCTGTACGTCCGCTTCTATGTGTATAAGCCTCTATATCATCGGGCAAATTATAATTGATTACGTGCGTTAATTCATTCACATCAATACCTCTGGCAGCCACATCTGTTGCTACTAATATCTGAAGATGGCGATTTCTAAAACGCTGCATTACCTGATCACGCTGAGCCTGAGATAAATCTCCATGCAACGCATCAGCACTATATCCATCAGACATTAGCTTTTCAGCTACTTCTTTTGTTTCATGGCGGGTTCTACAGAAAACAATTCCGTAAATATCCGGATTGATATCGGCAACACGCTTTAATGCCAGGTATCTATCACGCGCATGTACCATGTAGTACACATGCTCTACTGTATTAGCTCCCGCATTTTGCTTACCTATTTTAATTTCAATTGGATCGTTAAGATAGCGATTAGCCATTCTTTCAATTTCTTTTGGCATAGTTGCCGAAAAAAGTAAAGACTGACGTGTATCAGGTGTATTGGATATAATGGAATCCAACTCATCTTTAAAGCCCATATTCAGCATTTCATCTGCTTCATCCAGCACAAGCCATTCAAGATCAGCTAACTTTAATAAACCCCGTTTAGCCAAATCGTTTACCCTACCCGGAGTACCTACCACAATCTGGGTACCACTCCTCAATTCTCGTATTTGTTTTGAGATATCAGCTCCTCCATATACTGGAGTAACGCTTAACTTGGGTATAAACTTTGAATAAGCATTTAAATCTTTGGTAATCTGTAATGCCAATTCTCTGGTTGGGCATAAAACAAGCGCCTGAACTTTTTTGTTATCCGGACTTATCCTTTCGATAATTGGTATTCCAAATGCAGCAGTTTTTCCTGTTCCTGTTTGCGCTAATGCCACTAAGTCTTTTTTTCCATCTTTAAGTTCAGGTATTGTCTTTTCCTGAATCGGGGTTGGATTTACGAATCCTAACTCACCAATAGCCTTTAGAACTTCCGGAGACAATCCGGTTTCTTCAAATGTAATCATAAATTGCTTTTTTTCCAGCTCGCCTCGCAATTCGCCAACAATTAACTGGAAAAGTGAAGCCTACTGAATAATCTTTTTAAAATGAATGATTTGTACCTTTGTCCAAATCGAGTACAAAGGTAACTTAATTTTAGTTTATTCGTGTGTGTGAAAGAGTATACCAACTCAACAAAAACAACAACACCCTATATACCTGTATATTACACAATATTCCCAATCTCACTTTTAACATTCATATACAAAAATATTGCATCTGAAACACACTTTAAGCTACAAAACAGATTAATTCTAAATAGAGCTAATTCTGTCAATATCATGATTTAATAATTTTTTTTGACGAAAATTATCATGTTCATCTCACCTAATTCATATACTTTTGTGCCGTTATGGAGAACGCATCAATTTATTTCAGAAGGTTTCTTATTTGGCGGGTAAAGCACATCAGTCAAAAGAATTTTATTTTATTATTGAGTTTTATTACGGGAATCTTAAGTGGACTTGCTGCTGTATTACTTAAAAACACCATTCATTATGTCCATCATCTATTAACGGGTGAATTTCACATTGACAATATTAACTTTCTATACCTGGCTTATCCGGTGATAGGTATTTTTATTGCCGTATTCTTTTCAAAAGTGATCATAAAAGATAGTTTGGGGCATGGAGTCTCAAAAATTCTATATTCCTTAAGTAAAGGAGGTGGAAAAATAAAAAACCACAATAACTTTTCATCGGTTATAGCCAGTACATTTACCATTGGATTTGGAGGTTCAGTTGGAGCTGAGGCGCCGATTGTACTTACCGGTGCTTCAATTGGATCCACACTGGGACGTGTATTTCATCAGAATTATAAAACAATATCATTATTGATTGGTTGTGGAGCAGCCGGGGCTATATCCGGAATATTTAAAGCTCCAATGGCAGGGTTAGTATTTACGCTGGAAGTTTTAATGCTCGGACTAAGTATGACCTCCTTGGTACCACTGATTATTTCAGCATTTAGTGCTGCCACAGTTGCTTATTTTTTTATGGGGGACGGAGCCGAATTTTCCTGGCAAATTGAAAATGCCTTCTTATTAAATAACATTCCGTTTTATATTGTATTAGGCGTATTAGGGGGCCTGATTTCTTTGTATTTTACAAGATGCTTAATGTGGTCTGAAAATAAGTTACGTAAAATTAATAATCCCTACTACAGGTTAATTGTGGGCGGTGCTGTACTTAGTGTATTGATTTTTTTATTCCCACAGTTATATGGAGAGGGATACAATACAATTACTGCATTTTTGAGTGGAAATAAAGATATTGTATTTGACAATAGTGTATTTTATCAATTAAGAGGATACGAATGGGCACTTATTGTTATACTTGGACTTTTAGTATTTATTAAGGTAATTGCCTCTGCTGCAACAACGGGCAGTGGTGGTGTTGGAGGTATTTTTGCACCTGCTCTATTCACAGGCGGAGTCATGGGATATTTTTTTGCCAGACTTATTAATGCAACTGGTTGGTACGTATTACCTGAAAGTCATTTTACACTTGTAGGCATGGCAGCTATTATGGCCGGAGTTTTACATGCGCCACTAACTGCCATATTTTTGATTGCTGAAATAACCCATGGATACGAATTATTTGTTCCGCTGATGATCACCTCAACCATATCTTACCTAACTATTATGTATTTTGAACCGCACTCAATTTACACCAAACAACTTGCCAGGCGTGGAGAGCTATTAACACACCATAAAGACAAAGCGGTTTTAACGCTGATGAGATTAAACAAGGTGCTTGAAACTGACTTTTTACCTGTAAAATCAACAGATACACTTGGTACTCTTGTGAAAACCATTGCAAAAGCCCGTAGAAACCTGTTTCCTGTAATTGGTTCAAAGGGTCAATTAAAGGGTATTGTTGTTTTAGATGATATCCGGGAAATCATGTTTAACCATGAACGGTATAACGACACAGTGGTTGAGAATCTGATGCAAGTACCCCCTGCTTTTATTGAGATCAATGAAAACATGGATTCCGTTATGAAAAAATTTGAGGAAACCGGAGCATGGAACCTGCCTGTGATTGAAGATGATAAGTATATGGGATTTGTATCTAAATCAAAAATTTTCTCCGTTTACCGAAGAGTACTTATTCACTTTTCAGATGAATAATTTTTTAAAACAGTTTTGAAGAATTAAATTTGCACCTCATTTTTTTTACATAGAATTTAGCTATCAATTTATTACACATCAGGATGAAGGATTTATTCAACCATTAAGCATCATCCTATAATAAAACTTTTTATGAAACGCGACGATAAAATATTTGAGTTAATTGAAAAGGAACATCAACGCCAGCTTAACGGTATTGAGTTAATTGCTTCCGAAAACTTTGTAAGTGAACAGGTAATGGAAGCAATGGGTTCATACATGACCAACAAATATGCAGAAGGTTATCCTGGTGCCAGATATTATGGTGGATGTGAAGTTGTTGATCAAAGTGAGTCATTAGCTATCGAGCGTCTTTGCAAAATTTACAATGCTGAGTATGCCAACGTTCAACCTCATAGTGGAGCGCAAGCAAACATGGCTGTATTAATGACTGTTCTAAATCCTGGCGATAAATTTTTAGGATTAGACCTTTCTCATGGTGGTCACTTATCACATGGTTCTCCGGTAAACAGTTCGGGGTTATTATATGAACCAATTGCTTATGGTGTTAAAGAAGATACCGGATTGGTTGATTACGAAATGATGGAAGCCAAAGCTCGTGAGCATAAGCCAAAATTAATTATTGGCGGAGCGTCTGCCTATTCCCGTGAGTGGGATTATGCACGCATGAGAAGATTGGCTGATGAAATTGGTGCTATTTTAATGGTTGACATGGCTCACCCTGCAGGATTAATTGCAGCAGGTTTACTTGAAAACCCTGTAAAGCATGCACATATCGTTACCTCTACCACACACAAAACATTAAGAGGACCAAGAGGGGGTATTATTTTAATGGGTAAAGACTTTGATAATCCTTGGGGAAAAACTACTCCCAAAGGAGTTATCCGTAAGATGTCATCTTTATTAAACTCAGCCGTATTCCCGGGGATACAAGGTGGTCCTCTGGAGCATGTAATTGCAGCAAAAGCAGTTTCGTTTTTAGAAGCTTTACAACCTGAGTATGTTGAGTACCAAACTCAAGTACAAAAAAATGCCAAATCAATGGCTGAAGCTTTTATTGCTAAGGGATATAAAGTGATTTCAGGAGGTACTGACAACCATTCTATGTTAATTGATTTAAGAACAAAGTTCCCTGACTTAACTGGAAAAGTTGCTGAGAATACTTTAGTTAAAGCAGATATCACAATAAATAAAAACATGGTTCCTTTTGATAGCAGAAGTCCATTCCAGACTTCAGGTATTCGTGTTGGAACAGCAGCGTTATCTACAAGAGGATTAAAAGAAGAGCACATGGCTCCTATCGTTGATTTGATTGATCAGGTTCTATCTGATGTTGAAAGTGAATCTACACTTACAAGTGTACGTACAAAAGTTAATGCTATGATGAAGGACTTCCCTTTGTTTGCATTTTAGATAAATAGTTTTTATAAAATATTATAGGGTGTCTGATTTTAGACACCCTATTTTTTTGCCTGAGTTTCTCAAGTATGTGGCTTGAAAAATGTTCTCAGCATTAGTTCTCATTTTTTTTGTAAACTAATCCATTTCACGGATCACCCACTAAATCCGGGTTTACCAAAAGAGTTATGTTAGATTTGAAAAAGACTAACAGAAAAACATGTACTCTCAAGATATCAATACCCAATTACCAGAACTCATTCTATCTTCAGGGATTTTAGAACACTTTACAATTACAGACTTCCATCAGGAAGCCAGCGGTCAGAATGTATACACCAAGAAACTTACGATCCAGTTAGAGGAGAAGAAAGTTGTACCAGAGGAATATGTTGATTATCCATTTAAAGCAAGTGGATTTATGCCTGCCAGGTTAATTAAGGATTGTCCAATACGGCGGAATCTGGTTACTTTAAGTGTAAAATGCAGAAGGTGGGATGTTTTAATAGATGGTAAATATCAAAAACGTAGCAGAAATTGGAAATCTGTAGCAGACGGCACCCGGTTAGGCTTTTTTATAAGGAATTGGTGGACTCTAGTACCAATTGAACCAATAAGGTTGTATTGCAGGCATTTTCAAGGGTGTGGAAAGCTTTCGTATAATCACCCTGATCAGGGAGCATATCAGCAAAAAACTCAGGAATCAAGTAGAAGAAATTACCCTGGACCTGTCTCCAACAATGAATGCAATAGCAAAATCCTGCTTTAGAAAGGCAAACCGGGTGGCAGATCGATTTCATGTACAAAAACTGGCCTATGAAGCTGTTCAACAGGTCCGGATAGTATATAGATGGGAGGCAATAGATCAGGATAATCTGGAAACATCTTTTGCCGGAGAAAACAACACAGAATACGCTCCGAAAATACTTCCTAACGGAGATAGTATTAACCTAAGTTCGATTAAAATTAGCGAGCTCAAAATTCAGTAAATGATTGATTTACTGAAAAGCTATGAATGTCACTTATAAATACCGATTTTCTGCGTCATATTTGCTTACCATAGCCCGCTATGCTTTCGCAAACATTCCTTGAAACTCAATATTTATAAGCGATTTGAGCCAT
>JBNKRV010000320.1:0-72457 GCA_050296935.1 Marinilabiliaceae bacterium | reverse complement strand
AAAATTTAGAGCCGTAAATCGATTATTTAATGAAAAGCTATGAATTTCACTTATAAATACCGATTTTCTGCGTCATATTTGCTTACCATAGCCCGCTATGCTTTCGCAAACATTCCTTGAAACTCAATATTTATAAGCGATTAGAGCCATTAATTTTATATCGAACTCAGGTTAGTAAGGTAATGTGGGTTCGATGAATTGAATGTGTGAAGTTGTATTTAATGTTTTCTCCTTTTAAATTCAGATAATGTAATAGCAGTTGCAGTAGATACATTTAATGATTCAGATAAATTTTTGTTGGCAGAGAAGTTTGGGATGAGTAGTTTGTTTGAAACAAGAGTTTCGATTTCCGGCGATATCCCTTGACCTTCGTTGCCCATCACAATAAAGCCGTTTTTGCTAAGTTTTTGATTGTAAATATCATCTCCGTCAAGGAAAGTGCCGAAAACAGGAGTGTTATTTTTTTCTTGATTAAAAAAGTTAACTAAGTCGGTATAGTGAACTTTTACCCTTGCAATGGCACCCATTGTAGCCTGAATAACTTTCGGATTATATGCATCCACAGTATCTTTCGAACAGATTATATTTTCAATGCCAAACCAATCAGCCAGCCGAATAATGGTTCCCATATTTCCGGGGTCTTGAATATCGTCCAAAACAATAGTTAGTAAATGGGCAAAGTTAATCTTTGAGATATTGTATTGAGGTATTTCACATATTGCAATTACAGGAGGGGGCGTTTTTAATTGTGATATTTTTTTTAAATACTGATTTGAGGTTCTGATAATCTCGTTCCCTTTGATTTCTGTATGATTCTCAATCCATTCATCTAAACAATAAATCCACTTGAGTTTTATTCCGGATTGATATAAATCCTTCACCAGTTTTTCTCCTTCAGCAATAAAAAGGTGGTTAATATCTCTGAATTTTTTCTTAGATAAAGAGTTGATTAATTTAATCCTGTTTTGACTAATCATTTATTAAAAATTAATATCTCCAGATACAATTGGAATTTATTTGTCATTTGAGTTGGGCAAATTTACTGTATTTAAATTGAATTAGATATTTTTGCATAAATTTTGATGTATCTTATCAAATAGTGCTTCTTATTTCGTTCATATTCTATAAATTTCACCAAAAGTTTTCATATAGATTGAAAAAGTTTCTCTTATATAGTTTGTTGCTATTACTTGTGAGTAGTTGTAGTTCGGTTAAAAATATACCCGAGAATGAATATCTGCTGGATAAAGTTGTTATTGATAACGATGCACATAATATCTCCAAAGAAAGATTTTATCCATATATAAAGCAAAAGCCAAACGTTCAGATATTCGGAATGTTTAAATTTCATTTGTGGCTTTATAATCTTGCTGGCAAAGATAGTACCAAGGGTATCAATAAATGGTTTCGCCGTATTGGTGAACAACCGGTGCTGTACGATGAATTGTTGGCTAGGCAATCAAAGGATCAATTGACCATGTTTATGCAGAATAACGGTTATTTTCATGCGGGAGTGATTGATACAGCCATTATAAAAAGGAGGAGAAAAAAAGTTAAAGTAAAGTATATAATAGATGCTAAAGATCAGTTTGAACTAAATCGAGTTGCATTTAAGGCTGAAGATGAAAAAATAGATAGTCTGGTAAAATTAAATATTGAAGATACACAGTTGAAGATTGGTAAACCATTTAGTGTTGCCATACATGATGCAGAAAGAGATCGTATTACCAGAAATTTGAGAAACCATGGATATTATAATTTCTCCAAAGAGTTTATATACTTTAAAGCTGATAGTACCCATGGTAATTTTCAGGTCAGTGATTCCGTACTGATAAAAAATATAAGAAAAGAAATCAGTAAAAATAGAGATACTGTTATTAGTCATTCCCAATATCGAATCAAAGATGTATTCTTTAGGATGGGATTTGATACACATAGGGCACTAGATGAGCGGGATAAATATTTTTCCGAATTTGATACTTTAATTTATGGTGATTGTCATTTTTTATACATTGATGAAGTTAAAGTAAAACCTGAAGTACTTCTGAATTCAACCTATATTAAACCGGGGCAATTGTTTCAGGCAAGTTTAGTTGATAAAACTCAAACGCTATTATCCAGTCTTCGTATTTATCGATTCATTAATATTCGATTTGAAGAAGTTGGAACGAAAGATTCTCCGGAAAGTGATGGTAAATGGTTGAATTGTTATATTCAGTTAGTGCCAGCTAAATATCAATCGTATTCTGTTGATTTAGAGGGATTGAACTCGTCCGGGAATCTTGGGGCAGGAGGTAATTTGAAATATCAGCATAAAAACCTTTTTAAAGGAGCCGAAGAATTTACCTTTAATTTTGGTGTTTCAATGCAAAATCAATTGAATCGGCAAAGTGAGCAATTTAGCACTCTTGCTGTCGAGGGAGAGGGGAGGATCGTTTTTCCAAAGTTCTGGATGCCTTTTAAGATTCCTGGATTCCGTCAGCGTTTTAATCCTAAAACATCTCTTTCAGCAGCGCTGAATTTTCAGCGTCGCCCTGATTATACACGAACAATTGCTAATGGAAGGATTAGTTATTTATGGAGTTCAAGTAAACGAACAAGTCATCAGGTAACTCCACTTGGAATCAATTTCGTTGTTATTCCTACTGTCGATCAACAATTTTTTAATAATATAAAAGGCAGTTACCTTGAATATTCCTATCGCGATCACTTAATAACCAATACAACATATTCATTAGTATATAATCAGCAAGAGTTGAATAAAAGAAAGAATTTTTTATATCTCAATTGGAATTTGGAAGAGGCAGGGAATATGTTAAACCTGATATCAAAATCCATTGATTCAAAAACGAGTAGTGGTTATTATGATGTACTGGGGATTCGATATGCACAATATATTCAGAGTGATATTGATGTACGATATCATCATTATCTCAACAGAATAAATAGTATGGCATATCGCTTTTACTTAGGAGTAGGATATCCTTATGGAAATTTGGATGTATTACCTTTCGAGAAAAGATACTTTTCAGGAGGAGCTAATAGTATCAGAGCATGGCCTGTTAGAGGGTTGGGGCCAGGTTCGTATAAAGATGAGTCAGCAGATTATTATAATCAGACAGGAGATATTAAATTAGAGCTAAATGCAGAATATAGATTTAAGTTATTCTGGATTCTTGAAGGAGCCTTTTTCCTGGATGTGGGTAATGTATATACTATCAGAAAAGATATAAGTCCTGAAGGAGGATTATTTAAAATAAACGATTTCGCCGATAAACTGGCTGTTGGTTCAGGGGTTGGATTACGGTTTGATTTGAAATACTTTATTTTTCGATTAGATACAGGTGTTAAGTTAAGGGATCCGGTTGAACCTGCCGGAGAAAGATGGGTTCTGACAAACAGAAGGTTTCGTTTTAATAACTTAGCTATGAATTTTGCAATCGGATATCCATTCTAAATTTACTCTGAATATTAGAAAATAATTATCTTTTCTTTGATTGTTAAGTGTCACATTACTAGGGTTATATATTGTGGTTTCGAGTATGGTTTAAAAAGGGATCTTATAATCATTTAAAACCACTTACTAAATAAGCCTGCTAAATTGTTTTTATTTTGTACTTTTGGCGAAAATTGTTAGTAACTATCAATTTGAAAGAAAATCAAGGGTAGTTTTATATAATTTGTATTCAATATCAGGTAAAAGTTATCAATTATCTGTTTTGTTTTTAGAAAAATTGAAATAGTATACTTTTTATGATTCCATGCCTGTTGATAATAAACAGGGAGGTCATTAATTTTTTAAATATTATACACAATGAAACAAAGAGTTTTAGATGTAGTAAAACCAGGTGTAGTAACTGGTGATGATGTAACTAAATTATTTCAGGTTGCAAAAGAAAATGGTTTCGCTTTACCAGCTGTAAACGTTGTTGGTACTGATTCTATTAACGGAGTAATAGAGGCTGCTAAAGTGGTTAACTCTCCGGTAATTATTCAGTTATCTAATGGTGGAGCTGCATTTTATGCAGGTAAAGGTATTGGTTTAGAAGGTCAAAAAGGTCAGATATTAGGAGCTGTTTCGGCTGCAAAGCATGTTCATTTAGTGGCTGAAGCTTATGGTGTTCCTGTAATTCTTCATACTGACCATGCAGCAAAAAAATTACTTCCCTGGATCGACGGTCTTTTGGATGCAGGTGAAAAGCATTTTGCTGAAACAGGTAAACCTCTTTTTAGTTCTCATATGCTAGATCTATCAGAAGAGCCTCTTGATGAGAATCTTGCTACTTGTAAGAAGTATTTTGAAAGAATGAGTAAGATTGGAATGACAATCGAGATTGAACTTGGTATTACAGGTGGAGAAGAAGATGGTGTAGATAATTCAGATGTGGATAATGCATTATTATATACTCAGCCGGAAGAGGTAAATCAAGCTTATGAAACATTAAAATCAGTTAGTCCGAACTTCACTATTGCTGCTTCATTCGGTAATGTTCATGGTGTATATAAGCCAGGAAATGTTGTTTTAACTCCAAAGATTCTTGATAACTCACAAAAATTTATTGAACAAAAGCATGGTTTAGCTTCTAATCCTGTGAATTTTGTATTCCACGGTGGATCTGGTTCTACTCTTGAAGAAATTCGTGAGGCAATTGGATACGGAGTTGTTAAAATGAATATTGATACAGATACTCAGTGGGCTACTTGGGACGGTGTTCGTAAATTTGCTGCGGATAAATTTGATTATCTACAAGGTCAGATTGGTAACCCTGAGGGTGAAGATAAGCCAAATAAGAAATATTACGATCCTCGTGTATGGTTAAGAAAAGGACAGGAAACTTTAATCGATAGATTAAAAGTTGCTTTCCAGGATCTAAACTGTATCGATGTACTTTAGTAAAATATAGAGTATTTTTCATATAAGCCCCCATCAAAATGATGGGGGCTTTGTTTTTAAATACTTTTTTGTTTTTTTTACCCCATAATTTTAAAATGTAAGTATTAATGGCTCTGTCAGATAACAAGAATCGGGATAGTTTTGGTAGTAAGTTTGGTGTTATAGCTGCAGCTGCAGGGTCTGCAGTTGGACTTGGGAATATATGGAAGTTCCCGTATATCACAGGTCAATATGGAGGTGCTGCTTTTTTGTTTGTTTATTTGGGATTTATTATTGCAATAGGCCTTCCGGTTATGATATCGGAATTTGTAATAGGTCGTAAAGCTAAACGAAATGCATTCGGAGCCTTCAGGAAATTGGCTCCGAAGTCTGTATGGTTTATAACCGGATTTTTAGGGGTTGGTGCCGCTTATTTAATACTATCTTTTTACGGTGTTGTTGCTGGTTGGGCAATGGATTACGTAGTAGAGTCAGTTAAAGGCACTTTTGTTGAAAAAACACCGGCAGAAATATCTGCTTATTTCAATGATTTCAGTTCGCAATCTGTAAAGCCGGTTCTTTGGCAATTAGGGTTTATGTTATTAACTGCAGTAATTGTTCTGTTGGGAATTCAAAAGGGAATTGAGCGTTATTCAAAAGTATTAATGCCTTTATTAATAGTAATATTAGTTGTTCTTGTATTTCGGTCAATAACATTGCCAGGAGCAGGAAAGGGTGTTGAGTTTTTTTTAAATCCGGATTTTTCAAAGCTTACCTGGGAAGGTGTTTTGAATGCGTTAGGGCATGCGTTCTTTTCTTTGAGTCTGGGGATGGGTACATTAATTACTTATGGTTCTTATATTGATAAAAAGAATAACCTGGGAAAAACGGCTCTTCAGGTTACCATTGCAGATACGGTTATTGCGATCTTAGCTGGATTGGCTATCCTACCTGCTGTTTTTGCTTTTAAATTAAAGGCAGGAGCTGGTGCAGGACTGGTTTTTAAGACATTACCAAATGTGTTTATGCAGATGCCTGGAGGAGAAATCTTTTCTGTAATGTTCTTTCTGCTACTGACAATAGCAGCATTAACGTCTTCCATTTCAATTTTAGAAGTTGTGGTGGCATTTTTATCAGAGGAGCTGAAAATAAGTAGACGTGTTGCAACTATCTTAGCTACAGTGTCTATTTCTTTTGTAGGAATCTTTTGCTCTTTATCTTTGGGACATATGGATTCGGACATTTTTTTAGGACTTAACTTTTTTGACACATTAGATTTTTTTGCTGCCAATATTTTTCTCCCAATAGGTGGAGCTTTAATCTCATTGTTTATCGGATGGAAATATGGCTACGAAAAAACCAAAAAGGAGTTATCAAATCATGGTGTATTAAAAATATGGTATATGGATGCTATTTATTTTTCCTTAAAATACATTGCTCCAATTGCTATCTTAATAGTTTCTGCTTATGGAATAATTGAGCAAGTTAACAAGTATATGGGAGTCGCTGGTTAGTGATTAAAGTCTTTTACTTTTATTGTATTGTCATTTTCTGTATGTAATATATTTTTATAATTTTTGTTGATTGTTGTAATCAAAGAAACCTAACCACCAAGCCACAATGTGGAAAGACTTTTTTTATTATACCCGTAATGAGCAAAGAGGAATTGTTGTATTATTTTTTCTGATCATTATCGTAATATTTCTCAGGGTAACCATTACCTATTGGATGCCCAAGTCAAATAATACTTTGGAACAAGAAAAATTCATCTCCACTGTTAAAGCTCTGAATGATAGTTTGGTAAGGTTGAATAAAGGATGTGCTAAAGATATCTTATTCTCATTTAATCCCAATACTGTCACGACTCAGGAACTTGAATTATTAGGCTTTTCCAATTATCAGAAGAAGTCGTTTCTCGGTTATCGTAATAAAGTGAAGGCTTTTAGTTCAAAGAAGGATTTGTATCGGGTATATGGTATGGATTCCTCCTTCGTTGATAAATTATCAGACTATATAATTTGGGAGTCATCTGAAGTTCAGGATAACAAAAGGGTTCTCGCTAAAGAAAGTCATGTCGATTGGGTTAATTTTAATGAAATAGATAGTGGCTTTTTACAAAGTCATATAAGTTCCTTAAGCCTGAGAGATTCTATTTTTACTCATATATCTAAAACTTATATTACAAAATCACTGCCCCTCAAAAGTGTAGAATCCTTTACTGACCATAGATTATATGAGTGGTTGAAAAGTAATAGTATACCAAAAGGGCACGAAAGAAAAACTAATAAGGAGATCGTTGTAGTTGAGATTAATTCAGCGGATACAATGGATTTTAAGAAATTAGTTGGGATAGGAAGTGTATATGCACAAAGAATTGTAAAATTCCGAAACTTGTTAGGCGGATTTTATAGTATAAAACAGATTAAAGAAGTTTATGGGTTGCCTGACAATGTATTTCATCAAATAGAAAAAAAACTCCGTGTTAATGTAGAACTGATTAAAAAGATAGATCCTGAAAAGTCTACTATTTCAGATATTGCCAGGCATCCTTATTTTACATATGAGCAATCAATAGAATTAGTTAATTTATATAGAAAAAATGCAAATCCGGTAAGAGATAATATTCTGGATTTAGAATCTATTGATGAAGTTGAATTTGAAAGAATGAAAAATTATTTAATTTATAAATTAAACTGAAAATATTGTTTTGGATTACCAGTTGAAATCCAGTTGTTTATAAAGTTTATTCAAAAAATATTTACGAATATTTGTAGCTGTAAATAATCTTTGTTTTCTTTGCACCTGCAAATAATTGGGATGGTACCTGTTTATTCAACTGGAATGACTTGATTATTTGACTGTTAGTGTTTAAATTTATAGCGCAAAATAATAATATCAAAGGAGAAAATTATGATTGTTATTCCGATTAAAGAAGGTGAAAACATTGAAAGAGCATTAAAGAAGTTCAAAAGAAAATTTGAGAAGACTGGTGCTATGCGTGAACTTCGTTCTCGTCAGGCTTTTATTAAACCTTCAATTTCAAGAAGAGAGGAAGTGAAAAAAGCAATTTATATTCAAAAATTGCAACAAAACGAAGAATAGAAAATATCTTTGATCTTTTACTGGAAAAATTAGTATATTCGCTTATACAGAATAGTTAGTCGAAGGTCGTGGATGATATCAATTGAGTCGTTTATAAAATATTTAGAGTTCGAGAAGCGCAGTTCGGATTATACATTAGTTTCATATCGCTGCGATCTCGAACAATTTATTTCATTTTCCAGTGAGTTTGGTTTCGAATCTGTAAAAGATATTACTAGAAAGCATATTCGAAATTGGGTTGTGAAAATGGTTAATGAAGGATTGGCCCCCAAAAGTGTTGGTCGGAAAATTACTTCGCTAAAGTCTTTCTACAAATTTTTAATGCGCGAAGGGGAAGTGGAGTTTAATCCTGTGGATGGAATTCCATTGCCAAAGATTCCCAAAAGATTACCTGTCTTTGTCCGTGATTCTGAAATGGATTTGTTGCTGGATAAAATACCATTTGCAAATGATTATGATGGAGTTCGTGATAATTTAATTCTTGAATTATTTTATGGATCAGGTATGCGATTGTCTGAGTTGGTAAACTTAAAGGATCGTGATTTTGATTTAGGGGAAGGTGTGGTGAGAGTAACCGGAAAGTTTAACAAGGATAGAATTATTCCTTTGTATATGTCGTTAAAGGAAAAGGTGAGTCATTATATATGCGTTAGAAATGAAACATTTGGATTGACAATAAGTGATTCATTCTTTTTAACTTCCAAAGGAGTGAAGATATATCATAAACTTGTATACCGAATTGTGAAAAAGTACTTATCTTTAGTAACAACGCTGCATAAGAAAAGTCCACATGTATTAAGGCATTCGTTTGCTACCTCTTTGTTAAATGCAGGTGCAGATTTGAATGCAATAAAAGAGTTGCTTGGGCATTCTAATTTAAATGCAACAGAAGTATATACGCATAATAGTTTTGAAAAATTAACCGATATATATAATCAGGCCCATCCGAGGTCTTAATAAAAGGAGGATTTACTATGAACATTACAATTCAATCAGTAAAGTTTGATGCTGCTGATCATTTGCAAAGTTTTATCGAACAAAAAGTTAGTAAGTTGGATGTTTTTTTTGATGCCATCATTGATGCGGAAGTAATTCTGAAGTTGGATAAGTCAGAAACATTGGAAAATAAAGTGGCAGAAATAAGTTTGAGTGTTCCCGGAACAGAATTGTTTGCGAAGAAGCAGTCGAAGGCGTTTGAGGAATCAGTAGATATGGCTTGTGAAGCTCTTCGTAAGCAACTGATTAAGAAGAAAGAAAAAGTGAAAGCTAAATAATGAAAAAAAAAGTAGTTATTTTTGTGTTATTAAAAAATAATTATACATTTGCACACCGTTTTAGAGGAGTGTTATTATATACGTTAAATAAGATACAATAGGCTGATTGTTGAAAGGTAATCAGCCTATTGAAATGAAATAAAGTAGCCTTTTAATGAAAAGGTGTTTGGGGAGATACCAAAGCGGCCAACTGGGGCAGACTGTAACTCTGCTGACTTATGTCTTCGTAGGTTCGAATCCTGCTCTCCCCACAAGAACCAGAAAATTTGAAAAATATATCTGGGGTTTGCGAAGTTTTTGATTAATAATTCATTACCTTTGTAGCCCCGAATCAAAAGCGGGAGTAGCTCAGCTGATAGAGCATTAGCCTTCCAAGCTAAGGGTCGCGGGTTTGAATCCCGTCTCCCGCTCAATTCGCCGATGTAGCTCAGGGGTAGAGCGTTTCCTTGGTAAGGAAGAGGTCATGGGTTCAATTCCCATCATTGGCTCTATTCTGGTTCGGAATTTTAAAAAATTATAAGTTAATATCTAATTGTCTAATTATTCGAGTTATGGCTAAAGAACATTATGACAGGTCAAAGCCTCACGTGAACATCGGTACAATTGGTCACGTTGACCACGGTAAAACCACTTTAACTGCTGCAATTACAAAAGTGCTAGCTGATAAAGGATTTTCGGAAGCGAAAGATTTTGATCAAATTGATAACGCTCCTGAAGAAAAAGAGAGGGGTATTACAATTAATAGTGCTCACGTTGAGTACGCAACTGCAAATCGTCACTATGCACACGTTGACTGTCCGGGTCACGCCGATTATGTGAAAAACATGGTAACAGGTGCTGCGCAGATGGACGGAGCAATTATCGTAGTTGCTGCTACTGATGGTCCTATGCCTCAGACTCGTGAGCATATCCTATTAGCACGTCAGGTAAACGTACCTAAATTGGTAGTTTTCATGAACAAAGTTGATATGGTTGATGACGAGGAGTTATTAGAGCTTGTTGAAATGGAAATTCGAGAACTACTAGACTTCTATGAGTTTGATGGGGATAATACTCCTGTAATTCAAGGATCTGCTCTAGGTGGTCTTAATGGAGAGCCTCAGTGGGTTGATAAAATTATGGAATTGATGGATGCTGTTGATACTTGGATTCCAATTCCTCCACGCGATATCGATAAGCCTTTCTTAATGCCTATCGAGGATGTATTTTCTATTACAGGTCGAGGTACTGTTGCTACAGGTCGTATTGAAACTGGTGTTATTCATACTGGTGATGAAATGCAAATCATTGGTTTAGGTGCAGCAGGTAAGAAAACTGTTTGTACAGGAGTAGAAATGTTCCGTAAAATTCTTGATGATGGCCAGGCTGGTGATAACGTTGGTTTATTACTACGTGGTATCGATAAAGATGAAATTAAAAGAGGTATGGTTCTTGGTGCTCCAGGGCTTATAACTCCTCATACTAAGTTTAAAGCTGAGGTATATATCTTGAAGAAAGAAGAAGGTGGTCGTCACACTCCTTTCCATAACAAGTATCGTCCTCAATTCTACCTACGTACACTAGATGTAACAGGTGAGATTTCTCTTCCTGAAGGAACAGAAATGGTAATGCCAGGAGATAACGTAACTATCACAGTTGAGCTTATCTATCCTGTAGCTATTGATCAAGGTCTTCGTTTTGCTATCCGTGAAGGTGGTAGAACAGTAGGTGCTGGTCAGGTAACTGAAATTATTGAGTAATTTCAATTCAATATAAAATATGGAAGGGGATACCCTTCCATATTGATACACGGGTGTAGCTCAGTTGGTAGAGCACTGGTCTCCAAAACCAGGCGTCGGGAGTTCGAGCCTCTCCTCCCGTGCATAGCCGGATAAAATAATTGATTTTCGATTGTTATCCGGCAAATTAGTGAAAGGGAATATTTAAATTTTCCTTTTTTTAGATAATTTTAAAAGAATAAACTAGTGAGCAAGATAGTTAATTACTTTAAGGACGTTCAGAACGAATTAGTAAATAAGACTTCATGGCCAACTTGGTCTGAGTTGCAAAATAGTGCATTAGTTGTAATGGCTGCATCTGTAATTATTGCTGCTATCGTTGCTGGTATGGATTTTTCCTTTGAGAAAGTGCTTAATATGGTTTATAATCAACTTTACTAATAATTTATTTTAGCTGATGAGTAATGTTGAAAAAAAATGGTATGTATTAAGAGCCATTGGAGGGAAAGAAAAGAAGGTTAAGGAAAGCGTTGAAAATGAAATTGAACGTTTAAATTTACAGGATTATGTTTCTCAGGTTCTTATTCCAACAGAAAAGGTTTATCAAATACGTAATGGAAAAAAAATTAGTAAAGAACGTAATTATTTTCCAGGGTATGTAATGATAGAGGCTGCTCTCGTTGGTGAAATTCCTCATATTCTAAAAAGTATTCCTAACGTAATTGGTTTTTTAGGGGACAGGGATAATAGTGCTGTGCCACTTCGGATGTCTGAAGTAAATAGAATATTAGGGAAAGTTGATGAGTTGTCTGATAAGGAGAATGAAGAAATTAATATTCCTTATTTTGTTGGGGAAACAGTCAAAGTGATTGATGGACCATTTAACGGATTTAATGGTATCATTGAAGATGTGAATGAAGAAAAGAAAAAACTGAAAGTAATGGTGAAGATTTTCGGAAGAAAAACACCTTTAGAATTGAGTTTTTTACAAGTTGAGAAAGAGTAGTTAGATTATCTTGTACGTTTAAGCTTCCATAAAAGATTAAATCTTTTATCACTGCAAGAATATATAAATCTGACATCTTTATTATATATAATTAACTAATACGAATTGCTACATGGCTAAACAAGTAGAAACTTTTATCAAATTACAGATAAAAGGTGGAGCAGCAAACCCGTCACCACCAGTTGGACCGGCATTGGGTGCCAAAGGTGTTAATATAATGGAGTTTTGTAAGCAATTCAATGCCAGAACTCAGGAAAAAGCAGGAAAGGTATTGCCAGTTGTGATTTCGGTGTATACTGACAAATCATTTGATTTCGTTATTAAAACACCACCAGCAGCTGTTCAACTATTAGATGCTGCAAAGCTGAAAAGTGGTTCTGCAGAACCGAACCGCAAAAAGGTTGGATCTGTATCATGGGATCAAGTAAAAGCTATTGCTGAGGATAAAATGGCAGATTTGAATTGTTTTACAATAAGCTCTGGTATGAAGATGGTTGCTGGAACTGCCAGAAGTATGGGTATCACCGTTGATGGTGAATTCCCTGGTGATAATTAATTAATACCATTTTGGAGTTATGACAAAACTAACAAAGAATAAGAAGTTAGCGTTAGATAAAATCGAAGCCGGAAAGCAATATTCGCTTGAGGAAGCAGCCAAATTGGTAAAAGAAATTACCACAACAAAATTTGATGCTTCGATAGATGTTGATGTACGGTTAGGTGTTGATCCAAGAAAAGCAAACCAAATGGTTAGAGGTATTTGTACCTTGCCAAATGGAACAGGAAAAGAAGTCCGTGTACTTGTTTTATGTACTCCTGATAAGGAAGAAGAAGCAAAAAGCGCAGGTGCTGATTTTGTTGGATTGGATGAATACGTGGAAAAAATCAAAGGCGGTTGGACTGATATTGATGTTATTATTACTATGCCAAGTGTGATGGCTAAAGTAGGACAATTAGGACGTGTTTTAGGTCCTCGTGGTCTTATGCCAAATCCTAAGAGTGGTACAGTAACAATGGATATCGGTAAGGCTGTAAATGAAGTGAAAGCGGGTAAGATTGACTTTAAAGTTGATAAATTCGGTATTATTCATGCTTCTATTGGAAAAGTATCCTTTGATGAGAGCAAAATTGTTGAAAATGCGAAAGAGTTTTTAAATGTAATTAATAAACTTAAACCATCTTCAGCAAAAGGTACTTACATTAAAAGCATTAGTCTTTCAAGTACTATGAGTCCGGGTATTCGTGTTGAAGCCAAAGCGGCTGAAGCCTAATGTTTAATTAACAGAAGAAAAAGGAATCATGAATAAGGAAGATAAAAGCTTACTTGTAAAAGAACTCGCTGATAATATTGCTGAATTCTCACATTTTTATGTTGTAGATGCAGGTGGTATGAATTCAGGTAAAACAAGTTCCCTTAGAAGCGAATGTTTCAAAAAAGAGATTAAGATGATGATGGTTAAAAATACCTTATTCATTAAGGCTCTTGAAACAGCAGAGGGAGAGTTTGAACCATTATATGATACATTAGTTGGTTCTTCAGCAATACTTTTCTCCAACGTAGGTAATGTTCCTGCTAAATTGATAAAAGAATTTGGTAAGGCAAACAAAAAGCCAGTTTTAAAAGCTGCTTACGTTGAAGAATGTGTTTATGTTGGCGAAGAGAATTTAGAAACTCTTGTTAACATTAAGTCTAAGGACGAACTTATTGGAGATATCGTTGCTCTATTACAGTCACCAGCGAAGAATGTTATTTCAGCGCTTCAATCAGGTGGCTCAACAATACATGGTGTTTTACAAACACTAGCAGAAAGAGAATAAAAAAAAAGTAAAAATTAATATTTAATAAATAAAGAAATGGCAGATTTAAAGAAGCTTGCAGAAGAACTAGTTAACCTAACAGTAAAAGACGTTAACGAACTTGCAGAGATCCTTAAAGAAGAATACGGTATTGAACCTGCTGCTGCAGCTGTTGCTGTTGCTGGCCCTGCCGCTGGTGGTGATGCCGGTGCTGCTGAAGAGCAAACTGAATTTGATGTAATTCTTAAATCAGCTGGTTCATCAAAACTAGCTATTGTTAAGCTTGTTAAAGAAATGACAGGCGTTGGACTAAAAGAAGCTAAAGAATTAGTTGACAAAGCTCCTGCACCATTGAAAGAAAAAATTTCTAAAGAAGAAGCTGAAGCGTTAAAATCTCAATTAACAGAGGCTGGAGCAGAAGTTGAACTTAAGTAATTATTACTACCTTATATAGGGAACGGTTTAGGGACTTATCACAGATAAGTTCCTAAGCCTTTTTATGCTTTTATGTTTTAAGTTCAATAAATTTGCTGATAGATGACTCCAAATACCACAAGCGAAAGGATTAGCTTTGCTTCTATAAAAAATCAGTTAGATTATCCTGATTTTCTTGAAGTACAATTAAAATCATTCCGAGAGTTCTTTCAACAAGGAACCACTCCCGAGGAAAGGAAAGTAGAAGGCTTACATCAAGTCTTTATGGAAAATTTTCCGATAACGGATACAAGAAACAACTTTGTACTTGAATTTCTTGATTTCGGTATCGATCCTCCACGATATAGTCTTCAGGAATGTATTGAAAGAGGACTTACCTTTAGTGTACCTTTAAAGGCTAAACTTAAGTTATATTGTACCGATCCCGAACATGAAGATTTTGATACTGTAGTACAAGATGTATACCTTGGAACTGTTCCATATATGACAGATAAGGGTAGCTTTATCATTAATGGTGCAGAAAGAGTTGTAGTGTCTCAGCTACACCGCTCACCAGGTGTATTCTTCGGTCAAAGTACACACGCAAATGGTACAAAACTTTATTCTGCACGAATTATTCCATTTAAAGGGTCGTGGATAGAGTTTGCTACAGATATTAACAGTGTAATGTATGCCTATATTGATAGGAAAAAGAAATTACCTGTAACCACATTACTTCGTGCCATTGGATACGAAAGTGATAAAGAAATTCTTGAAATCTTTGATTTAGCCGATGAAATTAAAGTTTCAAAATCCGGACTTAAGAAAGTTGTGGGCAGAAAGTTGGCTGCTCGTGTTCTTAAAACCTGGATAGAAGATTTTGTGGATGAAGATACCGGCGAAGTAGTTTCAATTGAGCGTAACGAAGTTATTATTGATCGCGAAACTATTATAGAACAAGAACATATAGAAGAAATTATTGATTCTGGCGCAAAAACAATTCTTTTGCATAAAGAAAACCAGAATCTTTCTGATTTTGCTATTATATATAATACGCTTCAAAAAGATCCTTGTAACTCAGAAAAAGAAGCTGTTCTGCATATTTATCGTCAGTTAAGAAACGCGGAGCCACCTGATGAGGCAACTGCACGAGACGTTATTGATAAATTGTTCTTTTCTGATAAACGTTATGATTTAGGAGAAGTTGGGCGTTATAGATTGAATAAAAAACTTGGTTTGGAAACAGATATTGATACGAAAGTATTGACCAAATCAGATATTATTCAAATTATTAAATACTTAATTGAGCTAATAAACTCAAAAACAGAAGTGGATGATATTGACCACTTAAGTAACAGAAGGGTACGTACTGTTGGAGAGCAACTTGGTAATCAATTTGGTGTGGGTTTAGCACGTATGGCTCGTACCATTCGTGAAAGAATGAATGTTAGAGACAATGAAGTTTTTACTCCTATTGAATTAATCAATAGTAAAACATTGTCTTCTGTAATAAATAGTTTCTTTGGAACAAATGCATTATCTCAATTTATGGATCAAACAAATCCATTAGCAGAGATAACTCATAAACGAAGAATGTCAGCTTTAGGACCAGGAGGTCTTTCACGTGAAAGAGCCGGTTTCGAAGTAAGGGACGTTCACTATACGCATTATGGTCGTTTATGTCCGATTGAAACACCTGAAGGACCAAACATCGGTCTGATATCTTCGTTATGTGTATTTGCTAAAATCAATGATTTAGGTTTTATTGAAACACCATATCGGAAAGTAACAAATGGTAAGGTTGATTTATCTGCTGAAGGAGTATCTTATTTAAGTGCTGAGGAAGAAGAAGAATTAATTATTGCACAAGCAAATGCTCCGCTAGATGAGGAGGGTAATTTTGTTAACCAACGAATAAAAGCTCGTTTGGAGGCTGATTATCCGGTTTCTTCACCGGATGAAATCCATTTAATGGATGTGGCTCCTAACCAAATTGCTTCGGTGGCTGCTTCATTAATTCCATTCCTTGAGCATGATGATGCGAACCGTGCTTTGATGGGATCAAACATGATGCGCCAGGCTGTTCCATTATTAAGACCAGAGGCTCCGATTGTAGGTACCGGACTAGAAGGTAAATTAATCAGAGATTCAAGAACTAATATTGTTGCTGAAAAAGATGGTGTTATTGAATATGTTGATGCAGATGAAATTGTAATTAAGTATGATCTTAGTGAAAATGAGAAATTTGTAAGCTTCAATTCTGATACACAAAGATATAGAATTAATAAATTTCAGAAAACAAACCAGAATACATGTATTGATCTCAAACCAATGGTGGTTCCAGGTCAACGTGTATCTAAAGGTGAAATATTAACGCAGGGATACTCTACTGAAAAGGGTGAGTTGGCATTAGGGCGTAACCTGAAAGTAGCATTTATGCCATGGAAAGGGTATAACTTTGAGGATGCAATTGTAATTTCAGAAAAAGTTGTTCGTGAGGACATTTTTACCTCTGTACATATTGATGAATATTCACTTGAAGTTAGAGATACTAAACGTGGTTTAGAGGAATTAACATCAGATATCCCGAATGTTAGTGAAGAAGCTACAAAGGATCTTGATGAGAATGGTTTAATTAGAGTTGGTGCTCATGTTAAACCAGGCGATATTCTAATTGGTAAAATTACTCCTAAAGGAGAAAGCGATCCAACACCTGAAGAAAAACTTCTTAGAGCAATTTTTGGAGAAAAGGCTGGAGATGTTAAAGATGCTTCATTAAAGGCTTCACCTTCTTTATCTGGGGTTGTTATCAATAAGAAACTATTCTCAAGGATTATTAAAGATAGAAAAGCAAGATCTTCGGATAAACCGTTAATTGAAAAAATTGATGAGGAGTTTGAACGTTCTGTTACCGATTTAAGAAATAGATTAGTAGATAAATTATTTAGTCTTGTGAATGGGAAAACTTCGCAAGGAGTTCAGGATTATTTTGGGGTGGATGTTGTTTCTAAAGGAACAAAATTTACACAAAAGATCTTGATAGATATCGACTATCATAATATTGATCCAAATAAGTGGACTACAGATACGGATAAGAATGAATTAATTCAGAAATTAATCCATAATTATCTGTTAAAATTCCAGGAATTTGAGGCTAAAGAAAAACGTCAGAAATACAATCTTACTATTGGTGATGAACTACCTGCTGGTATTGTTCAGTTAGCGAAGGTTTATATTGCCAAAAAACGTAAGATTACTGTAGGAGATAAAATGGCAGGACGACACGGAAACAAAGGTATTGTTTCCAGGATTGTTCGTGTTGAAGATATGCCATTCCTCGAAGATGGAACTCCTGTTGACATTGTTCTAAACCCACTTGGGGTACCATCAAGGATGAACCTAGGACAGATATATGAAACTGTTCTTGGTTGGGCAGGTAAAGAACTGGGAGTGAAATTTGCAACACCTATTTTTGATGGAGCAAAATTCGATGATATGGAAGAGTGGACTACAAAAGCCGGAGTTCCTGAATATGGTAAGAGTTATCTTTATGATGGTGGTACAGGAAACAGATTCCACCAGCCTGCAACTGTTGGTGTAATTTATATGCTTAAGTTAGGCCATATGGTTGAGGATAAGATGCACGCTCGTTCCATTGGACCATACTCACTTATTACTCAGCAACCTCTCGGAGGTAAAGCCCAATTTGGGGGTCAGCGTTTTGGTGAGATGGAAGTCTGGGCACTGGAAGCTTTTGGTGCAGCTAATATTCTACAGGAAATACTAACAGTTAAGTCTGATGATGTTATGGGACGTGCTAAAGCTTATGAAGCTATAGTAAAAGGTGACTCATTGCCTCAACCAGGTATTCCTGAATCATTGAACGTATTATTGCATGAACTTAGAGGTCTTGGTTTAAGTGTAAATCTTGATTAAAGCCTTACTATCATTGAATAATGATATTCATTATTCAATGATTGCCTTATTTGTTTTAAATTTAATAGAAGTCGACATATGGCATTCAGAAGAGATCAGAAAGTAAAGAGTAATTTTACAAAAATCTCTATCGGATTAGCTTCACCAGAAGAGATTCTTGAAAGATCTAGTGGTGAGGTTTTAAAACCGGAGACCATCAATTATAGAACTTATAAACCTGAAAGAGACGGATTATTCTGTGAAAGAATTTTCGGACCAGTAAAGGATTATGAGTGTCACTGTGGTAAATATAAAAGAATTAGATACCGTGGTATTGTTTGTGACCGATGTGGAGTTGAGGTGACAGAGAAAAAAGTGCGTCGTGAGAGAATGGGGCATATTTCTCTTGTTGTACCAGTTGCACATATTTGGTATTTCAAATCTTTACCAAATAAAATAGGATACCTCTTAGGATTACCTACCAAAAAATTGGATTCAATTATCTATTATGAAAGATATGTTGTAATTCAAGCAGGTATTAAGGCTGAAGATGGTATTCAGTATATGGATTTTCTTACTGAAGAAGAGTATTTAGATATTCTGGACACCCTTCCTAAGGAAAATCAATATTTAGAAGATGATGATCCTAATAAGTTTATTGCTAAGATGGGTGCAGATGCATTGCACATGATTTTGGCAAGGTTAGATTTGGATGGATTATCATATGATTTAAGACATAAAGCAAATACAGAAACTTCTCAGCAACGTAAAAACGAAGCGTTAAAGCGTTTACAAGTTGTTGAATCATTCCGGGAATCTGTTGGTAGAAACCGACCCGAATGGATGGTTGTAAAAGTGGTTCCTGTAATTCCACCAGAGTTAAGACCATTAGTTCCTTTGGATGGGGGTAGATTTGCTACATCTGACCTTAATGATTTATATAGAAGAGTAATTATAAGAAATAATCGTTTAAAAAGATTAATTGAGATTAAAGCTCCTGAGGTTATTTTACGTAACGAAAAACGTATGCTTCAGGAATCAGTTGATTCTTTATTCGATAATTCACGTAAGGCAAATGCTGTTAAAACTGATGCTAATCGTCCTTTGAAATCTTTAAGTGATAGCTTAAAAGGAAAGCAAGGTCGTTTTCGTCAGAACTTATTAGGTAAAAGGGTTGATTATTCTGCACGTTCAGTTATTGTTGTAGGTCCTGAGTTAAAGATGCATGAATGTGGTCTTCCAAAAGGAATGGCTGCGGAACTGTACAAACCTTTCGTTATTCGAAAGTTAATTGAAAGAGGGATTGTTAAGACAGTAAAATCAGCAAAAAAAATAGTTGATAGAAAAGATCCTGTAGTATGGGATATTTTAGAGAATGTGTTAAAAGGACATCCTGTTCTTCTTAACCGTGCTCCAACTCTTCACCGTTTAGGTATTCAGGCATTTCAGCCAAAACTTATTGAGGGTAAGGCAATTCAGTTACATCCACTCGCTTGTGCGGCATTTAATGCCGACTTTGATGGTGACCAGATGGCTGTACACCTTCCTTTAGGAAATGCCGCAATTCTTGAAGCACAGATGTTGATGTTAGCTTCACAAAATATCCTTAACCCTGCTAATGGAGCTCCGATTACAGTTCCATCTCAGGATATGGTATTAGGTCTGTATTATATGACCAAGGCTCGTGAAGGAGCCAGAGGTGAAGGACTAACATTTTATTCTCTTGAAGAAGTTAAAATTGCATATAACGAAGGCAAAGTTGATTTACATGCAATTGTGAAAGTGAAAGGTTATGATTTAAATAAAAATTATGAACCTGAACTTCAGATTATAGAATCAACAGTAGGTAGAATATTATTTAATGAATTTGCTCCAAGAGAGTCAGGGTTTATTAATGATGTATTAACCAAAAAAGCACTTCGTGATATTATCGGTAGAGTTCAAAAGATATGTGGTACACCACGTACTGCTGCCTTTCTTGATGATATTAAAAACCTTGGTTATAGAATGGCATTCGAAGGTGGATTGTCCTTTAATCTTGGTGACGTAATTATCCCTGAAGCCAAAGTGAAAATGGTTGAGGAAGGTTATGCAGAGGTCGAAGAAGTATTGAATAACTATAACATGGGATTCATTACGAATAATGAACGTTACAACCAGATTATTGATATCTGGACGCATGTTAACGCTCGTTTAACGAATACTTTGATGACTCAGTTAAGTTCAGATAGACAAGGTTTCAACTCTGTTTATATGATGCTTGATTCAGGAGCGAGGGGTTCAAAGGAACAGATTCGTCAGTTATCAGGTATGAGGGGATTGATGGCGAAACCACAGAAGTCTGGAGCTGAAGGGGGACAAATTATTGAAAACCCGATTCTTTCTAACTTTAAAGAGGGGCTGTCTGTTCTTGAGTACTTTATCTCTACTCACGGTGCTCGTAAAGGTCTTGCAGATACAGCACTTAAAACAGCCGATGCGGGATATCTTACTCGTCGTTTGGTAGATGTATCACAAGATGTTATTATCACCGAAAATGATTGTGGTACATTAAGAGGACTTACTGCTTCAGCTATTAAAAATAATGAGGATGTTGTTGCAACATTATATGAAAGAATTCTTGGTAGAGTATCTGTTCATGATGTATACCATCCAACCTCAGGAGAATTAATTGTTGAATCAGGTGAAGAAATTGATGAAGTTAAATCAAGAATGATTGAGGATTCTCCACTTGAAAGAGTTGAAATTCGATCTGTACTAACCTGTGAATCAAAAGTTGGTGTATGTGCAAAATGTTATGGTAGAAACCTTGCTACCGGTAGTTTTGTGCATATAGGAGAGGCTGTTGGAGTTATTGCTGCTCAGTCAATTGGTGAGCCGGGAACACAGTTAACACTTCGTACTTTCCACGTAGGGGGTACAGCAGGTAACATTTCATCGGAAAGTAGTATTGTCGCTAAATATGATGGTGTTGTTGAGATTGAAGAGTTGAGAACAGTTCCGGTAAAAGATGATACAAATAAAGATATTGATATAGTAATTGGTCGATTGGCTGAATTACGAATTATTGATAAAAATACAAATATTGCTTTAGCGAATCACCCTATTTCATATGGTTCTAAACTTTATGTGAAAAATGGAGCTGAAGTTAAAGCAGGAGATTTAATTAGTGAATGGGATCCATATAATGCTGTAATTGTTTCTGAAAAAGCAGGTACAGTAAGTTTCGACAACATGCTGGAAGGTGTTACCTATAAAGAAGAATCGGATGAGCAAACAGGTTTCCGTGAGAAGGTAATTATTGAAACAAGGGATAAAACTAAAAACCCGTCCTTAAAAATAGTTGATGATTCTGGAGAGATTCTTAAATCATTTAACCTTCCTGTAGGAGCTCACGTTTCAGTTGATGAAGGTTCTAAAGCTAGTGTTGGTGAGATTGTTGCTAAAATACCTAGAGCTATTGGTAAAGCAGGTGATATTACAGGAGGTTTACCACGTGTAACAGAGTTATTTGAAGCCCGTAATCCATCTAACCCTGCAGTAGTATCAGAAATTGATGGAGAAGTTACTTTCGGTAAAATCAAACGTGGTAATCGTGAAATTATCGTAACATCCAAAAATGGTCAGGTTAAGAAATATCTGGTTCCGTTATCAAAACAGATTCTGGTACAGGAAAACGATTATGTAAGAGCTGGTATTCCATTGTCTGATGGTGCTACCACTCCTTCAGATATTCTTCATATTATGGGACCTACAGCAGTTCAGGAATATATTGTGAATGAGGTGCAGGATGTATATCGTTTACAGGGAGTGAAGATTAATGATAAACACTTTGAAATCATTGTTCGTCAGATGATGCGTAAGGTTGATATTGTTGATCAGGGGGATACTAAATTTCTGGAAAAACAGATTGTTGATAAACTAGAATTCATGCATGAGAACGACAGCATCTATAGTAAGAAGGTTGTTGTTGATCCAGGTGATTCTGAAAATCTTCGCGCAGGTCAAATTATTACTGCACGTCGATTGAGAGATGAAAATTCTCAACTTAAGCGTAAAGACTTGAAATTAGTTGAATCACGTGATGCAGTTCCTGCAACATCAAGTCAGGTTCTACAAGGAATTACAAGAGCAGCGTTGCAAACCAAGAGCTTTATGTCAGCAGCTTCCTTCCAGGAAACAACTAAAGTTCTTAATGAAGCAGCAATCTCGGGTAAGGTAGATCAACTTGAAGGATTGAAGGAAAATGTAATTTGTGGTCACTTAATTCCTGCAGGAACAGGACAAAGAGTACTGAAAAATCTTGTTGTTGGATCAAAGGAGGAGTTTGATAAGCTTGTTGTTAAATCAGAAGTAGAAGAGGAATAGTCAATATTTCGTTCTAAATAATATTAAAGGGAAGTATTGAATGCTTCCCTTTTTTTAATTTCTAATGAGTTTATAATTTTATAATAAAAAAGCTATGGAAGAGAAAAAAAATAAAAATCAACTGAACATTGAATTAAACGAAGAAGTTGCTCAAGGTGTATATTCTAATCTGGCAGTTATAACCCATTCTCCATCTGAATTTGTATTGGATTTTATTCGTGTTATGCCAGGTATTCCGAAAGCACAGGTTAAGTCAAGAATAGTTGTTACCCCTGAGCATGCAAAGAGGCTAATGATGGCTTTAAAAGACAATATTCAAAGATTTGAATCCATGCATGGACCGATTAAAAATATTGAAGAAAATCCTGCTGGAAATATCCCGATGAATTTTGGAGGTTCAACTCCACAAGCCTGATTTTTTATGTGGAGATTATTATTTATAACTTGTTTAATATGTAGTTTGTTTGCCTGTACAGGATCGTCTCAAACAACCAAAACTGTATTGCCAGGTGCATATCAACTAGAAGAATATTTACCTTATTTAATAGATAAAAGAGTTGGTCTTTTGGTCAATCATTCTTCAATTATAAATGATAGTCATTTAATAGATACCTTATTAAGTTGTCAGGTTAACATTCAAAAGATATTTGCCCCTGAACATGGTTTCAGGGGAAGCAAAGATGCAGGGGAATATATTGCTAACTATATCGATGAAGAAACCGGAATACCAGTTATTTCTTTATATGGAAGTAATAAAAAACCGTCTGATCAGCAAATGTCTGGACTTGATGTTGTTGTATTTGACTTGCAGGATGTTGGGGTAAGGTTTTATACTTATATAAGTACGCTTCATTACATTATGGAGGCCTGTGCTGAACATTCAATTCCGTTAATAGTTTTAGACAGGCCCAATCCTAATGGAGATTATTTTGATGGGCCTGTTTTGGATATGAAGTATAAGTCCTTTGTAGGAATGCATCCAATACCTGTAGTTCACGGATTAACCGTAGGTGAATTAGCCAATATGATTAATAATGAAAGTTGGCTTTCATCTACAAAAAAGTGTGATTTAACAGTTGTAAAAATATTAAACTGGAATCACAATACTAAATACGAATTACCTGTTAAGCCCTCACCAAATTTGCCAAATTATTTGTCAGTACGTTTGTATCCTTCTTTGTGTTTTTTTGAGGCAACCGGAGTAAGTATCGGCAGAGGTACAATGTTTCCATTTCAAGTAATTGGTTTTCCTGCCCCTGGGGGCGGATCGTTTTCATTTACACCTAAAAGTATTTTAGGAATGGCTAAAAATCCAAAACAAAAGGATAAAACTTGCTTTGGATTAGATCTGCGAAAAGAAAAAAGAATACCTGATTTTACGATAAGCTACTTCATTGATTTTTATAGTCGATTTAAGGATGACCCTGAATTTAAGTTAAATGAACGTTGGTTTAACTTATTGGCGGGTAATAGTTCGCTGATTAAAGATATTAAAGAGGGTGTTTCTGAAAATGATATTAAGGTGAAGTGGGAGGAGGATTTATTGAATTATAGTAAACTTCGCGATAAATATCTTCTATATTCAAAAGAAACGAAATAAAAGTTGATCATTTCTTTTCTCTTAAGGTATAAAATGCTTGTTTCTCAGTAATATGAATTTCAATTACCTTCATGCATAATAAACTTACCAGTATTTTCTCTGCTCTATATCTGGAAATCTTAGCCTGTTTGTAAAATCTGGAAAATGTTATGGATTGATTTTCTTTCAGATAATCTAGTAAAAAAATTTCAGGGTGGTCTAATTTTAAAAGTCGGTTTTTATCTTTTTTTAGTGCCTTCCAGTATTCTAAAAGAATTTTATTTGCCAGTAAGTTTTGATCGTCAACTCTAACATAAACCATATATTTACCTTCTTTGTCTGGCGCTTTATGTGGTTTATTTTCACTTTTAGGGATATGGATCTCCAAAACTGTTTTCCCTTCACTTTTCCATTCAAGTACTTCAAACGGAACAGGTGGTTTACAATACATCTGGGCGGCAGACTCAATCATGTAGTACTCTTCCTCTGTAGTAATACCAACAATTTTACCATTATCCTTTACTCCTAACAATAAGCTTCCACCATCAGTATTAGCGAAGGCTGCAATTGACCGGGCAATTTTTTTAGAATCGTTAATTGCAAATTTAAAATCCTGTTTTTGATGCTCTCCTTGTGCAATTTTATGGTAAAGCTTTTTATTAATCATATACTATTGATTTGACGTAAAAATATAGGTTTTACAATATCCATACAAATAGTTTCAAACTCATTTTGTCGCGTTTTTGTAAGTGAAAAATGTAGTAAAACCTGAAGTGATTTCCAATCGGATCAGATAGGTAAATATGATAAATGTCATGCCTTTAGTTTTTGAAATTTATTAAATTAAAGAAAGAATTCTCTAATTAAGCGTTTATTACCAAAATCGAGTATTATGACAGACATTACTAACCTAGTTAAATCATTGGCCAACAAGTATGGTCGATATCAGGAAAGTCTCTTGCCTATACTACAAGGGGTGGTTGAAAAAAATAGTTATCTCTCAGAGGAAGCAATGGTTGAAATAGCTAAAGAATTAGATATCTCAGCGGCGAGAGTTTTCGGTATCGCTTCATTTTACTCATTTCTGAATACAAAACCAATGGGTAAAAATGTTATTCGGGTATGTAAAACAATTACTTGTATGATGCATGGTAAAAAACAGATTGTACAAGAATTAGAAAAGATCTTGAAGATTAACATCGGGGAAACAACTCATGATGGAAAGTTTACCCTACTAGAAACAAATTGTTTGGGACAATGCCATAAAGGTCCTGCAATTTTAATCAATGATACTCCCTATACACAACTTACTCCCGAAAAGGTAAGAGGTATTTTGGAATCCTATTCTGAGCATGAGACAATAAGCAGTACTAATCCCGATCTAAATTAATTAATTATGGCAACGAAAAATCTAAAAAGATTGGATCTCATTTTTAAAAATGAGCATGATACGGAGTTAATTTTAACGAAGACATATAAAAGATCTAATCACGAAATAATTAACGATTTAATATCATCAGGACTAAAAGGTAGAGGTGGAGCAGGTTATCCTACAGGTTTAAAGTGGAAAGTAGCTTCAGAAGAAGAGGCTGACTTTAAGTATGTAATTTGTAATGCAGATGAAGGAGAACCCGGGACTTTTAAGGATAGAGAAATATTGTCAACTGTACCTCATAAAGTTCTGGTTGGAATGGCCATATGTGCTAAAGTTATTGGAGCACATGAAGGGTTTATTTACTTAAGAGGTGAGTATAAATATCTGGTTAATTCACTAAATGAAGTCATTGATGATTTTCATGTAATACTAAATAAAATAGGTTTCGATTTTCGAGTAAAGATTTTCTTAGGAAGCGGAGCTTATATATGTGGTGAAGAAACGGCTTTATTTGAGAGTATGGAAGGAGGAAGAGGTGAACCAAGAAATAAACCTCCTTATCCTACAAAATCCGGATATAGAAAAATGCCAACAGTTATTAATAATGTTGAAACGTTGGCACATACCTATGCGATTTTTAAATATGGATCAGAAAAATTCAAGGATCTTGGTGTGCAGGATTCACGTGGATCTAAAGTTTTCTCAATTTCAGGTGATACACCTATTCCGGGTATATATGAACTCGAATTTGGTATGTCAGTACAAAAATTTGTAGAAGATTTTGGAGATGGCGATGCTAAAGCTGTTCAAGTCGGGGGTGCCTCCGGCTTCTGCGTTCCCCGGAAAAAATTTAATAAAACAATGATTGGTTATCAAGGTAAGCTTACAGGTGTTTCCCTGCCTACAGGAGGATCAATGATGATTTTTAACTCCTCACGCAGTATGTATAATGTATTACATAATTATCTCAACTTTTTTGTTGAGGAGAGTTGTGGTCAGTGTACTCCGTGTAGGGTTGGTACACAACAACTTTTATTAGGAATAGAAGCTGTTAAAAAAGGAGAAAGATCTTCTGAATATTTAGATCGATTATTGGAATTAGCTGAAAATATGAGGGTAACTGCCAAATGTGGACTTGGGCAATCTGTTGCGAATTCATTTTCATCAATAGTAGAAAATTTCAAAGAAGAAATGATTTATTAACCATTAATTATCATATTATGAGTAAGATTAATTTAGTTATCGATCATATACAAGTCAGTGTTGATGCTGGTTCTACTATTTTGGAAGCAGCAAAACAATTGAAAATTAAAATACCAACCCTATGCTATCATGAGGATTTGTGCGTAGCAGGAAATTGCAGAGTTTGTGTTGTTGAACAAATGGGGAATGATAGATTAATTCCGTCGTGTGCAACACCTGCATCAGAAGGAATGGAAATATTGACAAACAGCCTTAAGGTTCGTAATGCCAGAAAGCATGTTGTAGATTTATTGGTTTCTGAACATAGGGCAGAATGTACAAGGTGTTATAAAAACGGGAATTGCGAATTACAAAACTTATCATCAGAATATCTGATTGGTGAAGATACGTTGATTGATTTGGTTCCTCTTAAAGAATATTCAACCGATTTTTTTTCTCCTTCCATAATTAAAGATGACTCTAAATGTATACGGTGTCAGCGATGTGTTCGAACTTGTGATCAACTTCAGAATATTGGAGCCTTAACGGTTGCCTATAAAGGTGAGCATATGAAGGTTTCGTCATTTTTCGAAAAACCAATGTATGAAGTGGTTTGTACTAATTGTGGACAATGTGTAAACAGATGTCCCACGGGAGCGCTCATTGAAAGAAATTATATCGATGAAGTTTGGTCTGCAATCAATAATCCGGAGAAGCATTTGGTAGTTCAGACTGCACCGGCTGTACGTATAGCGTTAGGAGAAGCCTTAGGTATGAAACCGGGAAATATTGTGACGGGTAAAATGGTTGCAGCTCTTCGCAGGTTAGGTTTTGATTCCGTGCTAGATACCGATTTTACTGCTGATCTTACTATTATCGAGGAGGGTAATGAGTTGCTTCAAAGATTGAAGGCTGTTTTGGTGGATAAGAATCCAGAGGTTAAATTACCTATGACTACATCTTGTTCTCCGGGATGGATTAAATACATAGAACATATGTACCCGGATTTATTACCCAACGTATCAACAGCAAAATCTCCCCAGCAAATGTTTGGTGCTTTGGTTAAAACTTTTTATGCACAAAAAATCAAGGTGGATCCGGAATCTATAGTATCTGTTTCAATAATGCCTTGTACTGCTAAAAAATATGAGGCAAACAGACCAGAAATGCATGCAAGTGGATATCGTGATGTAGATTTGGTTCTGACAACCAGAGAGTTGGGTAGGATGATTGATCAGGCAGGTATTGATTTTCAATCCTTAGAAAATGAAGAATTCGATTCTATAATGGGCAAATCTTCTGGAGCTGCAGTGATTTTCGGGGCTACAGGAGGTGTTATGGAGGCCGCTTTAAGAACAGCATATGAGGTTGTTACAGGAAGAGAAGTTCCATTTGAAGGTTTAAATATTATTCCAGTGCGAGGAATGAAGGAAGTGAAAGAGGCTAGTATTAAGATAGAGGATCCACTACCGGAATGGAGTTTTTTGGATGGAGTTGAATTAAAAACTTGTGTTGCTCATGGATTAGCCAATGCAAAAAAAGTAATGGATAATGTGAAGAAAGGCCTGTCAAATTATCATTTTATAGAAATTATGGCATGTCCCGGTGGTTGCCTGGGAGGTGGAGGTCAACCTATTCCTACAAATCTGGAAATTCGAAAGCAAAGAAGCAAGGCTATTTACCAGGAGGATGCAGGAAAGCCAATACGAAAATCACATGAAAATCCGGAAGTTGTAAAGCTTTATGAGGAATTTCTGAAAAATCCATTAGGTCATAAATCACATGAATTATTGCATACTTCCTATACAGAAAGAAATAGGTATTAATAACCTGAGTTCGGCATAAAATTTAGGATTTATCTCATAGAATTAATGATTATGTAGGTATTTGATAGAACGTTGTTTCAGACCGTTTATAAATAGTGAGGTTCAACTGAAAATTATGAAAGAATAGCGGGCTATTTTGAATAATTTTCAGGAAGAAGATCACTGCTTATAAGCGGAGTCTCTTATGCTTTGCATCAAAGCCTGATCTATTTCGTTAAATTTTTCGAGCTAGCCCTGCAAAATTTACCTTGTATATCAGATTTTTTATCAATCTGAATTCTAAAATTTTAAACGAATTCAGGTTAATAGTAACGATTTTAATAGATATGTGTAAATTTGACTGTCCGATCATTCGGGCAGTCATTTTTTTGTAAGATGACGGATTAGTATTTACGATTTTAATAAACCAGCCAATTAAATATTTTAGTAAGCGGTATGCATAATGAACATTCTATAACCATCTGTATGGGGAGCTCTTGTTTTAGCAGGGGGAATAAAGAAATCTTATCAATTGTGAAAAAATTTCTGGCAGAACACCACCTGGAAGAATCAGTATTTTTTAGAGGTGAGTTGTGTACTGGCAATTGTGAAATAGGCCCGGTTTTAAAAATCGATGATGAGCAATATAGCACTGTAAGTTCTGAAAAGGTTTATGATATTTTAGCAAAATATTTTAATGTGTAAAGAGGTTAATATATGGCACCGTTAATTGAAGTGGATAAGGAAAAATGCAATTTGAGTTTTACATGTATACGTGCGTGTCCGGCAAAGGCAATTAAAATTGCTGATAATCATGCAAATATTATACATAACAAGTGTATAGGCTGTGGAAATTGTGTGGTTGTTTGCGCTCAAAATGCAATTGAATTTAGGGATGAAAAGAAAAATGTATTAGAGTTGCTAAATGAAGACGTAGAGGTTGCTGCCATATGTGATCCTGCTGTTTCTGCTGAATTTAGTGATATTTCTGATTATCGGAAGTTTGTGGCTATGATCAGGGCTTTGGGTTTTAGTCTGGTCAGTGAAGTGGCATTTGGGGTAGATCTGGTTGCACAAAAATATAAGGAGTTGTTCGGCAATTTTCAAGGAAGATATTATTTAACTACTCATTGCCCTCCGGTACGCTTCTTTGTTGAGAAATACCGTCCAAATCTTGTCGGAAATCTGGCTCCGGTTGTTCCTCCTTTTATTGCGATGGCAAAAGTGATGAGACAGAAATATGGTAAAGATACCAGGATTGTGTACATTACCTCTTGTGTTTCAGCAAAGGATGATGTCAGAAATTTTTCTTCTACAAATGGAAAAGTGGATGCTGTAATTACTTTTCAGGAATTAAGAAAAATGTTTGATTCGCATAAGATTAGTGAAGCATCTGTCGAATTCAGTGACTTTGATCCTCCCGTGGGCAGAAAAGGTGGATTATATCCAATTAGTCATGGGCTGTGGCAATCTGTTGATATGTCGCAGGATTTATTGGGGAGTAGCATAATTTGTGCTGATGGTCGAGATGATTTTATTGCTTCGCTGAAAGAATTTTCAGAAGATGCCAACCTGAATCAACATATAGATTTGTATTACTGTGAAGGTTGCTCAATGGGGCCGGGAATGTCTTCCGGAGGTAAAAAGTTTATGCGTCAGTCTAATATTGTACAATATGTGGAGAAAAGAATAAAAGGCTTTGACATTGATCAGTGGAAAGCTGATATGAAGGAATTTAAAGATCTGGATCTGTCGAGATCGTTTAAGGTTTCTGATCGGCGTTTGCCTCAGCCTTCTGAAACAGAAGTGCAAAGAGTGTTGCATGATATGGGGAAAAGTGATATTCGGGATCAGTTGGGATGTGGTGCATGTGGATATCCTAGTTGTAAAGAGTTTGCAGTTGCATATTGTCAGGGATTAACCAATTTTGAAATGTGTTATTCCTATTCCATAAAAAAGCTTCATACATACATTAATAAAGTACATGCCGCAAATGAAAATTTAAAGAATACAAAAGAAGCCTTAAAAGATAGTGAAGAGAGAGCCAGAAAGGAAGGGAAATCTGCAAAAGAGGCTGCAGAAACAATTACAGCCATGCTCAACAAAATCAGAGCTGGAGTAGTTATGGTAGACTCTGATTTAAATATCATTGAATCTAACCTTAGTTTTGTTGATATGATGGGGGATGATGCTAAACAATTGAATGAGGTAATACCAGGATTAAAAGGTGCCGACATCAATAGCTTATTACCTTTTGGGAAGCTGTTTTCAACAGTATTGCAAACCGGTCAGGAAATTATTAACAGAGATACCACAGTCGGAGAAAATATTCTAAATGTATCCGTATTTACCATTAAAAAACATCAGATTGTAGGCGGAATAATACGGGATTTAACAGCTCCGGAGGTTAGGAGAGAGGAAGTGATTAACAGGGCCAGATCAGTAATTCGGGATAACTTACAAACCGTTCAGCAGATTGCATTCTTATTGGGAGAAAGTGCATCAAAAACAGAAAAAGTATTAAATTCAATTATAGAAGCTCAAAAGGTTGGGGACAGTCATGGAAGTTAAAGAACCAGATTTTTACTTAGACATTAATTGTTGTCAGAATAACCATCATGGAGAGTTTATTTGTGGTGACGTGTTTATTTCAAGGAGGATAAAAGAGGACGGACGAACCATTACTGTTTTATCTGATGGTATGGGAAGTGGTGTTAAGGCCAATGTATTAGCCACTTTAACTTCATCAATGGCAATTAATTTTACTATCGAACATAAAGAGGTTCAAAAAACAGCTGAAATAATTATGAATACCTTGCCTGTTTGCAGTGTCCGAAAGGTGAGTTATTCAACGTTTACTATTATTGATATTGATGACGAGGGTAGTACCACTATTGTAGAATACGACAATCCGCGTTGTTTAATTATGAGAACACATCGTCCTTTTGATCCGGGTTGGGAAGAAATAACACTCGAAAGCCAGCGTAATAAAGGTAAAAAGTTATATACCTGTCATTTTAAAGCAAGAAAGGAAGATCGGATATTCTTTTGGTCTGATGGTATTGTGCAATCAGGAATGGGATCAAAATCACTACCTTTTGGATGGGGGCGTGAAGAAGCCGTAAACTATATTGTTAAAAATGTTAAAAATGCTCCGTTTATATCTTCCGATAAGTTGTCAAAGAAAATAGTGAATATGGCCTCCTTAAATGATGGAGGAAGCCCTTTAGATGATACATCTTGTGGAATTATTTATTTGAGAGAGCCTCGTAAACTACTATTCGTAACCGGGCCCCCTTATGAAGAAGGTAAAGATGCTGACTTTGCATTGAAGGTTCAGAATTTCGGGGGTAAGAAAATAGTTAGTGGAGGAACCACCGCTGAAATAATAGCCAGAGAGCTGGGATTAAAATTTTCGGCCAGTCTGGAAATGTTAGATCCTGACCTTCCTCCTGCGGCTCAAATGGAGAGTATTGATTTGGTTACCGAAGGAATTTTAACACTGGGGAAAGTGGTTCGTATTCTGGAGAACTTCGCAAAGGATTTTTTCTTTTCAAAAGGTCCTGCTGATCAAATAGTGAAAATGTTTTTAGAAAGTGACCAGATACATATCATAAATGGAACCAGAATAAATGTGGCTCATCAGGATCCTAATTTACCTGTAGAGCTGGAGATAAGAAGAACAGTTGTGAAAAGGATTGCATCATTACTGGAGGATAAATTTTTAAAGGAAGTATCGGTCGATTATATATAATTCTATTTTGTAAAGTAGAGCGTTCTCCAGAAAAGGCTGACTTAATTTATATTGCCTCAAAATAAGCCTGAGTTTATAGTAGTTTACATCACCTGTGATTGGTGAAATTCAACTATTCATATCTTGTAGTGATGTAAAGTGCATTAATACAGATGGTTGTGTGAGAGTTGATTTTTTTACAAAAAAGCAATTCTATTTCTTTCCTATAAACAAGTATACCTTATCTCCTTATATTTTATTTAGATCGGATATTTATTACGGCTTTGATAAAAAACCACTTTTTTTTTTCATCAGATACACCGTATTTTGCATTTTAATTGTAGAAAAATTTCTTTAATTGGTTATTGGTTATCGTGTTTACGTATTAAGAAATTAAGCTCGGTTTAGATGAAAATAAGTGAGATAGTCGAAATTCTTGACGCAAAAATAATTTGTGGACAAGGACATAACGGCATTGAAATAGAAAGAGGGTTTGCCAGTGATTTAATGAGTGATGTGCTTACGCTGGATACCGATAAAATGGTATTGATTACCGGGTTAGCAAATATGCAAACGATCAGAACAGTTGAAATGGCTGATATTCAGTGTGTATTATTTGTTAGAAACAAACAGGTAACCGGCGAAATGCTTGATTTGGCACAGGAACATAATGTTGTATTATTACAGTGTAGTTATTCAATGTTTAATGCAGTTGGCAAGTTATATGAAGCGGGCTTAAAACCAGTTTATTAAAATAAAATGGAGTTTATATACGAAGTTGAAGGAGGAGATTTTACAAAGGCAGGTAACGCTTCCAGTGCTGTTAAAAAAACGTTGAAGCAGTTAAATGTTGATCCAAAAATAGTTAAACGAATTGTTGTTGCGCTTTATGAAGCAGAAGTTAATATTGTAGCTCATGCCTTTAAAGGTGTAATAACAGTAAAAATAAGTCCTGAACATATCAACATCGTTTTAGAAGATAACGGGCCTGGAATTCCAGATATTAATCTGGCCATGCAGGAAGGATTTTCAACTGCTTCATCCAAAGTACGGGAAATGGGATTTGGAGCAGGAATGGGACTTCCTAATATCAAAAGAAATGTTGATGATTTAAAAGTATCAAGTGTAGTTGATAGAGGTACTAAGGTTGAAATGAAAACTTATTTGTAGTATAGGATTGCGAATGGGAAAACAACAAATATATCATGCCTTAAAGGTTGACCATGATATTTGTTATGGTTGTACACATTGTATGAACGTGTGTCCTACTGAAGCTATTCGTATTAATGAAGGAAAGGCTCTCATTCTTAAAAAACGATGTGTCGATTGCGGAGAATGTCTCAAGGTATGTCCTGTGGATGCCATTTATGTGGAGCAGGATGATTTAGAAAAAATATTTGACTATGAATATCGGGTGGCCTTAGTGCCAGCTGTTTTTACAGGGCAGTTTCCAACAAAAATTACTGAAGAAGAAATTTTTAGCGAAATGAAAGAACTGGGTTTTACCCATGTATTTCAGGCTGAATTTATGGTTGATGTTATTAATGATTTGGAGAATGAACAAATAGTGAAAAATAATGAGAAGCCATTGATTTCCACTTTTTGTCCTGCTGTAGTTCGACTTATTCAGGTAAAGTTTCCCGGTCTTATTGATAATATTTCATCTGTAAAACCACCGGTTGATGCATCAGCAGCATTTTACAAAAAAATGTTAATGAATAAAGGAATACCTGAGGATCAAATCGGGATTTTTTATATCACACCATGTGCTGCTAAAATTGCTGCGGTAAAGGGCTTTAGTCAAAATGACAATAAAGCGATTAACGGAGTAATTAATATGAGTTTTATTTCCAATAAATTATATCATAAAATAAAAAACAGAAAGGATTCATTAAAGGATCTTCCTGTTTTACCTCATTTATCAAGTAAAGCTGTTCAATGGAGTTTAACTCATGGTGAATCAGATCATATGAAAGGGCGTTCCCTTGCTGTGGATGAGATTCATAATGTAATTGAATTTCTGGAGATGCTTGAAAATGATGATATTCCAGAGGTCGATTTTCTTGAATTAAGAGCTTGTGATCAGGGGTGTGCAGGTGGAGCTCTATTGCAAGGAAACCGATTTTTAACTGTGGAGAGGCTAAAAATAAGAGCCAAACAGCTGGAAAACGAAAACAAAGAAAATGCTTTGCAAAAGCATAAAGATATTTTACAGGATAAGGATCTGTTTATTTCAAAAGTTGATCCGCTTCCTGCCATGTCTCTTGATCAGGATTTCTCAGAAGCTCTTAAAAAAATGGAGCGTATCAGAAATTTAATGTGCTATCTGCCCGGGATTGATTGTGGAGCATGTGGTTCTCCCAAGTGTCAATCTTTAGCAGAAGACATTGTTCAGCGCAAAGCCAACTTATCTAATTGTGTTTTTCTTCAGCGAATGATGGAAAAAAGCAAAAAGTTAAGTAGTGAACATGCTATTCGATTGATTGAGAAAACCTGGGGTAAAGACAGATTAGGTAAAGATTGTAGTAAAATAGGAGCAAAAAATGAAGGTATGTGATTTAGTTGAGAAACTCAACTTGAAAGTTTTTTGTGGACAACAAGGAATCGATAATGAAGTTTCAGGTGCGTATACGTCTGATTTGTTGAGCGATGTAATGGGGAATGTGGATGAAGGTGAGGTATGGATAACCCTGCAAACGCATAAAAATATTATGGCTATAGCTTCATTAAAAGAAGTGGCCGCCATTATTTTGGTAAAAGGATATAAGCCTGAAAAGGCGGCTGTTGACCAAAGCAATGAAGAAGGAATTCCGATTTTAGGAACAGATCGGGAAACCTTTGAAATGTCAGGAGCTTTGTACGAATTGATAAAGTAATTTATATGAAAGAGTATCGGGTCGACTTACATATTCATACTATACTATCACCATGTGCTAGTTTGGAAATGAGTCCCGATAATATTATAAATCAGGCACTAAACAAAGGTTTAGCCATAATTGGAATCGCCGACCACAACAGTACAAAGCAATGTAAGGTAATTAGAGACCTCGGTCAAAAAAAAGGCCTTAATGTATTATGTGGAGTTGAGATAAATACCAAAGAAGAGGTGCATTGCCTTACGTTCTTTGAAAATGATGACCTATTGAATGATTTTCAGGAGTATTTGGATTCATGTCTTCCGGTAGTTAAAAATAAACCCGAGCTTTTCGGAGATCAGGTATGGGTGGATGAGAACAATAATATTGAAGGTGAGGAGGAAAGGTTGTTGATTGTAGGACTGGATAAATCAATCGATGAGATTGCTGAAAAAGTAAGATCTCTCAATGGGATATTTATTCCGGCACATATTGATCGGGCACGATATAGTATATCAAGTCAGTTGGGATTTTTACCGCCGGATTTAATAGTAAGTGCTCTTGAAGTAAGCAAAACGGTTGATTATGATCAGTTTGTCAAAAAGCATAGCTGGGTGAAAAATTATTCAGTAATCACAAATTCAGATGCACATATGCCGGATCAAATAGGAAGTGCATATACATCGTATTTATTAAAAGAAGCGTCATTTAAAGAAATAAAAAAGGCCTTATCCGGAGAAGAGGGGCGAAAAGTAGTAAGCATCTGTTTTAAAGAGTAATATTATGCGTGACATATCAATGCATATTTTAGATATAATAGGCAATTCGGTAAGAGCAAAAGCTCAACTGATAGAGGTGTCTGTTGTTGAAAATTCAATGGATGATACTTTTATAATTACAATAACTGATGATGGTTGTGGGATGGATGCAAAAACGATTGAGAGTGCACTGAATCCATTTTTCACATCCCGGAAAACACGTAAAGTAGGTTTGGGCATTCCGCTTTTACAGCAAAATACCCAATTAACAGGTGGCGGTTTAAATATAGAATCAGAGCTGGGTAAAGGAACCAGATTAGTGGCAACCTTTTCAAGAACGCACATTGACCGACCACCTTTGGGCGATATAAGTGGAACGGTAAGTTTAATGGTTTCAGGTAATCCGAATGTGGATTTTATATATCATCATAAATTAGATGATGAGGTTTATACATTTGATAGTAGGGAAGTAAAACAAGTGTTGGACGGAGTAGAGGTGACTGAGCCCGGTGTGGTGAAATTTTTAAAGCAAATGATAGAAGAAAATCTGATGGAAATCGGAGTGGATTTATAAGAGACTTTATTGTGCAGAACTTGATGTATAAATCTTGATCTGGATAAACACATAAATTATTTACAAACTATAATAAATGCAAAATGGCAAAAGTTAAAACCTTAGATGATCTGAAGAAGATGAGGGAGCAACTTCAGTCGAAGATTACGCTTCGTGAAAAAAGTGATCGTCCTGAAAAAATGGTTCAAATTAAGGTTTCAATGGCTACTTGTGGTATTGCTTCAGGTGCTAAAGAAACAATGAATTATCTGATTGAGCAGTTAGATAATCGTGCTGTAGATGCAGTTGTTACCCAAACCGGCTGCATGGGATATTGTCATTCCGAACCTACTATTGAAGTTCATGTTCCCGGAACTGAACCTGTGGTTTATGGAAATGTTGATACTCAAAAAGCTGAGGAAATCATTACTAAACACATCATTGGAGGTGAATTAGTAGATGGAATTATTCCAGTAAGTTACACTACTGCTAACGAAGACAATAACGAAAAGTAATATTGAATCATGGCCAAGTATAATAATCACATTTTAGTTTGTGGAGGAACGGGATGCCGAGCCTCACAAGGTGAAGAGATTGTCGAAAATTTAAAACAAGCTGTTGCTGATAATAGCTTAGAGAATGAAATTCAGGTGGTTCGTACAGGATGTTTTGGATTCTGTGAAAAAGGACCGATTGTTAAAATGATTCCTGATAATACCTTTTATGTTCAGGTTAAGCCGGAAGATGCTGGCGAACTGATATCTGAACACATGGTAAAAGGACGTAAAGTAGAGCGTTTGCTATATACCGATCCGGATAAGAAAGAGCAAGTTGCTGATTCTAAGAATATGGGCTTCTACAAAAAGCAAATCCGTATTGCACTACGTAACTGTGGTTTTATAAATCCGGAAAATATTGATGAATATGTAGCTCGTGATGGTTATGCAGCACTAGGTAAAGTGTTGACGGAAATGACACCGGAAGAGGCTATTAAAATAATAAAAGACTCAGGACTAAGAGGTCGTGGAGGTGGTGGTTTCCCAACAGGATTGAAATGGGAAATCACTAATAAGGTGGAGAATGACGAGAAATATGTAGTTTGTAATGCTGATGAGGGTGATCCAGGTGCATTTATGGATCGTTCCATTCTGGAAGGAGATCCACACTCTGTATTGGAAGCTATGGCGATTTGTGGTTATTGCATTGGCGGAAGTAACGGTTTAATTTATATCCGTGCCGAATACCCATTAGCGATTGAACGTTTGAAAATTGCAATCGATCAGGCTCGTAAATTAGGAGTAATTGGAAAAGATATATTTGGAACCGGATTTGATTTTGATGTTGAATTACGATATGGTGCCGGTGCTTTTGTTTGCGGTGAAGAAACTTCATTGATCCATTCTATGGAAGGCCTTCGTGGAGAGCCAACCGTTAAACCTCCATTCCCATCTGTAAGTGGTTATAAAGGCAAACCTACCAATGTAAATAATGTTGAAACATTTGCTAATATTCCGGTAATCATTAATAACGGTGCAGAGTGGTTTAGTTCAATAGGTACAGAAAAGAGTAAGGGAACTAAAGTATTTGCTTTGGCAGGTAAAATCAACAATGTTGGTTTAATTGAGGTTCCAATGGGTATTACACTGCGTGAAGTTATTTTTGATATTGGTGGCGGTATTAAAGATGGTAAAAAGTTTAAATCCGTTCAGACAGGTGGTCCTTCAGGTGGTTGTTTAACAGAAAAGCATCTTGATATTCCTATTGATTATGATAATCTGATTGCATCAGGTTCAATGATGGGATCGGGAGGTATGATTGTAATGGATGAGGATGACTGTATGGTTTCTGTAGCTAAATTCTACCTTGACTTCACAGTGGAAGAATCATGTGGTAAGTGTGCTCCATGCAGAATTGGTAACAAGCGTTTGTACGAAATGTTAGATAAGATTACTAAAGGTAATGCAACAGAAGAAGATCTTGGTATCCTTCGCAACCTTGGAAATGTAATTAAAGATACATCTCTTTGTGGTTTAGGTCAAACATCTCCTAACCCGGTACTGTCAACAATGGATAATTTTCCAGAAGAATATTTAGCTCACGTAAAGGATGGAAAATGTCCTGCAGGTCAGTGTAAAGATCTTATGGAGTACGTGATAAGCGCAGAAACTTGTGTGGGTTGTACATTGTGTTCTCGGGTTTGTCCTGTTGATGCTATATCAGGCGACAAAAAGCAACCTCATTTAATTGATACAACTGTATGTATTAAGTGTGGTGCATGTATGGAGAAATGTAAATTTAATGCGATCAGCATCCAGTAATTCTAAAAGTTCATAAACAATGGATATTGTAAAATTAAATATAGATAACAAACCTGTAGTAGTTGAAAAAGGTACTACATTGTTAGAAGCGGCAAAATCTGTAGGAGTGGATGTTCCTACTTTATGCCACATGAAACTGCATGATATGAAATATGAAAACAACCCCGGTGGTTGTCGTATTTGTGTAGTTGAAGTTGAAGGAAGAAGGAATCTTGCACCAGCATGTAAAACGGAATGTACAGAAGGTATGGATGTAAATACACATTCATTAAGAGTTGTAAATGCCCGCCGTACTGTAATGGAATTAATTCTTTCGGATCATCCTGCAGAGTGTTTAACTTGTGTAAAAAATGGAAAGTGTGAGTTGCAGACAATGGCTCAGAATTTAGGAATTAGAGAAATTCCTTTTGAAGGAGAGCAGTCGCATTATAAAGAAGATCGTTCACCTGCCATTATCCGTGAGATGGATAAGTGTATTATGTGTCGCCGTTGTGAGATGGCTTGTAATGAGATACAAACAGTGGGCTGTCTTTCAGCTATTAATCGTGGATTTGAGTCAGTGGTTGCACCTGCATTCGAAATGGATCTTGAAAAGTCAACTTGTACGTATTGTGGTCAGTGTGTGGCTGTTTGTCCTACAGGTGCGCTTTCAGAGGTCGATAATTCTCGTAAGGTAATTGCTGCATTGGTTGATCCTTCAAAAACTGTTATTGTTCAAACAGCTCCCGCCGTCCGCGCTGCTCTTGGTGAAGAGTTCGGTATGGATGCAGGTACTTTGGTAACTGGTAAAATGACTTCAGCACTTAAAAAGTTAGGTTTCGATAAAGTTTTTGATACCGACTTTGCTGCTGACCTTACAATTATGGAAGAGGGAACAGAGTTATTAGGAAGATTGCAGAAGCATTTATCGGGAGATAAAGACGTAAAACTTCCAATTTTAACATCATGTTGTCCGGGTTGGGTAAACTTTTTCGAAAGCAATTTCCCGGATATGCTGGATGTACCTTCTACAGCTAAATCTCCACAACAAATGTTCGGTGCTGTGGCCAAAACATATTTGGCTGATCAAATGGGAATAAAACGCGAAGATATGGTGGTAGTTTCAGTAATGCCATGTTTAGCTAAAAAATATGAATCAAGTCGCCCGGAATTTGCTGTTGATGGAAATCCGGATGTTGATTTTTCAATATCAACACGTGAGTTAGCACAAATGATTAAAGGTGCTAATATTAATTTCGAAGATCTTACAGATGAAGAGTTTGATAATCCAATGGGAGAATCAACAGGTGCAGGTGTAATCTTCGCTAATACAGGTGGTGTAATTGAAGCAGCTGTTCGTACAGCTTACGAAGTTCAAACTAAAAAGAAATTAGAGAAAGTTGAATTTGATGCTCTTCGTGGTTTTGAAGGAATCCGTTCGGCTACTGTTGATTTTGATGGCCTTCCAATTAAAATTGGTATTGCACACGGACTAGGAAATGCTCGTAAATTACTTGAGGATGTTCAGGCCGGAAAATCTGAATTTCATGCTATTGAAATTATGGCTTGTCCCGGAGGTTGTATTGGTGGAGGTGGTCAGCCTTATCACCATGGTGATACTGATATCCTTAAGAAAAGGGCTGCAGCAATCTACCGTGAGGATGAAGGAAAGACAATTCGTAAATCGCATGAGAATCCATTTATTGTAAAACTTTACGATGAATTCCTGGGAGAACCATGTGGTGAGTTGTCGCATAAACTTCTTCATACACATTACTTTGATAAGAAAAAGAAAGTTGAAATTAAAAATGATTAACAGGAGGCTGAAATTATGGCAGAAATTAAATTAGCTGATAGCAAAGTTCAGGAACTAAAAGAAGTTTGCAAGAAGTTTAATTACGAAAAAGGTGAACTAATTAATGTGTTGCATGCCGCTCAGGGTATTTTTGGATATTTACCAGCAGAAGTGCAAGAAATTATAGCCAACGAGTTAAACGTGAATATTGCACATGTATATGGTGTAGTTACTTTTTATTCATTTTTTACCATGATTCCAAAGGGTAAGCACCCGATTTCTATTTGCATGGGAACGGCTTGCTATGTTCGGGGAGCTGAAAAAGTATTAGATGAATTTAAGCGTTTGCTGGATGTAAAAGTAGGCGAAACTACTCCTGACGGAAAGTTTTCTGTTAGCAGTTTGCGTTGTGTCGGGGCTTGTGGATTAGCTCCGGTGGTAACTGTTGGAGAAAAAGTTTATGGTCGGGTAGCTCCGGAAGAAGTGAAAGATATTCTTGCCGAATACAAGTAGATACTAATTGCATTTTATATGAACCCCCAAATGGTTTTTCGGACCATCTGGGGGTTTCTTTTTTTTAAAGCATACAGGTTTTTCTGGCGACAGAGTCAAATGTGCGTTGTTCAGTTTGTTAGGTAAAATATATTCAGATGCTTTAAATAAAATCGCTTGTTTTTTGAAGCGATGCTTAAAAACGAATATCTTCACATTTCAAAAATTATCAGTTAAATAATTTTTCAGGTAAGAGATTGCAATTATAAAATGGATAAATACTTAAAAGTATTAAAAGATTACTGGGGGTTCGATGGTTTTAGATCTATGCAGGATCAAATTGTACATTCCATTGGAGAAGGAAAGGATACTCTTGGATTGATGCCAACAGGAGGAGGTAAGTCTATCACCTTTCAGGTTCCGGCTATGGTGAAGGAAGGGGTGTGTATTGTTGTAACACCCTTAGTCGCTTTAATGAAGGACCAGGTAGCTAATTTACGGAAAAGAAAAATTAAAGCAGTTGCAGTATTTTCCGGCATGTATCGAGAGGAAATCAATATAGCCTATGATAATTGTATTTTTGGTGATTATAAATTTCTATATCTGTCTCCTGAAAGATTATCAACACCCTTATTCCTTGAAAAACTGGCTTATTTTAAAGTAAGCATGATTGTTGTAGATGAGGCACACTGTATTAGTCAGTGGGGATATGATTTTCGACCTTCTTATTTAAAGATTGCACAATTAAGAAAGGAGCTTCCGGATGTTCCTGTACTTGCTTTAACAGCTACAGCAACGCCTCAAACAGTTGATGATATTCAGGACAGACTTTTATTTCCAGAGAAAAATATTGTACAAAAGAGTTTCGAAAGGGATAACTTGGCCTACATAGTCCGGGAAACGGATGATAAACTCAATCAGTTGGTTAAAATAGTTAAGTCGGTAAATGGATGTACCGTTGTGTTTGTCCGTAATCGTAAAAAAACCAAAGAATATACATTGTGGTTAAGGGAGCATGGAGTAACAGCTCATAATTATCATGCAGGACTAACTCAGGAATCTAAAGATTTGCGTCAGAAAGATTGGATGGAGGATAAGGTTCAGGTAATAGTGTGTACAAATGCATTCGGAATGGGTATTGATAAGCCTGATGTAAGACTTGTAATTCATATGGATGTGCCTGATTCAATAGAAGCCTACTTTCAGGAAGCAGGCAGGGCAGGTAGAGATGGGAAAAAATCATGGGCAGTACTATTATGGTCAAAAGCTGATAAAACGCGATTGAAAAAGAACGTTACAGTGTCGTTCCCTGAAAAAGAAGTGATTTTCAGAGTCTACAATGCATTAGGTAATTTTTTTCAATTGGCTTCCGGGCATGGTGAAGATCTTGTCTATGATTTTAATATGATAGATTTTTGTAAGGCATATAGCTTTAATCTTCTGACGGTTTTTAATAGTCTGAAAATATTGCAGAGGGCAGGATATATTGAATATGAAGAGGAATCTCATAATCCATCCAGAGTTCATTTTATTGCTCAAAAAACTGATTTGTACAGATTTCAGCTCACCAATGAGCATTTCGATAGTTTTATTAAATTATTGTTAAGGTCGTACACCGGTTTTTTTACTGAATATGTGGTTGTTAACGAGAAGGATTTAGCCAAAAGGGCAAATGTAAATATTGAGTTGGTTTATCAGTATCTTAATAAGCTAAATCATCTTAAAATTATTCATTACATACCTGCAAAAAAGACACCTTTGATTAGATATATGCAGCCAAGGGAAGAGCTTCGATATATGAAATTACCTCATGAAGTATATCGTGACAGGAGAAAAGATTATGAGAAGCGTGTGAATTCGGTTATTGATTATTGTGAGTACACTCATGTTTGCAGAAGTAGGTACCTACTTCTTTATTTTGGACAAAAAGAGGTTGCGGATTGTGGTGTATGTGATGTCTGTATTGATAAAAAGAAAAGAGGTTTGTTAACAAAAGAAGCCAGTGAATTGGAAAAAAAACTAAAAGAAGTCTTAACAGAACCTCAAACTATATCTGAAATTGAAAATAAAATGGGTATATCCGAAAATAAATGGCTTACTATTTTTAATTGGATGGCAGATAATCAAATTATTTATCAAGAGAATAATGGTAAATGGATAGTGCGCTAACTACGAGTGCAATCAACCTGAAACTGTAATTCAGAATCCTTGAATTACAGTTTCAATGGTTAGTTCGTTACCATATTCGCTTATTATTTTAGCGGTTAAAATGGCAACAACAGCAATCCCACCTATAAAGAAGTCAAAATCAGAACCTTTGAAATAGGATACCTGTCAGTACGTTTGATTCCTGCCTCGTATGGGGCTTAAATACGCCTGAAACCCCCAAAAAACTTTCTATTGAATGAGAATTTTTTGATTGAGGAACATCTGTATAAGTAATATAACACCTGAATTTTATTGGAGTTTTCTTGCTGATACTATTTAAATTACAATTTGAACCTTCAAATGAATACATGATCTGAACTGAGTCATTTTCGTAAAAAAACCGTTGTATTGTGATTCTGGCAAATCACTGCTGAGAGATGCAGATTGGTAACAGGTGCATGAAGTTAAAATAAGAATTCCAAAAGAAAAAGCAAACGAATTAGCTAGCCTGGAGAGGATCATATTTTTAATTTATGAAGTAGTGAATTTTTTGCTTAAGGATTACAAGGCTTTATGCCATGCTTTGGATGAAAAAAAGAAGAGTATTAGACTTACAAATGCTTAATCGTGTTAATATACCTCAAGTACAATAGAGTAAATCACCAGGTTTTTATACCAGGTATTAGGTGATAAAGCCACTTCAATTGTATATCGATAATTAAGGATGGAATTATGGTAAATGATTATTCCTTTACTTATGGGTGATTCTTAGCATTAGCAAATGAAGAAGGATATTCTTTACATGTTCATTGCCACATCAATAAACAAAATTAATCTCATGAAATTTCCGGAATAATTTAGTACTTTTGCCAATTGAATTTCATAAAGAGAGCCACCTTCAGATGGAAGAAGAATTAGATCACATTGTATTTTCGAAAAATGTACTTGAGTTCGTTACTGTGGGTAACGAGTATTGTAATCAGTTAGAAAATGAGTACAACCTGTCAGCTAAAGAAATGTTGACCATAGTAGTGCGGATTCTCCCTTTGTTGTATATTAAAGCTTTGGTATTGCCCAAGCCGGATTATATGCTGGATGAAAACATTGAGAAGACAGTACATGAGGAAGATTATATTAGAATTCAACATGCTTTATTAAATAAGTTCGGTCGGTTTGATGATTTTTTGGAAGTATTTGTGCCGGACAATGAAACAGATCAAAGAGAAGTAGCTAGTAGTATTTCTGAAAACTTAACAGATATCTATCAGGATGTCAAAGATTTCTTATTTGCCTATAGAATTGGTGTTACAGAAATAATGAATGATGCTCTGATAGAGTTGGTTAATGCTTTTGAATTATATTGGGGACAAAAATTAGTGAATGTGCTTAGAGCTTGTCACCATGTTTTATATAACGAAAAAGATTTAGATGAGGATATCATTAGTAACACTGAAGAAGAGGAACCTTTGAAAGACAATGATTGGTTTAACCGCTTCCAGAGTCAGTGGAGCGATGATGACGAAAAATGAAAAAAGAAAAGTTTTGATTAAAAATTCAATAAGTAAAGAAAAATTAAACGATTTACCTTTAGAATATTATAAGGGCGAAATTGTACTAGTAGAGGATGAAAGTGGATTATTGAAAGCTATAAATGAAATCAAGGGAGAAACAGTACTTGGTTTTGATACAGAAACGCGTCCCTCATTTAAAAAAGGAGTTACAAATACAATTTCGTTAATACAGCTTACTACCGAAAAAAGTACATACCTGATTCGTTTGAATAAAACAGGTGTAAATAGTAATTTAACCAAGCTGTTGGCCGATAAATCTGTATTAAAAGTCGGGGTTGGAATCAGAGATGATATCAGAGGGTTGCAGAAATTAGTAGACTTTGAACCTGATGGATTTTTAGAACTTCAAACCATGGCCACAGATAAAGGATTAAAAGATTTTTCGCTGAAGAAATTAGCTGGAATATTGCTTAAATTCAGGGTGTCAAAGCGTCAGCGTCTTTCTAATTGGGAAGCAGATACCTTATCTCAAGCACAAATGGTATATGCAGCAACAGACTCCTGGGTTGCTTTAGAAATATTTAAAAAACTATCAACTCTCGATTCCAGTAAAGTAATCGATGTAGAAACAGAGGAGTTGAAGAATTAGTGTTCAAGTAAAATATTATTCAAATATAAATTCATGTCATATATAAAAGTTGTCCTTAAATCTGGCAAAGATCAATCTATGCGCAGATTTCACCCTTGGGTATTCAGTGGTGCAATTAAAAAAATCTATGGAGAACCTGCTGAGGGAGATATCGTTTCTGTTTATGATAATAAGGATGAATTCCTTGGCTTGGGGCATTATCAAATTGGTTCCATCGCTATTCGTATCGTTTCATTTACTGAGGTTGAGATTAACGACCGGTTTTGGGAAGATAAAATCACAAAGGCTTATCAACTACGTGTTGATCAGGGAATAATAGATGATGAAAATACCAATGCCTATAGATTGGTTCATGCGGAAGGTGATAGTATGCCGGGTTTAATCATTGATATGTATGATGATACAGCAGTGGTTCAAATGCATTCTGTAGGTATGTTTCTGATAAAGGATACTATCGACCAGATTCTGAAAAACATTTTTGGAGAGAAGTTAAAAGCCATATATAATAAATCAGAAGGTACCATTCCTTATAAAGCAAAAGTTACACCCGAAAATGGATATACTTTTGGTAAGTCAGAGACCCGTGTTGCACTGGAAAACGGCTTAAAGTTTAAGGTGGATTGGGAAAAGGGACAAAAAACAGGTTTTTTTGTTGATCAACGTAATAACAGAGCCTTGCTTGAACAATACAGTAAAGGAAAATCTGTGTTAAATATGTTTTGTTATACTGGCGGATTTTCCTTTTATGCTATGCGTGGAGGTGCAAAACTGGTCCATTCAGTTGATAGTTCAGAAAGAGCTATTGATCTGACGAAAGAAAATGTGGAAATCAATTTCCCTGGAGATGATCGTCATGATGCCTTTGCCGTAGATGCTTTTAAATATCTGGATGATATTAAAGATAAGTATGATTTAATAATACTTGATCCACCGGCTTTTGCCAAGCATAACAATGTTTTAAATAATGCACTTCAGGGATATAAAAGATTAAATGTGCGTGCATTTGAACAAATAAAGCCCGGAGGTATTATATTTACGTTTTCGTGTTCTCAGGTAGTAAGTAAAGATGCTTTTCGTAAAACAATCTTTTCTGCGGCTGCAAAATCAGGAAGAAACGTAAGAATCTTAAATCAATTGACGCAGCCTGCAGACCATCCCGTAAATATATACCATCCAGAAGGTGAATATTTAAAAGGTTTAGTATTGTATGTGGATTAACTCAGTGGTTTAACCAATAAATCCCGGGATTTTAGACATTAGCCGATTAGAGAAAATAGGAATGATAAACAAGTGAGAATTAAACGGCTGATCTCTTGTCTGATAGTCTCTTATCTAAATAACAATTTATGAAGTTTACAGATTTTGATTTTACACCGGAAGTAATGGATGGCTTAGATGCCATGCGATTCGTTGATGCAACTCCGGTACAGGTTCAAACCATCCCGGTTATTCGTGAAGGGGCAGATTTAATTGCTTGTGCTCAAACTGGTACAGGAAAAACAGCGGCTTATCTTCTACCGGTTTTAGATCGTCTTGTAAAAAATCATCAGAAGGGAACAACAACAGTAATATTAGTTCCAACAAGAGAACTTGCATTACAAATAGATCAGCAGATAGAGGGATTTAGTTACTTTTTATCTGTTACATCTTTGGCCGTTTATGGTGGTAACGATAAGGATTTGTGGGATCAACAGAAAAAAGCTCTAACGCAAGGAGCTGATATCATTGTGGCTACTCCGGGCAGAATGATTCAGCATTTGACAATGGGCTATGTTGATTTTAAATCAGTTAGGCATTTTATTTTAGATGAGGCTGACCGTATGTTAGATATGGGCTTTAATGAGGATATTATGCAAATCGAGAGTTTCTTACCTAAAGAAAATCGTCAAAGCTTATTATTCTCCGCAACAATGCCTCCGAAAATCAGGGAACTGGCAAAAAAGCTTTTGAATAATCCTCAGGAAATTAATATTGCCATATCAAAACCGGCAGAAGGAATTTTACAAGCTGCTTATGTCGTTCATGATTATCAAAAAGTAGATTTAATCGTTGATTTACTGAAGGATAAAGATCTTCCGAGTATCATCATTTTTGTGTCCAGAAAATCCAAAGTGAATGATATTGTAAGAGCATTGAAGAAGAATGATTTTAATGCTCGTGCCATTCATTCAGACCTCGATCAGAATGAGCGGATTGAAGTTTTAAGAGAATTTAAGAATAGAAATGTACAAATTTTAGTGGCTACAGATATTGTGGCCAGAGGGATTGATATTGAGAAAATTGATTTGGTAATTAATTTTGATGTGCCAAATGATGCAGAAGATTATGTACATCGAATTGGTCGGACAGCCAGAGCTCAAACGCAAGGAGTTGGTATTACATTGATAAATGAAGACGATCAGGTTGATTTTTATAATATAGAAAAACTGATAGATACTGTCGTTTATAAAATCCCTTTACCTCCGGATTTTGATGAAGCTCCTGAATATAATCCTGAATCCAGAATGAAAAAAGGTAAATTCAAAGGAGGAAAAAAAGGCGGAGGAAATAAGAATCGGAATAAAAAATATTCACCCAAAAATAAAAAGGGCTAGTCTTGATTACGTTATGTATTTCAGGTTTTTTATTAACAGGATATAAATAATGGTCATGCTCTTTATGATCTATATTAAGTTCATTTTATGTCAGTTTAATGTTCATTGATATAAGTAATAACTTTATCAACTTAAAGTTAATCTAATAGAATTACCCTATGTCAGTTTCAATTTGTCAGATAATCGCAAATGAGTTGCAATTGCAACTATCGCATGTTAACAACACTGTTGAATTATTAAAAGAAGGAGCTACGGTTCCTTTTATTAGTAGATACCGGAAAGAACGAACCGGAACAATGGATGAAGTAAATGTTGCTGCTGTAAAGGAGCGCTATGAAAAACTTCTTGAAATAGAGAAAAGAAAAGAGACGATTATCAAATCAATGGAGGAACAGGGCGTTCTGACTGTTGAATTAAAAAAGAAAATTGAGGATTCATATAATGCTACAGAGTTAGAAGATATTTATCTTCCATATAAACCTAAAAGGAAAACACGTGCTGTAAAAGCAAAGGAAAAAGGACTTGAGCCTTTGGCAAAAATCCTTATGAAGCAATATGAGCGTGATGTTGAAGGGAAAGCAGTACAGTTTATTAATGAAGATGTAACAGATGTTGATGAGGCTCTTCAGGGAGCCAGAGATATTATTGCGGAATGGATAAATGAAAATTCAGTGGCTAGGGATATTGTTCGGTCGGTATTTGAACGTGGAGCTGTTGTTTCTTCAAAATTGATTAAAGGTAAAGAAGAAGAGGCTATAAAGTATAAAGATTATTTTGACTTTAGTGAACCGTTAAAAAAATGTCCCAGCCATAGACTATTAGCCATCCGGAGAGGAGAAAAAGAAGGTTTGTTAAAAGTAAATATTTCACCTGAAGATGAGGAGATAATACATCGTTTGGGCAGATATTTTATCAAAGGTAATACACAAGCTTCGGATCAAGTTGAATTGGCGATGAGTGATGCTGTGAAACGATTGTTAAAGCCTTCAATAGAAACGGAATTTGCTAATTTATCTAAGGAGAAAGCTGATGCAGATGCTATTAATGTATTTGCCAATAACCTTCGCCAATTACTATTGTCATCACCTTTAGGGCAAAAAAGAGTTTTAGCTATTGATCCTGGCTTTCGTACCGGTTGTAAAGTTGTATGTCTGGATGCGCAAGGTAATTTATTGCATAATGAAAATATCTATCCACATGCACCTCAAAAAGAGACGAAGCAAGCGGCACGGAAAATTGCCTCAATGGTTGATGCTTATCGAATTGAAGCTATAGCTATAGGTAACGGTACAGCTTCCAGAGAAACTGAATCTTTTATTCGTAATATAAAATACAATCGAGATGTTCAGGTGTTTGTGGTCAGTGAAGATGGCGCATCGGTATACTCCGCAAGTAAGGTGGCTCGTGATGAGTTTCCGGAATATGATGTTACAGTTCGTGGAGCAGTTTCAATAGGACGAAGGTTAATTGATCCTTTGGCGGAGTTAGTTAAAATCGATCCTAAATCCATTGGTGTCGGACAATATCAGCATGATGTGGATCAGAGTAGCTTGAAATCGTCATTAGATCATGTGGTTGAATCATGCGTGAATAAGGTGGGTGTAGATCTGAACACAGCAAGTATGCATTTATTAACATACGTTTCTGGTTTGGGTCCGCAGCTTGCTAAAAATATTGTGGAGTACCGAAAAGAAAATGGTGCTTTTACAACACGGAATCAGTTGAAAAAAGTGCCTCGATTGGGAGCTAAAGCCTATGAGCAGGCTGCCGGATTTCTCAGGATTACGGATGCAAAAAATCCACTTGATAATTCAGCAGTTCATCCGGAATCCTATTCTATTGTTGAAAAAATGGCTAAGGATAAAGGATGTAATCTGAAGGATTTAATAATAAATGAAGAATTAAGAAAAGGCATTAAGCTAAACGATTATATCACTCAAGAAGTAGGATTACCAACATTAAAAGATATTATTAATGAATTGGAAAAACCAGGAAGAGATCCTCGTCAGATTATTAAGGTTTTTGAATTCGATAAAAATATTTATTCGATTGATGATTTGAGAGAAGGTATGGTATTACCGGGTATCGTAACAAATATTACCAATTTTGGTGCCTTTGTAGATGTTGGAATTAAGCAGGATGGATTAGTGCATATCTCTCAATTAGCTAATCAGTTTATCAGCGATCCTAACCAGGTAGTTTCCTTGCATCAGCATGTAAAAGTAAAAGTAATGGAAGTGGATAAAATGCGTAAGAGAATTCAACTTTCCATGAAGGAGGTGGAGTAAAATCATTTTCGAAAACTTGATAGCTGAAATATTTATTTATCTTTGTTTTATTCGTAAAAAACATAGAAAATAAAGGGCTTATGCAAAAAATAAACGATATTTTAACTCTTATTGATTCTTATATAGGTAGTAGTGATTGGTTTGTTTATTTTTTGTTGGGAGTTGGATTTCTTTTTACATTATACCTGGGTTTTCCTCAATTACGATATTTTCGATATGCCATTAAGATTGTAAAAGGAAAGTTTGATAGTGAAGGAGATGAAGGAGATACATCACATTTTCAGGCTTTGGCTACTGCACTTTCAGGTACCGTAGGAACTGGCAATATTGCTGGTGTGGCATATGCCGTTTTTCTTGGAGGACCAGCTGCTCTTTTCTGGATGTTGGTTACTGCTTTAATTGGCATGACAACAAAATTTGTGGAGGTTACCCTATCGCATAAGTATCGTGAAAAAGCAGAGGATGGATCCATATCTGGTGGTCCAATGTATTTTATGAAGAAAAGGCTTGATATTAAGCTTGGGTCAGGGAAAGTTGTAAAAACAGGTAAGTTTCTTGCTATCATATTTGCAGTTGCTACAGTAGTTTCTTCCTTTGGTACCGGAAATTTACCTCAGATTAATAGTATATCTAATTCCGTTTATGCAACATTCGGGGTTTCTCATTGGATTACAGGATTAATTCTTTCCGTATTATTAGGAGTTGTAATTATCGGTGGAATTAAAAGGATTGCAAAAGTTACTTCCAGATTAGTGCCAACAATGGCTATTATATATTTTATTGGTGCAATAGCTGTAATTCTTTATAATTACGATAATATCATTCCTTCATTAGCAGCCATTTTCAGTCATGTTTTTACCGGATCAGCAGCAACAGGTGGTTTTCTTGGAGCATCCATTGCATTTGCCTTTAATAGAGGCGTGAACCGGGGATTATTTTCCAATGAAGCAGGGCAGGGATCAGCACCTATTGCTCACTCAGCTGCACGTGCTCACGAACCCGTGTCAGAAGGATTGGTTGCATTGCTTGAACCATTTATTGATACCATTATTATATGCTCGCTTACGGGTTTAACATTACTTTCCAGTGGTGTTTGGACGGAAAAACATATGAATAAATTTCAGTTTTCTGATTTGGAGATTATTGATGGAAGATTTTCAGATAAAGAAGATGTTGGTAGAGATAAACTTAGTAAACACGTTAATAAAAAGGAAAGTTTGCCTTTGTTTTCGGGAGATTTAGAGGTTGTTGATGGTAAGATTGTGAATGCGGTATCTTTAATTCATTCTCGATCCTTGGCTGAAAGTGTAAAAGTTTATAAGGATAATAGTTTATATACAGGTAAGATGTCTGTAAATGAGGGTGTTGTTGATCAACCTTCGGATATCGAGATAGAAGGGAAGTCTTTAATTCATAGCGCCCCTTTAACTACATTGGCCTTTACTAAAAGTTGGTTTGGTGATTTTGGAAAATATATTGTAACTGTTGGATTGCTTTTGTTTGCGTTTTCTACAGCTATTTCCTGGTCCTACTACGGTAGTAGAGCAGTTATCTTTCTTGTTGGAATCAAAGGCGTAAAGTATTACAGGATTCTGTATGTTATTGGATTCTTTGTTGCTTCATTTACTGATACTACTATTGTGTGGACTTTCTCTGGTATAACTATTGCCTTTATGACAATTCCAAACCTGATCGGGATTGCAATACTTCATCGGGAAATGAAAGGTGAAGTAAAAGGGTTCTGGAAGGAATATCAAAAACGATTCCCCGGAGAGCGACTACCTGTTTTTACTCCTCGTAATTCAGATAATGAATGAAAAATCCATTGTTTATTATTTGTTTGAATACAATTTTAGTAATAAATTGTAAATAGCACTAATTTGCCAGGTAAAAATAGTGTACCTTAAAAGGTAGTCTTGTCTGTATATAAAAAATTCGTGATTATGATATGTCTTTTACCAAATCGTATAAGGATAATCCTTATTGGTATTTTCTTATTATCAAACTCAACTTTTTTTCTGGTTTATTCGCAGGACTCAAACAGGAAGCTGGATATAGATGAGAAATTTTCTGATCTGGAATTTAATAGTGCCTATCATCAGGAACAAGTAGCAAGTGAATTAGATTCTATTCAAAATAGTGTGTCTGAAGATTTCTATAATAAGAACAGTGGATATTTTGACTTTATTCACGCACAACTCTTGTTTTATAATCTTGAATTAGATTCTTCTCTGGTTTATCTGGAAAAAACATTATCCTATTTTACATTGTATGAAAATGATAAGTGGCTGTCTAAGTGTCAGTTATTGTTAGGGATGGTTGCTGAAGTTTCAGGTTTTATGGAGCAGGCAAAAATCAATTATTATGAGTCAATTAAGTTGAGTGAAAACCAGAATAATGTTGACTTAGGGTTAGCATACGTTGGTTTGGCAAGATGTAAGAGGGCTTTAAGGGAAAATTATAAGGAAGAATTGAATCTGGGAGTAAAATACTTAACTGAATCCGATCACATTGAAGCCAGGCTCTTTGGTGAGTTTATGGATCAATTGTTTGATTTAGATAGTAAAAATGCCCCTGATAAATTGAATGAGATAGCTCAGAAATACTTGCAGCATAATATGTATGAGAGGGTTGTAAATGTTTATAAAGTGATTGCAAGTAGTTATCATGCGCAGTTGAATTTTGATTCTGCGCATATGTATATTGATAAAGCTATTGACTTATGTGAGGAAAAGAATGTTGGAAAAGTAATAATACCTGCCCTATATCAATTTAAAGGGTTGTTGTACTACAAGCAAAAGCAATATAATGTGGCAGAGGTGTATTTTATTCAGTCTCTGGATTTGTATAAAAGTCATAATCAAACCAAACGGATGCTATACACTTATAGTTATATGCATAAAATAGATGTGGCCAAAGAACATTATTTAAAGGCCTATGAAGATCTGAAAGAATATTTAAGTATACTGCAGGAAACTACTTCTGATGAAAAAATGAGGTATGCAAAAGTACTCGAAGTGAATAACAAAGTGGAATTGATGAAAAGTCAGATGGAGCAATTGAAAATCAAAAAGAAAGCCAGCGAGTTTATGTTGTATTTAGTTTTGGTAATTACTATTGCTCTTTTATGTGGGGTGGCAGTATATGTTTATTTATATCAAAAAAACAAAAAAGCTAAGATAGAAGAATTGAATAAGGAGTTTCATAATTTATTAATCGGTATTGGCGAAAAGCAATTGCTGGAGCATAGATTGAGTCGTTCAGTTAAAAAGAATAGAAAAATAGAAGAAGAACTTGAAAATTCTTTTTCAAATGAAAATGGAGATATTGGAGATAGTTTTGATAGTTGTTATATGGAAACCATTAACTTATTTACAGATTCGTTCCCTCAATTAACAAAAACAGAAGTGAGATATGCGGTAATGATATGCTTAAAACTGCCTATTGAAGTTATTGCAAAAGTTCAAAATGTACAGCCCGGATCTATTCGAAAGGCAAAACAACGAATCAGAACGAAGTTAAGTGTAAGTGATAACTTAGAAAGTTACTTACAAGAATACAGGGAGAAAAAGATTTCTAGCATTGCTTCCTGAATTTTTTTATTTGAATAGTTGATAATAATTACATGTTTTCAGATGATTTATGTAATCATAACCATCTTGAGCAGTGAATGAAAGTTTAAAAATGTGAAAAAAGAATAAAATATTTGGAAAATATGATTTCTTAATTAGCTGTGAGTTAGCGGGCTGATTTTTGTCACGTTTTTGTCACGCCATAAATTCAAAATTAATTAGTTGGCTTATTGATATTTGTGTTAAACCATTAAATCACAATATCATGAAAGCATCTGTATTAATTTCAAGAATTTTCGTTTTAGTTATTTTTTTATTTATTTCAACTTCATCATTTGCATTAGTTCCTATTCATGAAGAAGAAGATCCGATTGTTATCACAAGGCTAAATGTCGATGAAGAAGATCCGATTGTTATTACAAGACTAAATGTCGATGAAGAAGATCCAATCATTATTACCAGATTGCTATAATATCAAAAGTAAGGCATGATTTTTTATTTGTTGATCAAAGTAAAATAAATAAAAGATTGATGTACAAAATATTTCCAATTTCGCTCACCTAAGAATTTAAAGAGAAAGTTAATTAGTGTCTGTCCATAAAGTCTGGTGTTTGGACTTTATAGGCGGACACTAATTATTAACTTTCTCTTACATCTTATTGCTTGATTTCAAATCTTTATAACCCAGGAAGCAAGATTCACCCTTCTGAAGGTAATAACTGATAGTAATAAGTACGATGATATGTTTATGTCAAAGGTAGGTTATTGCGTTATTTTTTATAGTACTCCAATAAATCAATCATTTTCTGAGTTGAAGACTCGAGTCCTCCGGTTCTATTTCTTAAAATCCAGATCTTTTTATGATTTTCAATGATCTCTGTTAAATCAGTTATTAAAACATCTTTTGTGTTAGAGTCAATGTTTTCTGTAGCATGTTTAGGCGCGTTTAACCTTGCAATTCCCAAATGAATTCCATGTTTTGCTAAAGCAATTGCCTGATCTAATTCTTTAATTATTATGCTTGAATCCTTACAATTAGGATTTGCTCTTGATAATAAATCCTGAGCCAGATTAATTTCATTTTCAGCTTCAATTAAACCTTTCTTCTTTAACTTCTTTGTTTGGAAATGACCTTCCATGGTCCATTTGTATCTGCGTAACATTAGATGAAAGGCATTGGCATTCCCTTCCGGGATAGAGCATTTAAGATAAGCATTCCCTAATTTCAATAGAGCCTTAGCTGTAAGTCCGCTTTTATCTTTAAAAATATATTCGTTCAGTATATCTTCAATTTTGTTTTCCGGAGTTGAATTGCTGTTCCATGAATATGCTGATCCTACTGCCATTGCAGGGTAACATACAGATAAAGGTTGCCAGTGGCCATAGTCTCCCCAATTTGTATTTAAATAGCCTTTAGCACCTTGTTTTTTACCGTTGACAGCAGCATTTTTTAAATTGAGAAAGGCATCATGATTTCTTCCAATTATTGATCTCCAGGTTGATGTGCCGGGACATACATAGAAATCTAACCCGGCCTCTTTAAATTCAGGTAGTTTTTCATGAAAAGGATATGTGCTTTCGTATCCCCAGACCATTGCTGTCATATTCTTGGGTAGAGAACTTATAAGATCGGGGTGATTTAGTATAATATCTCCCCAGAATTGTGCTTGCTTGCCTTGTTTATTTACTTCTCTATTAAGTTTTTTAAGGTATTCAAGATATACAACTCCTTTTCCAAATTTATCACATTGTTCTTTAGATAAACCGCAGCCTAGCTCAACAGTTTCATCACAGCCGATATTTATATATTTACTGCTAAAGTTCGGAATAAGTTCTTTGTATAGCTCATGCATTAAAATTAGCGAAGCTGGATTGGTTGGATTTAGACTCGTTCTACTTCTTTTTCCCCAGATGGTCTCACAATCAGTTGGACATTCTGCCAATTCAAGATATTCATCATGTTTTAACCAGTTTTCCATATGGCCAAAAGAATTCTGATTGGGTACTAAGTCTATAAATCTGGTTTTGCAATAAATATCAAGTTTTTGTATCTGATCTGCAGTCATTGGACTACTATTTTCCCAAACTGTTTTGTGATTTTTATAGGCAAAAGTATGCTCTGTATATAGTTGAAATTCATTTATTTTCCAGTCAGCAAGTATATCAATCATGTTATATAAAGTCTCCATAGTTGGTACTTTATCACGACTTATGTCTAGCATGTATCCTCTTTTCTCAAAATCTGGCCAATCATGAATTGTTAAGCAGGGTATTGGATTTTGTGTTGATTTGGCATAGGTAATAATCTGTTTCAAGGTTATTTTTCCATAAAAAAGAGCTGCCTCGTCTTTGCCCGAAATTGTAATTGAAGTTGAATCGATTCTTAAAAAGTATTCTTGTTCGTGGATTAATGTTGAGTCAATTTTAAGTTGAAAGTTGTTATAAAAAAGAGGCGAGGATATATCCTTCATTTCTCCTCTTGTATTGATCATTAATATGTTGTTAATAAGGGAAGTAAAGCTTTTTACAGGGTATTGTACATCTTTGATTCTATTAAGAAATCCATGGTTAATTTCAAGGCTTTGGGGGCTCGGGAAAATGAAATCATTTAATTCTTTGGCATTGCTGTTTAAAGTGAATATTGCGAATAGTATAATTAATATGGATAATCTCATGAGGTGGTATGTTTATTGGTTTTCCTTTAAGGTTATTACTTCGTGTCAGAAGGTATCTTTGGTTCAATCATGATACTTGTATGTTAAATATTATTGGTAAATTTTATTATTCATGATTAATCCCATACAAATTTCCAGTTTCCATCAGTTTGTTTTTTCCAAACGGTATGAAATATTCCTTTATTGGTATTTTCATCTCCATTAGCGTCAATGTATGTAAAAACATACTTTCCATATGTATATGCCAATTCTCCGCTTTGGGCAACTTCAATAAAATCAGGAGTCCAATTTAATTGTGCAGACTCGTATATTTTATTTTCTGAGTAGAGTTTGAATATCTCCTCTTTTCCTTTGATAAGTTTTTCATTTCTCAAAATAACAGCATTTTCGCCTGCAAAATGCTTAAAGGCCACAGCAATACCTTTATTATTGACCATGTTGGCAAAATCCTTTTCGACATTGTAAATTTCCTGCTTCAAAATTTCCATATTATTAACCTTTTTATGGCAAGATGGTGATAATCCTAAGCATAAAAGTAGAATAATTAATTGAATTGATCTTTTGATGTGAAACAGGAATAATGTATGTGTCATGAGATGTTTTTTCATAAATAATATTCCGGTGTTATATTAAAAGTAAACCACACTCTCTGAGTTGCTGAATTGTATAGCCATCCCAAAATACAGAAAACTCACCCAATCCCAGGTTGTTAAAATCACTTTCGATGGATTGGTAACTCGTATGATTTTCTGAATATATACATGATTTTCTTAATAGGTCAATCAGCCATTTTCCTATATCTCTTTTTACATTAATGCTTATCGTGTCTTTATTTAAGTGAATAGTTAGTTCGCTCATTTCAATTACTTTACCTTTCTTTTTTCTTGTGTAATTCGTAATTAGAGGCAATTCGTTTAACCAGATTAGTTTACTGTTTGGATTAAGGGATTCGGTATAATTGTTTTCAATGGCATTATATATGAAATCAGGAGACATAATAGAATGTGGAACTTTAAAATCAAACCATTTTTGTAATGGAAGGTCAAAACCAACATCATGCATAAAGTTGAACAGCGACTTTTTTAGTCCATCACTAAATTTAAAGTGTTGGGCTCCGGTTGGATCGTGGTGTTCTAAGTCATTGTTTGCAAAGGGATTTATTTCCTCATTTTTAATTTCCACTTTAAATCTATCAGGGTTTCTTCCTACAGGGCTATGGGAGGTCATTGCGAACTGATGCCAAAAGCCGGATTGTAGTATCCCGTTTTCAAAAAACTGACGTACTACTTCAAGTGAATCTATAGTTTCCTGAGTTGTTTCAGTTGGGAATCCATACATCAGGTAGCCGTGAGTCATAATTCCTGCTCTTGTGAAATTATGGCATACCTGAGCAACTTTAGTTACACTGACTCCCTTATTAATCAGGGATAAAACTCTGTCAGATGCAACTTCAATTCCTCCGGAAACAGCTATGCATCCTGACTCTTTTAACAGTATGCAGACATCATAAGTGAAGGTTTTCTCAAATCTGATGTTAGTCCACCAAACTATTTTTAGGTTTCGTTTTAATATCTCTTTTGCAAAGGCGATCATTAATGCAGGTGGAGCTGCTTCGTCAACAAAGTGAAATCCGGTTTTTCCGGTTTGGGAAATTACATTTTCCACTTTATCACATAGAGTTTTGGCTGAGGCAGGTTCAAATCGTTTGATATAATCTAAAGTAATGTCACAAAAGGTACATCTTCCCCAGTAGCATCCATGAGCCATGGTTAGTTTATTCCAAAAACCATCACTCCATAATCGATGCATTGGATTAACAAGTTCAATAACAGAAAGGTAGTTGTTTGGGTTGATATTTGAGTAACTCGGAGCAATACATTCTCTTGATGAAACATCATTAGTTTCAGAATTATCAATGAATGTCACCTTATTATCCTGAATAATAAAAGTCCTTTTTAACTGTTCAATTGATCTGTTTCCTTCAAGATGTTCAATAATGTTTTGTAGGGGAGCTTCCCCATCATCCAGAGTAATGAAATCAGTAAACTCAAAAATTCTGGTATCACTCAGATTTCTGAGTTCAGTATTAGGGTATCCACCTCCAATCGTTATTTTAATATCCGGATAATTTGATTTGATATATTGTCCGCATTTTAATGCTGAAAATAAGTTGCCCGGAAATGGAACGGATAGTCCCACTAATGTTGGTTGAGTATCTTTAATTATCTGCTCTAGAATTTGATGTTGAAATTCAATAATAATTGAATCATTGTCAGATAGGGCTTCGTAAATCGGGTCAAAATAAGCAGCAGAAGAACTTAATCTTTCTGCATATCGGCTGAATCCAAAATAAGGATCAATTAATTCAATAATAAGGTCAGAAATGTCTTCCAGATACAATGTGGTCAAATGTCTGGCTTTGTCTCTGATACCCATGTTTCCAAAAGCCCAGTCAAGGTCATCGATCTGGTTAAAACGAGAAGCTTGTGGTAGAAAAGAATCGTTGCAAATGGTATGTGCCAGCATATCATTTTTACCTTGTAAAAACTTAATTACCTGATCAATACTCTGAATATATTTGTTTTGCAATGAAATAATCCTTTTCGTATTATCAGAAGTTTCCGGATTGAGTTCATTGATATAATTAAAAATCTTCTTTAATCCACTTGAGGAAAATATACTAAGTATTACTTCGATACCCAGATCGAATTGCTCTGAATCAATATTTCTGTGTTCAAGAAACCCCTTTAGATAGGCAGTTGCCGGATATGGTGTGTTTAGTTGAGAAAAGGGTGGAGCTAATAATAAAATTTTCTGCTTCAATATCATTAAATGTTGGTGATTCAGCAAAAATACGAAATATTCTAAAGTTTCTTCTATACGACTAGTATAGTCTAATGTTTATATCTCTTAAAATAGATTTTAAATCTTCAATTAGTAAAAAAGCGACAATCGCGTAGAGCTACATTTGCAAATCCAGTGTCAGATCTACAGTTGGTAGAATATGATATTTCCGGAAAGATAAAATGTTGATTTAATTCGTTGTACGTTTAAAAACTTTTCTATTTTTGCAGGTGCTTAGACTTCAGAAAATTCTATAACTATTCACATATCTGAATATTTGATATTATTTAGTGCCTGTCCATAAAGTCGGGTGTTTGGATTATAAAGTATAAATACAAGGCGTGTGAAAAAATCAAACCGCAGTATACAAGGGTATATGAGGATTTGGATTTTGAGCAACAACGTAGTAGTTGGGCTTTATAGACGAACACTATTAAAACTGTAAAAATATTTTGGCGATATTGAATTCATTCCTTGTATTTAAGCAAAGGAAGCAATCGAGATAGATTGTAAGTGTTAAAAAAAGGTTATTTGAATGAAGAAAAATAGAATGGATCTTAATAGTGTCTCATTGTTAGAATTATAGCGGGTTTTATTAAAGTGCAGATTTGTTCTTTAATAAATAACTACTAAGAAATGATAAAATCGAAACCTTTTATTTTAGTTTCCGTTATATGTTGATAAAGACTCGAATATGGAATGCAGAAGCATGAAATATGGTGACGAATGAAATTTTATTGAATGTAGGAAAGGAACATACGTAGTTTGATAGTTAGGATGATTAATATTTTGGGGAAAATAATAATTATCAAATCAAATTAAACGTGCACTGGATAGATAGAAAAATGATAGGTTAAAATTTTCAACGACACAACAACACAACACAAGATGCAAAAAATTACTTTTTTATCCTTATTAGTATGGGGATTAACAATGCAACTTCTTTCAGCTCAAGGTAGTTCTTCATGTTCCAATGCAAGTAAAGCCGTTCAGGGTATTAATATTTCAGATAATTCAACAGGTGATCAGTGGTTTCAATTCACTGCTACGATTACAGGAAAAGTTACAGTTTCTACTTGTGGATTAACATCAGCAAATACATATGTTGAAATTTATGATGGTTGCGATCTTGAAGCATTTGCAACAAGTGACAACTTTTGTAATGAACAATCAGAAGTTTCCTTTGAAGTAATAAGTGGACTGACTTATTATATCAACTGGCGTAATTTTTATACAAACTCTCAGTATGAATGGTCTCTTCAACAGTCAAGTGCTGCTCAGGGTGAGTTTTGTAGTAACCCTTTATTTGTATCTGCAGGAAATACTGTAAGTAATGCACCTCAGAACAAATATAGATGGTTTAAATTTACTGCAACCAGAACTGGTAAGGTCACTGTTTCTGCCATAGGAGCTGAAGCGGAAAGCTGCAGGGTTGCTGTTTTTAATGATTGCATGTTTACAACTTCATTAAATAATGACTTAAGCTGGAACCCTTCAAAAATTGCATTTGAAGGCGTTAAGGGAGAAACTTATTTAATCAGTTGGCAGAATGGAGCAACTAATGGTGTAATAAACTGGACTATAGAAGAAACCAATTGGCAAGCAGGTGAGCGTTGTATTGATCCAATAGATATTGATATCTCTAAAGATAATCCAATCGATCATGAAAATGCAACAAATAAATGGTATCGATTTATTGCTCGTGAGAATGATAAAATAACCATCTCAAGTATAGGCGTAACCAATGAGGATACATACCTTGAGGTATATAACGGATGTGGACAAGATCCTGCATTATCAAACGATGATACGGACGGTTTGCAGTCAGAGATTGTAATGGATGTTGTTGCAGGTCAGGCATATTTAATTAAATGGGATAAGATATTTACTCCAGATCCTTACGCATGGTCACTTAAATCAGGTCAAGTTGCTACAGATTTACCTGATGCAGATGAAGGTGATCTTAATGTTTTTCCAAATCCAACAGATGGTTTCGTAAATGTTGACTTAACAGGTTTTGATTCTAAAACAGTTCAGGTTAGAGTTTTGACACTTACTGGTGCTACAGTAAAAACATTTAAATTATCTGGTGGAATGGTTACAAATTTTGATATCTCAGAGTTAACTACAGGTATTTATCAAATCGTATTTGAAGACCTTGTTACACAAAAAGTTGTAAGGTTGTTAAAACAATAAAATATAACCGCACATTTTGAATGATGCATTCCGGAAGTTCAAGTCTTCTGGGATGCATTTTTTTATTGCTCAAGTCAGAACTATAATTGTTTTCTGGATGGAGGAACATTTAATGGTTATTAAGTTATTGTGTAATACCGGATAAAATTCAAAATGCTGCTTCGTTCCTGAAGTAGCTTGAATTTAGCTCGGCATTATACCGGCGCATTTATAGTTTTAATTGGTATAAGTTGTATTTTTGTCAGCTTAAATCCGTAAAGCTTATGGTTACTTTTATTACATCTATTTTATTTCTGGTATTAGGATTTATCTTCTACGGAAAATTTATTGAAAGATTTTTTGGTGCGGATAATAAAAAAACTACCCCTGCGGTTTCAATAAATGATGGAGTTGATTTTATTCCGCTTCCTACCTGGAAGGTATTTACGATACAATTTTTAAATATTGCAGGTCTGGGGCCTGTTTTTGGAGCTATTATGGGGGCAAAGTATGGTCCATGGGCTTATGTGTGGATTGTAGTTGGATGTGTTTTTATGGGAGCTGTTCATGATTATTTTTCAGGAATGCTGTCAATCAGAAATGGAGGTGCAAGTATACCGGAGATTGTAGGTAAATATCTGGGAAATGGATTTAAACAGTTTCTGCGGATTTTTACTTTATTACTATTGATTTTTGTAGGGGTAGCTTTTGTTTCAGGTCCGGCGGGTTTATTGGCGTTTCAAACAAAACTAAATATAGAGTGGTGGATATATATTATTTTTGCATATTACTTATTGGCAACATTATTACCTATTAACAAAATAATTGGTAAAATATATCCATTCTTTGCCATCGCGTTAATTCTGATGGCCTTTGGTATTGCTGGGGCTATGATAATCGGATATTTTAATGGGAATATTCATATGCAGGAAATAAATTTCGAATCCATGAGGAATTTACATTTCAATCCGTCAGAAAATGTTCTTTTGCCTATGATGTTTATCGTAATATCATGTGGAGCCATTAGTGGATTTCATTCAACTCAGGCTCCTATGATGGGTAGGTGTTTGCGTAAAGAGAGTTATGGTCGAAATGCTTTTTATGGAGCTATGATTGCAGAGGGAATAGTTGCCATTATTTGGGCTACGGCTGCCATGAACTTTTTTAATGGAGCTGAAGGTTTAAATGAAGTTATGAATTTACCCGGACATAAAGCTGCCTGGGTTGTAAATGTTATTTCAGAAACATGGCTAGGAAAAATTGGTGCTGTGTTTGTGATTGTCGGTGTAATTGTTTTACCAATTTCAACCGGTGATACTGCATTTAGAAGTGCCAGATTAACTTTAGCCGATATGTTTTCATTTAAACAATCGAGTATTCAAAACAGATTGATTATAAGTATTCCGTTATTTGTTGTTGGATTTGTGTTAAGTAAAATGGAATTCGAGGTTATATGGAAATTTCTTGGGTTATCAAATCAAATCTTAGCTGTGGTAATATTATGGACTTGTAGTATGTATTTAGGAAAGGTTAATAAGAACCATTGGTTGGTTACCTTTCCGGCACTGTTTATGACATTTGTTTGTGTAAGTTATATATTTGTTGCTCCGGTTTCTAATGGAGGTATGGGATTGGACTTATCACTGGGTTACCTGTTAGGATCAGCTATAACATTACTGGTATTAGTGTTGTTTTTATGGAAATTAAAGAAAAATATTAAGCCGGTTTTACATTTAAAAACCTCAAAATAAATCTTGAGGTTTTTAAATTTTAATTACCATTTGATCAATAGGAAATCTGACTTTAGGATTATGCTGGTATTTATCATTTTCTGATCTGAATCCTACGGTAGCCATCACCTTACTACTTAAATTCTTTTCTTTTAAACCTAGTATTTCATCTACTTTTTCTGGTTCAAAACCTTCCATTGGGCAAGCATCAATATTCATTTGAGCAGCTGTATAAAGCAGAAATCCAAGAGCAATGTAACTTTGTTTCGCAGCCCAGTTAACTTTATTTTCTACAGAAAGATTATTGACCTTACCCTTGATGGTATCTGCATATGCATTCAAATCCTGAGGAGATTTTCCCCATTTATCAGCAATTCTATTTACAAACTCATCTACGTGATGATCCGCAAGATTGTTTTTTGTGGCAAAAATAATAACCTGAGATGCACTTGTAATTTGTGGCTGATGGTAACAAACTTCTTTTAATCGTTCTCTGATTTCCTGATTCTCAACTACGATAATTTGAAAAGGTTGCAATCCAAATGATGAAGGAGCCAGATTTGCAGCCTCCAATAACGTGTTAAGTTGTTCTGAAGAGAGTTTTTTATTTCTATTGAATTCTTTTGTGGCATAGCGCCAATAGAGTTTTTTTAATATTTCCATACTTTATTTCATTTTATTTGCTTTAAAAACCGATGAGATTTAAATTTGTTCTTTGGTTAAATGTTAAATTTAAATAGTGCCTGTCCATAAAGTCGGGTGTTTGGATTATATAGTTTAAATTCAAGGCTTGTGAAAAATTCCAACCGAAGTATACCAGGGTATATGAGGATTTGGATTTTGTGCAACAACGCAGTTGTCGGACTTTATAGAGGAACACTAAATAGTCATAACTTGTATGGGAATTTTACAGATGGATTAGTTCATTTAAAATTAAAATATATGCAGTTTGTCCTGAAAATTAATAAAGAATGATAGATTTAAACTATTTTTAAATAATTTTTGGGGTAGTCTATTAAGATTGAAATATTTAAAGCATGACATTTTTTTTGTTAAAATGTCGAATATTAATTTTTTTTTGAGAAATTTGGGGGTGCCGATAAAACATATAATAGAGATGTGAATTTGATATTCAGATTATCCCCTGAGATAGAAATGTTGTTATTTCGTTCGGGTAATATTTATTTGTTTATAATGGGTTGTATAAGGTTGTTTAGGGTTTCATCATAACTACAATAATGAACTAAGTACAATAATTAACCAGAATTTTCAGATCAATAGTAGTGTTAATTGTTTTCCATTTCGTTTCTTACAGTTATATCTAACCCAAATAAAGTATTGAAATTCTTATTATAAGTTAAATATAAAAAGTATCATGCAATCAAAACTTCAGGAATTAACTGATAAGCTTTATGCAGAGGGCGTTCAGAAAGCGAACGATGAAGCAGAAGCTATTATTGAGAAGGCCAGAAATGAGGCCGGTAAAATTGTTGCGGAGGCTAACAATCAGGCTACTAAGATAGTTGAAGATGCAAATGCTAAGGCTGCAGAAATGCAAAGAAATGTGGAGGCAGAGATAAAATTGGCTTCACAACAAGCTATTTCATCTCTTCAGCAAGAAATAGGTAGTAGTATTACCGTACAGGTTGCGGAGCCCACTTTAAAAGAAGTGTTTAATAATACTGATTATGTGCAAGCGCTTATTTCAAAAGTAGTTGAAGGTTGGTCTAAAACCGGAAACTTTGATATTAATGTTGTTTTACCTGAGGCAGATAAGGCAGAAATGGATAAGTTTTTAAAAAATAGTCTTGCTGCTGAAATGAATAAAGGATTATCATTTGAATATAATAAAGGCATCAAAGCAGGGTTTAAAGTAGGACCCAAAGATGGAAGCTATGTGATTAGTTTTGCAGAAAATGATTTTCAGAATTTTTTCAAATCCTTCTTGCGACCAAAAACAAATCAATTATTATTTGAAGCGTAATTTGCATGACGAAAAATTATTATTGTCTGGTTGCCGGTTTACCTGATTTATTATTAGGTGATAAAAAAGTCTTATTCAATTCATTATTGCTTAAAGAGTATTTAAATGAAGAATTGGTAGGAAAAGACTTTGAAATGGTTCAGGCACTCTATTTACCCTTCGATCATAATAATCTTATCAATTTACTTTATAATCAAAAAGCAGAATTCGATCCACGTGGAATCTACACTTCGTTGGAATTGGAATTGTTAATTGATAAAAAGAATATTGAGGGATTAGATGAGAGTGATTATCCATCATACCTTATCGAATTTGTAAAGAAAGTTTTATTGGGCGAAGAATCTTTTTCAAAGGTTCGGGCCGAGGTAGAACTATTTAAAAATTATAGCGATTATATAAATTCATTTCAGAACTCATTTTTATCCTCATATCAGAATTTTCAGGTGGATGTGAAAAATGTATTTACTGCCTTAACCAGTCGTAAATATGGCATTGAGTATGAAAAAGAATTAATCGGACAAGGAGAGGTAGTAGAGGCCTTAGTGAAAAGTAGATCCAGAGATTTCGGTCTTTCAAATGAGTTGGAATATATTGAGATGCTTATTCAGATTTTTGAAGAAGAAAACATTTTGGAACGGGAATTAAAAATTGATCGTTTAAAATGGAATTACCTCGATGAGGAAACCTTCTTTAATTATTTTACTATCGAAAAAGTAATGTCATTTGTATATAAGTTATTTATTGTAGAACGATGGTTGTCACTTGAAGAAGAAGAGGGTAAGCAATTGTTTCAACAGATGATTAATGAATTGGAAAATAGTTATGAATTTCCAGAAGAATATAAATTAAGCCATGGAAAGAAAAAGTAAAACTACCGGGGTAGTATCTGGTATTATTGCCAACCTTGTAATTGTTGAGGTTGATGGTCCTGTGGCCCAAAACGAAATTTGTTTTATTCAGCATCCTGAAAGTAATCTGATGGCTGAGGTAATTAAAATTTTGGGTAAAAATGTATATGTACAGGTATTTGAAAGCACCCGTGGATTAAAGGTAGGTACAAAAGTGGAGTTTGAAGGACACTTATTAGAAGTAACCTTAGGTCCGGGTATCTTGTCCAGAAATTATGACGGGCTGCAAAATGATCTAGATAAAATGGAGGGTGTATTCCTGAAAAGGGGTGATTATACAGATCCGTTAAATCGTGAACAAAAGTGGGACTGGAAACCCATAGCAAAAGTTGGTGATGAGGTAAAAGCCGGAAGTTGGTTAGGAGAAGTTCCTGAAAATGGAATGCCTCACCGAATCATGGTTCCATTTAAATTTCAAGGTACATATACTATTAAAAGTATTGTTGAGGCAGGTCTATATACTGTTGATGATGTGGTTGCTGTAGTGACTGATAAAGAAGGGAATGATATTGAACTCACAATGGTTCAGAAGTGGCCTGTTAAAGTGGCTGTGAAAGCTTATAAAGAGAAGCCACGCCCATTTAAGTTATTAGAAACAGGTATACGAACAATGGATACCTTAAATCCTATTGCTGAAGGTGGTACCGGATTTATACCCGGACCTTTTGGTACAGGAAAAACGGTATTGCAGCATGCAATATCAAAATATGCTGAGGCTGATATTGTTATTATTGCTGCTTGTGGAGAGCGTGCAAATGAGGTGGTAGAAATCTTTACCGAGTTCCCTGAATTAGAGGATCCGCGTACAGGTCGTAAACTGATTGAACGTACAACTATTATTGCCAATACTTCAAATATGCCTGTTGCAGCACGTGAAGCGTCGGTGTACACAGCCATGACATTAGGTGAGTATTATCGTTCGATGGGGCTTAAGGTATTGCTAATGGCAGATTCAACATCTCGTTGGGCTCAAGCCTTACGTGAGATGAGTAACCGTTTGGAAGAACTTCCGGGACCGGATGCATTCCCGATGGATTTAACTGCCATTATTGCTAGTTTCTATGCCAGAGCAGGTTTTGTATATTTGAATAATGGCGAGTCGGGTTCAATAACCTTTGTAGGAACAGTTTCTCCCGCAGGAGGTAACTTAAAAGAACCGGTAACAGAGTCAACCCGTAAGGCAGCCAGATGTTTTTATGGATTGAATCAGGGACGTGCGGATAGTAAAAGATACCCGGCTATTGATCCAATTGATAGTTATTCAAAATATCTGGAGTATCCTGAAGTAATGGAATATCTAAGTAAGAATATTAGTGAAGACTGGCTGGATAATGTAATGAAAACAAAAACATTATTGTTACGTGGTCGTGAAGCACAGGAGCAAATTAATATTTTGGGAGATGATGGAGTGCCATTGGAATTTCATGAGCGTTTCTGGAATTCAGAATTAATTGACGGAGTAATTCTTCAACAGGATTCATTTGATAAGATTGATGCAAACTGTCCTCTTGATCGTCAAAAATATATGCTCGAAAAAGTGCTGGATATTACGGATAAGAAATTTAGTTTCGACTCATTTGAAGATGTAAATGGTTTCTTTAAGCGAATCATTAACCAGCTTAAGCAAATGAACTATTCTGAGTGGAACTCTGAAAAGTTTAAAAACTACGAGATAGAATTGGAAGATATTCTTAATGAACGCTTAAATTAATCTGGTAAAAAATTTTATGCATGGAGACTCAAGCATTTCAAAAAGTATATACTAAAATTACAAACCTGACCAAAGCTACGGTTACATTAAAAGCTACTGATGTAGGTTATGATGAAATGGCCTTGGTTCATGGCCGTATGGGACAGGTAGTAAAAATAATGGGCGACGAAGTAATTCTTCAGGTTTTTGCAGGAACAGAGGGTATTCCTACTAATGCTGAAGTAGTGTTTTTAGGACGTCCACCACAGTTAAAAGTAAGTGATCAACTAGCAGGTCGGTTCTTCAATGCTTTTGGAGAGCCTATTGATGGAGGGCCTGAGGTCGAAGGTAGAACCATTAATACGGGAGGTCCTTCTGTGAATCCGGTTCGTCGTAAGCAGCCGTCACAACTTATCGCAACAGGAATTGCAGGTATTGATTTAAATAATTCACTGGTAACAGGACAAAAAATCCCTTTTTTTGCTGATCCTGATCAACCTTATAATCAGGTAATGGCCAATGTGGCATTAAGAGCTAAGGCTGATAAAATTATTCTGGGAGGTATGGGGTTGTCTAATGATGATTACCTGTATTTCAAAAATGTATTTGACAATGCAGGAGCATTAGATCGCATTGTGAGTTTTGTGAATACCACAGAAGATCCACCTGTTGAGCGATTATTGATTCCTGATATGGCATTGTCGGCAGCGGAATATTTTGCTGAAGAAAAGCAACAGAAGGTGTTGGTGCTTCTAACGGATATGACATTATTTGCAGATGCATTGTCCATTGTTTCAAACCGTATGGATCAGATTCCGTCTAAGGATAGTATGCCGGGTTCGTTATATTCTGATTTAGCCAGAATTTATGAAAAAGCAGTGCAGTTTCCTCATGGTGGATCCATTACCATTATTGCAGTAACTACCTTAAATGGTGGTGATATCACTCATGCGATTCCTGATAATACCGGATATATTACTGAAGGACAGTTGTTCTTACGTATGGATTCAGATGTAGGTAAAGTAATTGTAGATCCATTCCGGAGTTTGTCTCGCCTTAAGCAATTGGTAATTGGAAAGCAAACACGGGAAGATCATCCACAGGTAATGAACGCAGCTATCCGGTTATATGCAGATGCAGCTAATGCAAAGACTAAACAGGATAACGGTTTTGATTTGACAGATTACGATGAACGTACTCTTAAGTTTGCTAAGGAGTATTCGGAACAAATATTAGCGGTAGATATCAATATCGATACAGAGAAAATGTTAGATACTACCTGGAATTTGTTTAAGGATAACTTTAGTAGAGAAGAGGTAGTTGTGCGTCAGGAATTTGTAGATAAATACTGGAAGCAGTAATTGCTAAATGATTTACAATTATATATTCTTTGTATTAATTGTAAAATATGATAAAGATAACAGATGTATAAAACTCAAAATACCTTATTTATAGAGTTTTAGAGTCTATAAATCTAATATATAATGGCCGTAAAGTTTCAATATAATAAAACCTCGCAACAGCAACTGGATAAGCAGCTCAAAATTAGGGAGCGCGCTTTACCAACGCTTCAAAATAAAGAAGCAGCTTTGCGTATTGAGGTTAAAAGAGCAAAAAAGCGAGCAGATGAACTCGTGCACGAGCTTGAAACCAAAATGGCTGATTTAGATAAAATGTCTCGATTATGGGGTGAATTTGACACCAATGCCATATCTATTGAAGATGTAGTGTTAGAAAGTAAGAAAATTGCAGGTGTTCAAACCCCGGTTTTAATAGATGTTGTATTTAAAAAAGAGCCGTTTGCACTTTTTAGTAAACCGGTGTGGTTTTTAGATGGAATAAACATTGTTGAATCTCTAGCCAGAATTGGTATTGAGAGGGAAGTGTTTATTCGTAAAATGGAGCTACTGGATGTAGCTCGAAAAAAAACAACACAAAAGGTAAATCTATACGAAAAGGTTCAGATACCAGGTTATAAAGATGCCATAAGAAAGATTAAACGATTCCTTGAAGATGAGGAGAATCTATCCAAATCGGCACAGAAAATTGTGAAAAACCGTCAACAGGCACAACAGGAAATGGAGGTGGAATCATGATTGTACCTATGTATAAATATTCTTTTCTAATATATCATGCAGACTTTCAGGAGTTTTCAGAGAGCCTGAAAGAAAGAGGAGTTTTGCATGTAATAGAAAGTGATATTGAACCTGGAACAGAAATAATGGATCGTGTTCAGATTCTGAATGAAATTAAAAGGAATATTAAATTATTGACAGGTCGTAAAGAACCTGAAAAAGTAATTGATATTGAGATTTCGCAAGACGGACAGGACATTATTCAATTCATTAAAGAAAAAAATACAGAATTAGATAGTTTACACCATCAGGAACAAAATCTAAGTAAGGAATATGATTCATTAAGTCCCTGGGGCGAATTTAGTTGGGAAAATATTCAAAAGCTAAAGGAAAAAGCTATAAATGTTCGCTTTTTCTATTGTGCTTCAAAGAAGTTTAACCAGGAGTGGGAAGCTGAGTTTAGTTTGGCAAAAGTGGCAGAGGATAAAGGTTTTACCTATTTTGTGTATTTTGATACCAATGGGGAATCAATAGACATTGGAGCAGATGAAATCAGGATTCCTGAAAAGTCATTATCTTATATTGAATCTGAATTAAATGAATGCAGAACTAATATTCATACCATAGAACAAGTATTAGATACAATTGCTCAAGATAAAATTTCTGTACTGGAGAATTATTTATCGGAAGTTCAGGATCAGTTGAATGATGTTCAGTTTGTAAAAAATGCGGATGAAAAAGCTGATGGTAAAATACGTTGGGTTGAAGGATGGGTTCCGGAATTACATGATAATGAATTTGAAGAATACATAAAATCTCAACCGGTTTATTATGTGAAGTTAAAATCATCTAAGGAAGAAAAAGCTCCTGTGTTATTGAAAAACGGAAAATTTTCAAAGCTTTTTGAGCCAATCGGAAAATTATTTTCATTACCTTCTTATGCAGAGTTGGATTTAACACCGTTTTTCGCCCCGTTTTTCTTTTTATTTTTTGGCTTTTGTTTTGGAGATGCCGGATACGGATTATTATTTGTATTGGGAGCAGGATTTGCGAAGTATAAAGTGAAAAAAGATTTTAAACCAATGCTTTCGTTAGTGCAATGGTTGGGATTGGCTGCAGTTATTTTTGGAGCCATAACAGGAACTTTTTTTGGTATTAAATTAATGGATGTTGAGATACCATTTTTTATAAGAATGAAAGATCATTTTCTTACCGATAAGGAAATGTTTAATCTGGCTTTAGGATTTGGTTTTGTGCAGATATTGTTTGGAATGGCTATCAAGGTGGCTAATCAAATTAAGCAAGAAGGTTGGAAATATTCATTAGCTTCTGCAGGATGGTTGTTGTTTTTTATTGCAACTGCTGTTATGGTGGTACTTGATAAGATTGGAGGGCAGGAAAAGTGGTTGTGGTCTGTTCCGCATTTTGTTATTATTAGTCTGGCAGGATTAGGTATCTTTATTTTCAATAATCCCAAAGGAAACATTTTGCTGAATATTGGTGCCGGATTATGGGATACATACAATATGGTAACTGGTTTTGCCGGCGACCTCTTGTCCTATATACGTTTATTTGCCTTGGGGTTATCAAGTGCTATTTTAGGGTTGGTTTTTAATTCACTGGCCTTTGATCTAAGTCCGGATATTCCTGTTGTTGGATGGATTATTACATTGATTATCCTGGTCTTTGGACATGGACTAAATATTTTTATGGCTGCATTAGGGTCGATTGTTCACCCGATGAGGCTAACATTTGTAGAGTTTTATAAAAATGCCGGATTTGCCGGTGGTGGTAAAGAATATAAGCCATTTAGAAAAATAAGTAAATAACCTTTTTAAATATTAAGATTATGAGCGCTATAGTTTTAGCTTACATTGGAATTGGATTAATGATTGCACTAACAGGTATTGGAAGTGCTTATGGTGTGTCAATTGGTGGAAATGCAGCAATTGGGGCTATGAAAAAAAATGCGGATGCATTTGGTAACTATTTAGTATTGAGTGCACTTCCTGGTACGCAGGGACTATATGGGTTTGGTGCTTTCTTTATCTTTAATACTGCAGGTATTTTAACTGCGGATATTACCTGGGTGCAGGCTTCGGCTGTTTTTGGAGCAGGATTAGCCTTAGGATTAGTTGGTTTGTTTTCTGCAATTCGTCAAGGACAAGTATGTGCAAACGGTATTGCTGGAATTGGATCAGGACATGATGTGTTTGGTAATACTTTAATACTAGCTGTATTCCCTGAGCTTTATGCAATTTTAGGATTTGCAGCAGCTTTTATGATTAGTATTTCTATCTAAGAAAGAACTTTCACAACATATGTTAAGCCGATGATCATTCATCGGCTTTTTTATTGTGTTGATTTTTTTGATTGTTCAGATATGTCAATTTCACTATGAGGTCGGAATTGAGTGATTTAGGTGTGTGTAGGACGTAAATTATTGTGATAAACGAGAACCGAGTCAGGATTGCCTGAGCTATGCCGGGTGAAGCAATAATCATGAAATTAATTGAGGCATAGCCTTCGTTACGAAGATATTTTGTAACGCAGTATAAATTTAATAGAATGTAATTATAAAGCTAATAACCTGAGTTCGATTAAAATTAGCGAGCTCAAATTTCAGTAAATGATTGATTTACAATATAAATTTTTGAGACATAGCGAGCTATGGTGATAAAATTTAGAGCCGTAAATCGATTATTTAATGAAAAGCTATGAAT
>JBNKRV010000319.1:0-11218 GCA_050296935.1 Marinilabiliaceae bacterium | reverse complement strand
AAAGCTATGAATGTCACTTATAAATACCGATTTTCTGCGTCATATTTGCTTACCATAGCCCGCTATGCTTTCGCAAACATTCCTTAAAACTCAATATTTATAAGCGATTTGAGCCATTAATTTTATATCGAACTCAGGTTTTTACTATAAATGATGTTAAAGCAAATGAAGGAATGTGGATGCCAATCCTATTGAAATAATACAATATTGAGGAAATGCAACAGATCTATTTCTATCGGAATCAACCCTTTACCCTGATGCTAATTAAACTATTAGATTATCTTATGTACAGGTAAAAGGCCTGGCTCCCTCTGACGTTGTTACATATAAATACAACACCACGATCAAAGGTATCATAGAAAAGAATGATCCCAACAACTATGATTATTGAGTTCCGGATAAACTAAAGGATCTATACAACCAAAAAGATTTTGGCAGATATGAATCAAACGGAACCATACCAGTTTGCTTTATGGCAACGAATCATACAACAGGAGGAAATTCCGGTAGTCCGGTTATAAACGCAAACGGAGAATTAATCGGGGTTAATATTGATCGCATTTAGGAAGGTGTTATGAGTGATTTTATATGATCCTGAACTGTGCAGAAATATAGCTTTAAATATGAGATATGTATTATTTATTATTGAAAAATTTGCTGGTGCCGGCTATCTTTTAAATGAAATGACCATCCTTGAATAAGGACTTATAACTTCAAAAATATTACTCAATACACCCACTGTATTTACAGAGGTGTTTTATCAATCAGCCTCTTTTTGTATTTCAGATGAAACTAATTTGTACAAATCGGCAAGCTCTCTATTATTATCCAGCATTTTTAAATGCTTACTCATAATATTTTTATCACCTCTTACTGCAGGTCCTGTTTGAGCATCACGAGGTGTTAAGTCCTCCATTTTGTGCGCTGTTTCCAATATTAGTGGTTTCATAACTTCAAAACTAATATTACTCTCCTGAAGTAACTGATTTGCGATGGAATACATGTGATTGGTAAAATTACATGCAAATACCGCAGCTAAATGAATTTTTCTACGTTGCTCTGAATCACACGAAATCACAGTTTTGGATATTACACCAGAAAATTGCTCCAGCGTCTGTTTTACCTGTTCATCATTTGCTTCAATTAAAATAGGAATGTTGTTAAAATCAACTTCTCTATCTTTACTAAAGGTTTGAAAAGGATATATGATTCCATATTTATTAAATTTGATAAGCATATCCATACTTAAACTTCCTGCTGTATGAACTACAATTCCTTCTTGTGTTGGCAGTTGTTCTATTACAGATAATAAAACATCATCCTTTACTGCAATAATATATAAATCGGCTCCCTTCTGAATTTCTTCCAGATTATTGGTTGCATAGGCATTTAAGCTATTTGCCAAAATCTCTGCATTCTCAATATTGTAGCTATAAACCTGACGGATATTTAATCCTTTTTTCACCATGTTAATACCTATCTGGGTAGCCAGATTTCCAGCTCCTATCAATACTATATTTTTAATCATATCTGGTAATATTTTTTTTCAAATACTAGTGTCTGGTATAAAGAACCGGACTGAACTTTTTATAACACTCCCCTGTTTGTCTACTTTTGAGTTACCACATAGAAAGTAAGATATGGGTAAAAATACAATTTTTTACGAACAGCCTATATTTAATCAGCGGTAAACGTTCGCTAACAAAAGTAGTTCACAACCTATAATCATCTCTAAATTAGTGTCAACAAGAAAACTCCATTTTTTTCCAAAAAATAATCGGGGCAGGCAGTTACTCTTGCTCTCAAAATGATCATTTACGGCAATAAACTCACATTTTTAGAGCTTCGAAAGCCTCAAAAATGAAGCTTTCTTAACTGCCAATTGAGTTTTCGTGAAAGTACTAATTAGTGTTCGTCTATAAAGTCCAACTACTGCGTTGTTGCTCAAAATCCAAATCCTAATATACCCTGGTATACTGCGGTTTGAATTTTTCACACGCCTTGTATTTTAACTTTATAGCCCAAACACACAACTTTATGGACAGGCACTAATTAGTGCAATCAGACAATTATTGATTCAAATTTAATTTATATGACACTGGCAATTGGTTCTGTTTTAGGTTTAATTGTACTATCATCAAAACATAAGATGTCACATTCTACAACATGAAAAATCAAAGGCAGTATCCTATTTCTTTAAAGATTGACTTGTATAAACTGAATGCATTTACTTATTTTTTACCCCCGAAAGATTTATTTTCCAACTCGATGACTTCCAAATCTTTGATCTCACCTTTATCCAACGAAAACCGGATGGCTGTACGAACGGCATGAAATCCAGATAAGCCTGCAGCACCAGGGTTGATGTGTAAACAATTGATCTTATCGTCGTAAATGACTTTTAATATATGGGAATGGCCTGCTATAAAAAGCTTTGGAGGATTTTTAAAGATTTCAGATTTCACCTGCGGAGCGTATTTCCCGGGATAACCACCTATATGAGTCATCCACACATCTACACCATCACATTCAAAACGCATATGTTCATCTAAGGTACGTCGCAAAACGGCATCATCGATGTTACCATACACCGCACGGGTAGGTTTTATTTTATTCATCGCATCCAATACTTTTATATCTCCAATATCACCCGCATGCCATATTTCATCGCAATTGGCAAATAATTCAACAAACCTCGGATCAAAAAAAGAATGGGTATCAGATAAAAGTCCAATTCTGGTCATACAGCTATTTTATTTTGCCCGAAAATAGTGTAATTTAGATGAAAGACAAAAGTATTAAGATGAAAGACTGAAGGCTCATTTTTGTTTCCTCAATAAAACGAACTATTAAGCTGATAATCTATACTTAACATCTTGAGTAAGATTAAAATTTACACTGTTTAAAATGAAAAAAATAATATTAGTCCGACACGCCAAAACAGAGCAGTTACTTGATTATAACAAATCAGATTTCGACCGCAAATTGTTGCCTCGTGGCCATAAGGATTCTACACTTATTGCCGACCAATTAAAAAACAAAGGATATCTACCTGATTTATATATCACGAGCAGTGCCAAGAGAGCCCGTCAGACTGCTGAACTTTTTGCTTTAATCCTAGGTCATGATACTGATAACATTAAGAAGGAGCAGTTTATTTATGATGGCTATACCACCTCTGATATGTTATCTTATGTAGAAAAATTTGATGATAATATAAATACCATTATAATATTCGGACATAATCCGGATATCGCCAGCTTTACCATTAACTTAATCAATGAAGATATCTGGCATTTCCCCACAAGCTGCACAACAGTCATACGATTTGAAGTGGATAGCTGGAAAGATGTTAAAGCCAGAGAAGGAAAAATAGAGTTATACCTTTATCCTAAAATGCTTAAGTAAGCAGTAGACAGTAGACAGAGAATAATAGTTAACTGACTTGAAATGAAGACTGAGAACTGAAGACTGTAGACTGAGAACTACTAACGAATTACCCCAGATCCTATCAACTCATCATCTACGTACCAGGCAGCAAACTGACCGGCAGTAATCCCTCTTTGAGGAGTATCAAAAACAGCATACATACCATTGCCTCTTCGATGAATGACTCCATCCTGCAATGGCTGACGATAACGAATACGGATTTTTAACCTGCGGCTTTCTCCTATTTCCATGGCTAAATCAGGTCGAACCCAATGTAACTCATCAGCATTTACTTTTAAAACCTGACGAAATAAACCTGGATGCTGCTTTCCCATGCCTACATATATCTGATTATAAGTAATATTGGTTCCTACAATAAACAAGGGCTCAGGAAAACCTCCAATATTTAATCCTTTACGCTGACCTATGGTATAAAAATGAGCTCCCCCATGCTCTCCTACCCTCTTTCCAAATTTAGGGTGAAAAGCATATGGTTGAGAAAGGTCTTCAAGAAGCTCATCAGTCGGATTATCGAAAGCTTTTTGCCAATCACGATCAAAAAGTTCAGAATCCTTATCAATAATAAAAACCTTACCTTTTTTTGATTCCAGCTTTTGCTGAAGAAACACCGGTAAATCAACTTTACCCACAAAGCAAATCCCCTGAGAATCCTTTTTATGCGCAGTAATCAGGTTTAGTTCATTGGCTATTCTTCTTACCTCAGGTTTTATAATATCACCAATAGGAAACAAAGCCTTGGTCAATTGTTCCTGCGAAAGCTGACACAAAAAATAGCTCTGATCTTTATTATTATCGCTCCCTGCTAACAATCGATGATACTTTTTACCATCCTTCTCAATGGTCTCTTTTCGGCAATAGTGTCCGGTAGCAACATAATCGGCTCCCAACTCAAAAGCCTTATCCATGAATACATCAAACTTAATTTCACGATTACATAAAACATCAGGGTTTGGTGTGCGCCCCTTTTCGTACTCACTAAACATATAATCAACTACCCGGGCTCTGTATTGATCACTTAAATCAACAAAATGAAAAGGTATATCCAATTTTTTTGCTACAGACATTGCATCAAACTTATCATCCAACCATGGACAATCGGCCTCTAGTACTCCGGTGGTATCATGCCAGTTTTTCATAAACAGGCCAATCACTTCATACCCTTGCTCTTTAAGTACATAAGCAGCAACACTTGAATCCACACCACCGGATAATCCTACAACAACCTTCTTCTTTTGCATTTTGTTTTCTGTAATAATAAATTTAAGGGCACAAAGATAAACTATTCTTTTGGAAAACACATTCTGTTGATGTATCGCTTCTCTGAAATCATTTTTTTTGTATATAGTAATTTATACAAAGTTTTTTCATGTTATAATTTACAATATAAGTGGAATTAAGGGAGATAAAACTATAATAAGAAATGAATTTATCGGCGTTGCATTATTATGAATATTCAGTCAGATCTGCGCTGATGGATTTCATGATCAGTTTTTAATTCTAGGGTCTGAGAGTAATTTTTCAATGAAAAATCATATAAAACACGAACTTCTGAGCTTACCTATTTGAATAGAAATTCATGGATTATTTAAATACAAATTGTTTTTTAAATGAAGATAGAATTATGTCTTAGTTTCAGAACATTTATAATAATTGTAACGTATACTTTCAACGATCACCAAAAACACAAATAATGAAGACAGTATTATTCTCACTTGGCCTAACGCTATTCTCCATATCGATTCAGGCTCAAAATGTATGGACATCAAGAGACTCATCTTTAGTTGCAAAACTTGAGAAATCATTAACCCTTGCAGAAGCAAAACTTAAAAAAGCGGAAGTTAAAGTAGCTTATGCTGATTCTCTGATAGAGATTGGATCATCACAATTGAATGAAGGTAAATCTTTGAAAAAACAATTGAGTAGCGAAACTAAATCGCTGAAAAAGGAATACAGTGTTTCACGTAAACCTTACGTAAAAATATCAAAGTCAAAAAACAGAGATGAAGCCTCTGAGGCTAAAGCTGAACTGAAAAAGATTGACAGTCAATATAAGATTGATGCTAAAGAACTGTCAAATAAAGTGAAAGTAAATGATAAATTAATTAGTACCGGAACACGAAATTTAAGCAAAGGTAAAACCTATTCAAAAACATATGGCAAATCACTAAAAGATGCTCAAGATGCATACGATTATGCTGGTGATAATTTAAAATATACACTGGAATATCTAAATGAAGACCCTCAGGATAACAAGAAAGGAAAAAATAAAAGATAGTATTATTTGTGGATTGCTTTTGAAAAAGCCTGTTCCAGAAGATTAGAACAGGCTTTTTTATGCAATTACAATTGTATTTTTCAGGATTGCTTAATTAACACAGCTTTAGCCTCATCGTATTTTGCCACCTTCTCTAAAAATTCTACAAACTCATTGTATTTTTCTTTAGGATACTGACCTTTCCTGATTTTTAAGGCTCTCTCATAAATTATATTTCCATCTTCCAATGTAGATTTGCAATTATACGTTCCAAATTCAGAATCAACATTCACTGGGTCTGGAAGAGCTTCAATAGAAAATCCATTGGGTATTATATAAGTAACAGAATCATTCTCGCTATATGGCCGCGAAATCATCATTGGAGATTTTCTATGACGAGAATATGGGGGAATTTGTGTTGTTTTATTCATGGTATTCAAATTAAAGAACAGCCTGTCTCCCATTTTACTGGCAAAAGATGGTATTGACAATGTGAGATTTTTATCCAGCCATGGTTTTCTCTCCTTATGAGCTGTAATTTCATAATCCAGCAAATCAAATTGTGGTATATGAATGGACTTGATTACTCTTTTCCTTCTATCTGTCTCATCCATAATTACTAATCTATACTCATCTCCATATAAAGCACCTTTGTAAGTTAACGTTGATTCACCTTTTGCAGACCCATCCGGAAGAACCTCAAAACGACCTACCAGTTTCTGATTATTTTCATCAATGTTAAAAGCAGGTGTTTTTACAATTTTTCCGCCATCTTCATCAATTAATAGAACAGGTCTATCATCAGTAAAATCACCCAAATAACCACATGGCGAATATGGACTTGTACATTCTAACCATATTGTATCATTTTCCAGAGGTACACATGTAATAATATGGTTAAAGTAATCACAAACAAAATCTATGTCGGAAAAATCTTCTTCACCTGCCTGAACTAAGGTATAACGGGCACTGTATCCGAATTTACGTAATAATGAAACCACATAATTCGACAGTGCTTTACAGTCTCCATATGATAATCTATCCACCGTTTCTGCAGGAAAAGGTTGTTGCCCCCCAATACCTTCCTGAATACTAACATATCTATTCTTATTCTGAGAATATTGATAAATCTTAGCTATTTTTTCATAATCACTCATTTCATTAGTCAGCATTGAGGCAATATGTTGAATTGTTTCCTCTGGAATTCTATCTCGACCTTTATTCAATTCAAAAATGAATTTTCCATAGCTATTCCAGGTTTCAACATTTCCATGGTAACCATCCAATTCAAAACGATCCGGGGCAATATTTACACATGGCAACCAGGATTCTAGATATCCGCTTAAAACCTCCTTCTGAGGAGCTTCAAAATTATTCAAACTCCATGACACCTCTTTAATCCCATCATTAATTTGCTCTGTCTTTTCTTCTGAAAGGTTTAATTCCTGATAGTGGTATTTATAATCAACCGGTGTTTTAATTTGATAAAACAATTTTTCCACGGCTGTATTGTACCCATTAAAAGCATACCAACCATAAATATAATAAGCTGAATTAAACTTTTTTTCCCAGGTATATACTACAGTAAATGGATAAACTGCATATTTAGGATCAATCTTTTTTACCCTACTATCTTCATATAATGAAAACCCGGAAACCGCAGTAAAATCAATTATCTCAGATGTTGGTATTGATTTAACCTTCATCCCTTTAGCATCATATACGACTGCTGAAATATCACTGATACTGCTTAATTTATTGTATCCTTCTCTAAACAGCGCTTTATTTTTACCACTCTCTTTTAATATGGTAATTGCAAATTTTTCATGATAAACGATTTTGCCTTCTGAAATTACTTCAAGAATTGTTTTGGATTCCCTAATCACAGCATCAGCTCCTTTTAATAATTCCTGAGGAATAGTTGAAACCGGATATACAGGATCTTTCTTTGCTGATATATTAGCCATAAAAATAATGGCTAATAAAAATAGACTATAACGAAGCTTCATCTTCACTCTTTTTGATTACAACTGGTTCTGCTTGTTTTTCAATAATTAATGCATATAATTGTTTTAGGTAGCCATATTCATCAGGTAAAAACAATTCCTTATTTATATTAATCTTATACAATACATTTAGCACATTCCCGACAGTCGTATAATTAATTAAAACTGAACCAGCCTGCTCTGGCAATACAATACGTGATGGTTTCGGTACTGTATTAAAAACATATCCTTCTGGTATCTTAATTGTTGACATCACTAATTTTTCTCTTTGATAAGCAAAATCCACGGGATAACTCCTTTCTTCAAGTTTAAATGGATTATCTTCAACCTTGTCAAACACAAAAGGATTTATCATTACCAAATCTCCAACCTTTTGCACAATGTTATTGACCTTAATTGAATACTCCTCCTTGATTGGTTTATAAATTGAATCTAAATCAGATACAGTAAACTCCTTTACCCTCAATCCGGGATGTTGAATTTCCAGATTCTTTAAATAATCATCCTCACTTGCAAAAGCCTGATATGCCTTTCTAAAGTCAAAAGCTGCATATTCAAATTTTTCACACGCCAGTGTCCCTTCTACTTCTAACTCACTATTTAATTGCAACTTATACACACATGATTGTTTATCTTTTTTATCTGTTTTTAAGTCAATCCACTTTCCACTTTGATTATTTATCAATCTACCTGATTTATTTAAACATCGTACTGGTAACATATCGGCCGGCATTAATTCTTCTGTAGCATCAAGCAAATACTCCTTATCTCCAATTTTTGCACGAACAAACATATAATTCAGTTTATCCAAACTAGGATAAAACCTATGTAACTGACCATTTTCTCTTGTACTTATAGCAACAGGTAAGGCATATACATCTAATTTTTTAAGTAACTGATATAACAACATATTAATTTCGGCTGAATTGGCCTTTTTATCTTTATAAACACCTCCAAGGTGACCCTCTGATGCATATAACGATTCTATTTCATTCCACTTCACTTCTTTAATAGCCTCATATGCCGCTATCATTTTATCATAGGGTTCAGAATATTTTGCTTCAATTTCCTTTTTTATACCTGATAATGAACCAACACCATTAGTTAAGGCTCCTCCAAATCCATCTCGCCCTCTAAGTACTTTATTTACAGCTTCCCACGATGTAGTAAACCCCTTATAATAACCAGGTATAAAAAGACTTAAAATATCGAACTCAATTTTTGTTAAGTAATTCTCTTTGGAATCCATATAAGGCTCTGACTTAAAGGCAGGCATATTTTCCACATAAAACTTATCCCCCTCAGAATGAACTGTAATAAAACCACAAAATCTTTTTCTATAATCGATAACGGTAGTACTTTCCAGAATTAACTCACAGTATTTTACAGGAATCTCTCTTTGAAATGAAAATTCACCCGGTAATAAAGACTGGGTTGTTTCAATATCGTATACACTACCAACTTTTACATTGGGTAATGCCACACGCATATTGTAATAATCATCTGTAATCTTTAGCTTAAAAACAGATTCGCTTTTCAACTTATCTTCTTCTATTTCTCCATTAACCAGATTATATACTTTTCCTCGAACTTGCATATCCTCTTTACCAGGAAAGGAAAACTCAGAAAGTGAAACACCTGCCTTCTTTAATATCTTCACCCTGGTAATAGTAGTAAAATTATAATTGTTAGCATTAAAATACCCATACTTACATAATACAACTGCAGCAGCACTGGTATCTGGTTCGTATACGGTCATTTTAAGGTCTTCAATATCTACTTTACCAAATTTAATAGGTGCCTTGGCAAAACTTAACTGACAGAAAATAAACAGGAAAGTAATAATTGAAGGAATTCTCATTTTCATAACGGATATATTTAAGGTTTAATAAATCAGCCGACAAAACTAAAAATTGCTAATGAATAAAAAAATGAATTTGTATTAACAACGGTGGGATTTATCAATTTAATTTCATTCAAAATAAGCCCATACAATGTCAAATAAATAAGATTAAAATCTATCTGTTTTCTTCTCATAAACTATCTATATTCCTTCTTTTTATTTATTATAATTGAGATTAATGGGATGAACAACCTGGAAATAAACAGACTGAAAGCTAATTGTGAATTCCTTGAGTAGAATGCAAAATATAAATAGTCAATAACTATATTTGCCTCCTACAAAATTAGAAAACTCATAACTAATGTATACAGCAAAATATTTAAAAGAATTTACCAAACAAGTATTTTTAAAAATGGGCAGTAGTATTGATGACGCTGAATTGGCCTCGGAAGTACTCATTTCTGCAGATTTAAGAGGTGTTGATTCTCATGGTGTTGCAAGACTAGGTGGTTATGTAAGATTATGGGAAGCTGGCAGATTAAATGCAACACCTGAAATTAGAATTGTTCACGAAACTCCAAGTACGGCTGTTGTTGATGGAGATTTAGGTGCCGGGTTAGTTGTGGCTCCAAAAGCTATGAAAATAGCGATTGAAAAAGCAAAAACAGCTGGTACCGGTTGGGTGGCTGTTAAAAATTCAAATCATTATGGTATTGCTGGTTATCATTCGATGCTTGCTTTGGAGCATGATATGATTGGATGGTCGATGACTAATGCCAGTCCATTAGTATCTCCTACTTTTTCGAAGAGTAGATTTTTAGGAACAAACCCTATTTCTGTTTCGATACCTGCTGATAAAGAACCTCCTGTAGTTATTGATATGGCTACAACTCCTGTTGCCAACGGAAAGCTTGAAGTACTTCAACGAAAAGGAGAAGATATTCCTTTAGGTTGGGCACAGGATAAAGATGGCAACCCATCTACTGATGCTGCAATTTTAAAGAAGGGCGGTGCAATGCTCCCTCTTGGTAGCGACAGGGTTCATGGAAGTCATAAAGGATATTGTCTTGGTGGATTGGTTGATATTTTATCGGCCGTTTTACCCGGAGCCAACTACGGGCCGTGGGTACCTCCATTTGTTTCATATGTTCCGGTGCCCGAGAATCCGGTTGGAGATGGCATAGGACACTTTTTAGGAGCGATGCGTATTGATGCCTTTCGGCCTGCAGATGAATTTAAAACACATATGGATAACTGGATAACCACCTTTAGAAATGGAGAACCTTCTGAAGGAAACGAAAAAGTGCTGATACCTGGTGATCCGGAACGTGAGTTAACAGCTCAAAGACTAAAAGAAGGGATTGATTTACTTCCTCCTGTTATAGAAGATTTAAAAAAAATTGGAGAATCTTTGGGAGTTGAATTTTTATAGAGATAAAATCGATTAATTAATTATTGATACAGAAAAGCTACCTGACATTGTTGAGTAGCTTTTTTCTTTTGTAAACATAAATATCCCAATGATATTAACCTGAGTTCGATTAAAATTAGCGAGCTCAAAATTCAGTAAATGATTGATTTACAATATAAATTTTTGAGACATAGCGAGCTATGGTGATAAAATTTAGAGCCGTAAATCGATTATTTAATGAAAAGCTATGAATG
>JBNKRV010000318.1:0-20054 GCA_050296935.1 Marinilabiliaceae bacterium | reverse complement strand
TGAGCTGGATGGACAGCGCTATGATATTCAGGCATCTGTTCACACTCTGGGTGGGTACTCTGCCCATGCCGATCAGTTTGATCTGTTAAAGTTTATTCGTCGTATTCGGCACAAACCCCGGGAAATTCGTATAGTACATGGAGATGAAGATGCCAAACTGGCGTTAAAAGATGCAATTCAAGCGTTGTATGATGTGAACGTCATTATTCCAGTCGGAGATTAATGCAAGTTAAAAGACCTATCTCAATGTCCTTTAAGGCGTGATAGTATAAATTAATAACTTTTCTGGAGATCGACAGGCCATGTGTCCCATAAAAGCAATTGAACATTATACCTATGATGACTATTGTCAGTGGGAAGGACAGTGGGAGTTGATAGAAGGGGTGCCATTGGCAATGACGCCATCACCCGTGATCTGTCATCAGGCTATATCCGCTAGAATACTCACAGAATTGATGAATTCGATTGGTGATTGCACACAGTGTCTGGTGTTAGCGGAACAAGACTGGAAAATAAGTCAGGATACCGTAATCAAGCCCGACGTAGTGCTGATCTGTGATGAACCAAATGATAAATACACAACCAAAGCACCAGAAATTATAATTGAAATTATCAGCCCATTGACGGCAAAGCGGGATGAGGTTTTTAAGTTCGAATTATACGAAAGAGAGAAAGTGCTATTTTATATAATTGTCTACCCAGACGATTTAAAGGCAAAGCTTTATAAGCTGGAAAATAACAAATACTCAAAACAGGGTGACTTATCCAGAGAGACTTATAGCTTCGAGGGTACGAGTTGTTCTGCAAAAATAGACTTTGAAGCGGTGTTCAAAGTGCTTAGACGATGAAGGCGCGTTCTTTCAACGCTTTAAAACTCATACCTATATGACCAGATTTTGTGATATTTGGCGCAGAGCTAGCAAGGCATGATGTTTTTGAAATGTATAAGGGGTATAATCGCCCGCGCTTTGTAAGTGGTATGAGCTTTTTAATACACTAGCCCTTATTGATAATACAAACTACCTGAATCAAACCTGAAGAAATTGAAAAAGAGATCCTTGTGAAAATTGCTGTCGCCGGAACCGGTTACGTTGGTTTATCTATATCCATGCTGTTAGCCCAGCACCACGAAGTAGTGGCACTGGACGTAGTACCTGAAAAGGTCAAAATGCTGAATAAAAAGCAGTCTCCCATTGTCGATGTTGAAATCGAAGATTTCCTGGCAAATAAGGCGCTGAATTTCAAAGCCACACTGGATAAGGAAGAAGCTTACCAGGGCGCTGACTATGTGGTAGTTGCAACTCCAACCGACTACGACGAAGTGACCAATTACTTCAATACCTCATCAGTAGAATCTGTCATCAAAGATGTGATGGAGATAAACCCCACTGCAGTAATCGTCATCAAATCCACGGTACCGGTTGGCTTCACCACTGGCGTAAAACGCAAAACCATGTGTAACAACGTCATCTTTTCACCAGAGTTTTTACGTGAAGGCAAAGCGCTTTACGACAACCTGTATCCATCAAGAATTATCGTAGGCGAAAAATCAGATCGCGCAAAAGTATTTGCAGATCTGCTGGTCGAAGGTGCTGCCAAAGAAAATGTCGACGTGCTGTTCACCAGTTCAACAGAAGCCGAGGCTGTCAAACTATTTTCAAACACCTTCCTCGCATTACGAGTGGCGTACTTCAACGAACTGGATACCTACGCAGAAGTACATGGCCTGGACTCCAGACAAATCATTGAAGGTGTTGGTCTTGATCCACGCATTGGCTCACACTACAACAACCCTTCGTTTGGATATGGTGGTTACTGTCTCCCAAAAGACACCAAGCAGTTACTAGCCAACTATAGTGAAGTGCCTAGTAATATCATAAAGGCAATAGTTGACGCGAATTCAACCCGAAAAGACTTTATTGCTTTTTCTATACTGGAAAGAAATCCAAAAATAGTTGGTGTGTACCGCCTGGTGATGAAAAGCGGTTCGGATAACTTCCGAGCTTCAGCCATTCAGGGCATTATGAAACGCATCAAAGCAAAAGGTATCGAAGTGGTTGTGTATGAACCTGTACTTGAAGAGGACAACTTTTTTAATTCCAAAGTAATTAGTGATCTGGATGAATTTAAGGCGGTGTCTGATGTAATTGTGGCGAACCGGGTGACGGATGAAATCAAGGATGTTGCAGATAAGATCTATACGCGTGACCTATTTGGTAGTGATTAATTTTTTAATTTAAACTCAATTTTATATAAGTGGTTATTAATGTCTAACTCTTTTATTTTTACCTCCGAATCAGTTTCAGAAGGCCACCCTGATAAGCTCTGTGATGCAGTATCTGACGCAATCCTTGATGCAGTACTCGCACAGGATAAGCACGCGCGGGTTGCCTGTGAGACACTAGCCAAAACAGGTATGATTGTTCTCGCTGGTGAATTAACAACTTCGGCGCATATCGATTTTGAATCGATCGTGCGGAAAACTGTGGTAGATATTGGTTATGATAATTCAGAAGTGGGTTTTGATGGTAAAACTTGTGCCGTAATAAATGCACTTGGTCATCAATCTCCAGACATCGCTATGGGTGTCGACCGTACCATCGACGAAGACCAGGGGGCTGGAGATCAGGGGTTGATGTTTGGTTATGCAACCAATGAGACTGAAAATTTTATGCCCGCTCCCATTAGCTATGCACACAAGTTAGTGAAACGACAAGCTGACGTGCGTCGTGAGGGCACCCTGGGCTGGTTAAGACCTGATGCCAAGAGTCAGCTGACCTTTCTTTATCAAGATGGTAAACCAGTAGCGGTAGACGCCATCGTATTATCTACCCAACACTCACCAAATGTTTCATTATCCGATCTCAAGGAAGGCGTGATGGAAGAAATCATCAAGCCAGTGATTCCTGCCGCATGGATCAATAGCAACACCCAGATACACATCAACCCAACCGGTAATTTCGTGATTGGCGGGCCTGTGGGTGATGCAGGCCTAACCGGACGCAAGATTATCGTCGACACCTATGGCGGCATGGCTCGTCATGGTGGTGGTGCTTTCTCTGGAAAAGACCCCTCTAAAGTTGATCGTTCTGCGGCCTATGCGGGGCGTTATGTGGCGAAGAACATTGTCGCAGCTGGATTAGCCGACCGTTGTGAAATCCAGATCAGTTATGCTATTGGTGTGGCCAAACCAACCTCAATCAGCATTGAAACCTTTGAAACGAATTATGTCGATAATCAGATGATTGTTGATTTAGTGCGAGAGCATTTTGATTTGCGTCCCTGGGGTATTATTACTGGTCTGGATATGCTCAATCCGATCTATAGGGATACAGCAGCTTATGGCCATTTTGGTCGAGGTGATCTGGATTTAAGCTGGGAAAAAACAGACAAGGCTGAATTGCTAAAATCTGAAGCCAGAATATAATATTTCTCGGATTTATAAGATGACGAAGCGGAAAGGAATTATTTTGGCGGGAGGTTCGGGATCAAGGTTACACCCTTTGACCCTTTCTGTGAGTAAACAATTAATGCCTGTTTATGATAAGCCTATGATCTATTATCCGTTAACAGTCCTTATGCTTTCAGGTATAAGAGATATTTTGATAATTACCACACCACACGACCAGCAGGCTTTTATTAATCTTCTGGGTAATGGAGCTAGTTGGGGGATCAATATTAGTTATGCTATTCAACCAAGTCCCGAAGGTCTTGCTCAAGCATTTATCATAGGTGAACAATTTATTGGTGATGGTCCGGTGAGCCTGATATTAGGTGATAATATTTTTTATGGACATGGGATTGACAAATTATTACATCGTGCTGGGCAGCAAGAATCTGGAGCAACAGTATTTGGATATTACGTTAAAGATCCTGAAAGATATGGTGTTGTAGAGTTCGATAGTGGTGGTAGGGCTATAGGATTAGAAGAAAAACCGTTAAAACCCAAAAGTCATTATGCAGTAACAGGTTTGTATTTTTATGATAATCAAGTTGTTGATTTTGCTAAAAGTATTAAACCTTCATCGCGTGGGGAGCTAGAAATTACTGACGTGAACAAGTGCTATCTTGAAAATGGGAAATTAAACGTTGAGCTTATGGGTAGAGGTTATGCTTGGTTAGATACAGGTACACATAATTCATTATTATCAGCTGCTAATTACATAAAAGTTATTGAAGAGCGTCAGGGTTTGAAGATAGCTTGTCCAGAAGAGATTGCTTACAGGATGGGTTTTATTACTTCGCAGCAAGTTGAAAATCTGATGGGGCCATTGCTAAAGAGTGGTTATGGGCAATATTTGAAAGAAATTCTAGACCCCTCAATACTATGAATATAATTAAGACACCACTTCCAGGGGTAATCATAATTGAGCCAAGAGTTTTTGGTGATGAACGAGGTTTTTTTCTGGAGACTTTTCGTGAAGATGTTTTTACTAATGCAGGATTAAATATTCACTTTGTTCAGGATAATCACTCTCGATCAAGACACGGCGTGTTAAGAGGGCTGCATTATCAATTAGTTCAACCTCAGGGTAAATTGGTTAGAGTCGCTACAGGTGAGGTCTATGATGTAGCAGTGGATGTTCGTCTAGGTTCCCCAACTTTCGGTAAATGGTTTGGGACTGTACTGGATGAAAAATCCAAACGGATGATGTATATACCTTCAGGATTTGCACATGGTTTCGTTGTAATCTCTGACTCGGCTGATTTTATATATAAGTGTACAGATTATTATCATCCAGAATCTGAGCAGGGAATTGCTTGGAATGATCCTGATATCGGAATTGAGTGGCCGAAAGTTAATGTAGAATTATCTGAAAAAGATAATCGCTATCCTAGCTTAAAGGGTCTACCAAATAACATGCTTCCAGAATACTTGGTTTAATAAGTATGAAGATATTGGTAACGGGGGCTGAGGGGCAGGTCGGGTCAGATGTGGTTGAGTTTGGCAGATCTTCTGGATTTCAAATTGATGCAGCCAATAGACAAGTACTCGACATCACCAATAGTGATAGTGTATTGCAACATTTTAAGGAATCTAAGCCTGATTTAGTTATAAATGCGGCCGCATATACAGCTGTCGATAAGGCTGAAGAAGAAAAAAAGGTTGCTTTTTCAATTAATAAAGATGGGGTGGCGAATTTAGCTTCAGCCTGCTCTCGCTATAATATTCCGCTGCTTCATCTTTCTACGGACTATGTGTTTGATGGTCAGAAAACTGGCTCTTATCTCGAAACAGACCAAACTAATCCCAAAAGTGTATATGGAAAAAGTAAGCTGGAAGGTGACAAAATAGTTGAGAAATTAGATCAATATATCATTTTGCGTGTTTCTTGGGTATTCGGAGCACACGGTAACAATTTTGTAAAAACTATGATAAGACTTGCTAATGAACGAATTGAATTGAAAATAGTAGATGATCAGGTTGGTAATCCGACATGGTCAGGTGATATCGCAAAAACATTGATTTCAATTTCCAATAAATATAAAAATAAAGAAGTTATACCCTGGGGGGTTTATCACTACTCGGGGTTGCCTGAGGTTTCATGGTTTCAGTTTGCCAATGCAATTTTTTCCGAGGCAACTGACCTCGCTATTGTGAACAAATTACCATGCTTGCTTCCCATACAAACAGATGAATACCCCACTGCAGCTAAACGTCCAAAAAACAGTGTGCTAAATTGCAGTAAAATTTTTCAAGCTCTTGATGTTCCGCAACCAGAATGGGAAGCAGGACTTAAACAGGTGCTTTCAAACTGGAATTTTAAATGAATCATATCACTCAAAATTTACTGGTAACAGGTGGTGCAGGATTTATAGGTAGTAACTTTGTTCACTATTGGTTGAACAAATATCCAGATGAAAAAGTTGTGGTACTTGATGCGCTTACCTATGCCGGTAGCGTTTCTAATCTTCAACCAGCCATGGATAATCAGAATTTTAAATTTATTCATGGGGATATTCTGGATACGGATTTAGTAACAAGAATTCTTAAAGAAAATAAGATCGAAACGATAGTTCATTTTGCTGCAGAGTCTCATGTCGATCGTTCAATACATGGACCTGATGCGTTTCTAAAAACTAATATAGAAGGTACTCATAGCCTGTTAAAGGCAGCAAAAAAAATATGGTTGGATCAAAATGGTATAAAAAATCACCGCTTCCATCATGTATCAACGGATGAAGTCTATGGAACGCTTGAACCCGATGCCCCTGCTTTCACTGAATGCAATCAGTATTTGCCTAATTCCCCTTATGCAGCAAGTAAGGCCAGTTCGGATCTCATCGTTAGAAGTTATCACCATACCTATGGTTTAAATACAACGATTAGCAATTGTTCCAATAACTATGGCCCCTATCAGTTTCCTGAGAAGCTCATTCCACTTGTAATTGCGAACTGCCTTGATGAAAAACCATTGCCGATATATGGAGATGGGAAACAGATTCGAGACTGGTTGTATGTAGATGATCATACCAGGGGTATTGATCTTATTATCCATAATGGCGAAGTAGATAATACCTATAATATTGGTGGTAACAATGAGTGGAGTAATATTGATATAGTCAGATTGATTTGCAGTAAAATGGATGAATATCATAAAGATGGTTCACCCCATGACAAATTAATTATCCATGTGAAAGACAGAGTTGGACATGATCGTAGGTATGCGATTAATGCTGATAAGATAAGTAATCAACTGGATTTTACCCCAGCAGTAAATTTTAAAACTGGTATTGATAAAACCCTCTATTGGTATTTGAATCATGAGAAGTGGTGGAGAAATGCCATGGACAAAAATTATAGTGATTGGCTTAGTAAAAATTATAATTAATTCAGGTTTATGCTTGTATTAAAGTGAGAAACTATTATGGGATTTATCTTCTTATTGGTTGGCTCGCTAATTATTTTTTTTAAAATACAATTTCTTATGACTTGAATTCTTAGTGAATATATTTTTGGCGAATTTGATGCGTCGTATCAATAGTTACGATACCGTTCTCACTTGAAGATTTTGATGTTTACATTTAGGGAAGGCTCTTTTTTATGATTCATCGCTAAATAAGTTAAAAGTTAAAATATTATGGTAATTAATTAGTGAATCCACAGATAAAAAACAAAGATTATAGATCGGATATTGATGGTTTGAGAGCTATTGCTATTTTATCTGTAATTGTTTTTCACGTGAATGGAGCTCTACTGCCAGGCGGATTTACTGGAGTAGATATATTCTTTGTGATTAGTGGTTTTTTGATAACAAGCCACCTTCAGCATGAGATTATTGTTGGTGAAAACTTTTCATTTAAACGATTTTATCTAAGAAGAATTAAAAGAATATTGCCGGCGCTGATATTTATGATCTTAGTAGTATTGTCTGTTGGGTATTTTCTTTTCACAAAGTTCTACTTTCAATCTCTTGGTGAACAAGCTTTATCTGCTACTCTTAGCTATTCAAATATATATTTCTATTTGTCATCTGGTTATTTTGATATTGATTCAAGTTTGAAACCGTTGCTGCATACTTGGTCCCTAGGAGTGGAAGAGCAGTTTTATTTAGTGTGGCCGATAATTTTAGTTTCAATCTCTTTTTTTATAAAAAATAACAAATTCATATTACTCTTCTTTGTTTTATTCATGATGTTAAGCTTGATATTAAATAGGCTTTATATAGATTATTTAAATGCAATTTTTTACTTAATGCCATTCAGAATTTTTGAATTTTCAGTAGGTGCAATTGTTGCTCAGCTACAACTCAAAGAAAAAAGCGAACTATTTGAGGATAAAAAAATAATAAAAAATATTTTCTCACTTATAGCATTGCTACTTGTGGTCTCTCCTATGATGTACTTGAGTGTCCATTCAGAATTCCCATATATTAATGCTCTTCCTACTGTGTTAGGAAGTGGAATGCTTATTTTTTTTAGAAAGACAATTATAAGCTATTTACTGTCTTTAAGAATCTTTGTATTTATAGGTTTAATAAGTTATTCACTTTATCTTTATCATTGGCCTGTGATTGTTTTCACAAAATATTATTTCAATAACTTGCCCGCTATCACATTTTGTTTTTTAGTGATCGTTCTTAGTTTTGTTATGGCAATGATTTCTTACCAACTAATTGAAAAACCGTTTAGGTATTCTAAAAACACTTCAGCTCTTATCCTTTTTCCCGGTATGATTTGTGTTGTTTTATTAGCTTCTATTGCTGTTAAATTAACCATAGTTGATAGCTTTAATCATAATAATGAACTTATTGAAAAGACTCACTCAAAAGTGGCTAGTGAACGTTTTTCTCTATTTAACCCAGGTGGTTGTAGTATTGCTACTTCTGAAAAGCCTAGACACTGTAATTGGAATGCTGAAAATCAAATACTATTTGTAGGTAACTCGCATAATGTCGACGGTTACAATATTTTCAAATCTTTTTTAGCTGACAATGAAAAGTACAATTTAATAACTTCTAGTAATAGTACCCATTGTCAATATGAATTTCAGAGTGATGGAAGTGTTATTTCAAAGAATAAAAAATGTATATTTGGTGCAGCAAAATTGACCGAAGAAGACTTTATTTCAAATATCGATATTCTAGTGGTTAATTTTTTTAAGATACAAAGTTGGGGAGTAGGTTTTATGCCCATAATTAATAAAATGAGACAGATTAACCCCGCTCTTAAAATAATTGTGATAGGCGGCTTTATTGGAGTTCGTCCAAATAGATGTCGCGAGCTGATTAATAAAACAGGTGACTTAGATGCCTGTAAATATAAAGAGTACGTATCCTTTTTTGGAAAGGATGAGCCAGACTGGGTTTTCTCTCAAAGCTTTGCAAAAAGTAACTTCTTATATATTGATAGGGTTGCATTGCTGTGTGGGGACAAGAAGCAATTAAGAAACTGTATAACAAGAAGCGGGAAAGACTTGTTATTTTATGATGGAGACCATTTTTCACTATTTGGAGCTCGCTATATTAGTAAGCTAATTGTAGATAAATACAAGGATAGGTTGAAAGTAATGGGCATACATCAAAAAACTCGTATTAATTAGAGTATGGTTACTTGTCTATTTCCTATAAAATATATCTTGATACATTGATATTTTTTTGAGACGCATTTTGAAGAGATGGTATTTTCAATCCCTAAATAAGTAAATAAGTAAGTAAGTGAATGAATAAAGAAATGATGGTACTTTAAAGGGCAAAATGTTAAAGATAAATAGTTACATTGTGAATATGATGTTAGCTCTATTCTACGGATTGGCGGCAAATGTTCTGTTCGCTTGCCCAGGGGGATTTTTATTTTACACTTACAAAAAAATAGTATGAAAAAAATTTTAATTGTATTCGGTACTAGACCAGAAGCTATAAAAATGGCTCCCCTTGTAAAAGAGTTGGGTGAACATAGAGAAAGTTTTGAAACTAAAGTTTGCGTTACCGCGCAGCATAGGCAAATGCTTGACCAGGTACTTGATTTGTTTGAAGTTACACCTGACTTTGATTTGAATATTATGAAAAATGCTCAGGATTTAACTGATATTACTATTTCTATATTAACTGGAATGAGAGGTGTATTTGAGCATTATAAGCCAGATATTGTACTAGTACATGGAGATACCACGACAAGTTTATCCGCATCGCTAGCGGCATTCTATCAGCAAATTCCGGTGGGTCATGTTGAAGCGGGGCTACGCACTGGTAATTTATACTCCCCTTGGCCGGAAGAGGCAAATCGTAAGCTTACGTGTGGTTTGGCAAAACTTCATTTTGCACCAACTAGTCGTTCCAAAGAAAATTTACTGAACGAAAATGTTTCTAAAAATGATATATATGTTACTGGGAATACAGTTATTGATGCTCTTTTAGAGGTGGCACATAAGATTGATAGGGATGTTGAGCTTCAAAGTTATTTAGAAAGTCAATTTGAATATTTAGTAGGGTGTGAGAATCTGATTTTAGTTACTGGTCACAGGAGAGAAAGTTTTGGGAGTGGTTTTGAACGTATTTGTCAAGCTCTAATAGAAGTATCAAAAAAATATCCTAATTGTTCTATAGTTTATCCGGTACATTTAAATCCAAATGTGCAAAATCCTGTGAATGAAATATTGATGGGTGTTAAAAATATTTATTTAATTGAACCTCTGGATTACCTTCCGTTTGTTTTTTTGATGAAGAAGGCAGTTATTATCTTGACAGATTCTGGGGGTATTCAAGAAGAGGCTCCATCATTAGGTAAACCTGTGCTAGTAATGAGGGATACGACTGAGCGACCTGAGGCTTTGGGCGCCGGTACTGTAAAGCTAGTTGGAACAGACGTTAATAAGATAGTCTCTAGTATTTCTGAACTACTAGATTTTCCTGAAAAATATAAAGAAATGAGTGTCGCGCATAATCCATATGGAGATGGTAAAGCCTGTAAACGAATTGTGGAGATTTTGAGTCAAAAACTATGAAGTATAAAAATATATGTGTGATTGGTTTGGGGTATATTGGTTTACCTACTGCAGCACTATTGGCAAATCGTGGGTATAAAGTGCATGGTGTAGATATTGATAAAAATGTTGTTGATATCATTAATCAAGGAAGAATACATATAATAGAGCCAGAGTTAGATACTTTTGTGCATTCTGCCGTTAATAGTGGTTTGTTGACAGCGAATTTAGTACCAATGAAGTCAGATGTTTTTATAATAGCCGTTCCTACCCCATTTCATGCTGACAAATTTGACCATTCGTTTGATGTCCCTGTTCCAAATATTGATTATGTTTTGTCTGCAACTAAAGCAATTGCTCCATATGTTGATAGTAATAACCTCATTCTACTAGAGTCTACATCTCCTGTTGGTACTACAGAGAAAGTTAAAGAGGTGCTATCTGCCAATGGAGTTGATACAGATAATATATATATCGCTCACTCCCCGGAGCGGGTCCTTCCTGGGCATGTAATGAAAGAATTGGTTGAAAATGATCGTGTTGTTGGTGGTTTAAGCGAACAATCGACCCAGAAAGCTGCAGATTTTTATCGGTCTTTTGTGCATGGGAAGGTGCTCCAGACTGATGCGAGAACTGCTGAAATGGCGAAATTAACTGAGAATTCTTTTAGGGATGTGAATATTGCATTTGCTAATGAGTTATCAATTCTTTGTGAGGATTTGAACATTGATGTCTTAGAGCTTATTCATCTTGCAAATCATCACCCCCGAGTAAATATTCTGGATCCTAGTTGTGGTGTTGGTGGACACTGTATTTCAGTAGATCCATGGTTTATTGTAGATAGTGCTAAAGGAAAAGCTAAGCTTATTGAGCAAGCCAGGCGACAGAATGACTATAAAGCTGATTGGGTTATAGAAAAGGTTAGAGAGCGAGCATTTGATTTTAAAAAACAAAATGGTAGGGATCCATTGATTTCATGTATGGGGTTAGCCTTTAAACCTAATATTGATGATTTGAGGGAGTCGCCTGCACTTTATATAACTCTTGAGTTGACTAAGTCTTTTAACGTTATTGTTGTTGAGCCAAACATAGATTTTTACACAGGGTTGAGGCTTGTTTCTGTGAATGAAGGAGTGAAAGCTGATATTGTAGTTTATTTAGTCAAGCATTCTCAGTTCTATGGGATGGTTTTGAAAGAATATGATCTGGATTATTGCGGTATAAGTAATAAGGTTTTATAAAGATTAAGTTTTTCAGTCTAACTGGAATTTTGATTCATTATTAGAGAGAGTTTTGAAGTTTATTATTTTCTTTGATCTCAATATTATTACAGAATTGATTAATACTTTTGAAAAAAGAATTCATTAAGAATATTTTGACGCTTGTCTCTGGAACGGCGGGTGCTCAATTGATTGCATTATTCGTTACACCTCTATTGACTAGAATATATTCACCTGAAGAATTTGGTTTTTTCTCAATTTTTATATCAATCTCACTAGTCCTAGGAGCAATTTCATGCTTTAGATATGAGGTGACAATACCATTGCCAAAGTTGCATTTGTCGGCGGTTAATTCTTTATTAATAAGTGTCTTTATATCAGTGGTAATTGGAGTGTTAGTACTTGCCATATTGAAAATTATTCCTGATGAAGTTATGAATAATTTTTTTAATGATAGAGAAGAGTATAAAACAAGTCTTTTGTATCTAAGCGTTTTTGTAATCTTATATGCTATAACTCAAGTATTTACATTTTGGAAAATTAGATATGGGTTATATAGCCAAGTGGCCATTATTAAATTCCTTCAGGGTGGAGGGATTGCGAGCTTACAGGTGGTTTTAGGCGCAGCTTTTTTGGATGCATCAGGTCTGGTTAAAGGGTATATCGCAGGTTTTTTGATTTCTGCTGTTCTTCATGTGTATATATCAAGAAAATCATTTTTGAAGTTTTCAAGTAGGATTCGGTGTAAGTCATTAAATATGGTTTTTCTCAAATATAAAAATTTTTCATTTCTTTCAACAAGTTCAGCATTAATAAATAATCTAGGGCTTCATGCGCCTGTTTTTTTATTTGGGTATTTGTTTGGCCTTGAAGTGGCTGGGTTTTTGATGCTAGCAAATAGGATGTTGGGGGGGCCTATAAATATGTTAGGTCAAGCAATTGGTAATGTCTATCTCGGGGGGGCTCCGAAATTGCTTAGGAATAATCCACGTGAACTTCATTCTTTATTTAAAGATATTGTCAGAAAAATTACACTTGTCGGTATAATTCCGGTAATGGTAATGATTTTTATATCTCCTAATGTCTTTGTTATTGTGTTTGGTGATAGCTGGATTGGTTCTGGTAAATATGTTCAGTTCTTGCTACCTGCTTTTTTCATACAACTAGTTGTATCACCTTTGTCATTAACTCTAGTCGTTTTGGAAAAGCAAAAAATTCAATTACTATGGGATTTGCTACGCCTTTCCACTATTGTAGCAACAATTGTTTTGTCTTATATGATATTTGATAATGCTCTAATCACTGTAGGGGTTTACGGTTTTGTTTTGTTTTGCTTGTATTTGATGCTGCTTGTTATGATCAATAAAGAGTTAAAGAATAGGTGTTTAGTAGAAAATATTTATAGGGAGCATGATGGTGTTTGAAAATAATTATTTTAATAGCGATGAGGTGTGGGATGTTAATCGTGTTTTAGGAAATGCTCAGGAGCTTTCTCGGTTTACTATGACAAAAAGTTTAATACCTGATGCGGTTATAAACTTGTTGGATATTGGCTGTGGAAATGGAGCTTTTATGTATTTTCTTGAGCAGGAAGGGCTTGACATAAAGATGACAGGATTAGAGTATTCAAGAGTCGCTATTGAAAACAGAGTCTCCAAATCTTTGATATTAGAGTCGAGTATTACAGGAATGCCATTTGGGGATAGTGAATTTGAGATTGTTAGTGCGTTAGAGGTTATTGAGCATCTTCCCTATAATGAGTTTTCATTCGCATGTAGTGAGATTCAGAGGGTAGCTTCGAAATATATTTTAATTTCTGTTCCTTATAAAGAAAAAAGAGTTTTCGCCACTTGTCCTGCTTGTTTGTGTAAATTTAGTCCAATATATCACTTGAGGTCGTTTAATGATGATTCACTTCTAAATTTATTTCCAAAATTTAAAATGATTGGCAAAAAATTCGTAAATATTGAAAGCTATTACTTCGCAGAGGAGTTAAGAAAAATAAATTATGAATATAGAATTAAGTGGGAAAATGAATTGGTTTGTCCTCAGTGTGGATATTATCTTGAAAATTCGAAAACAACTAAAAAGTCGCATATAGATCGAGTAAATCCTTTTTATATTGATATCATTAAAAAAATTATACCCAAAAAAACAAGGCCTCATTGGGTGATTTGTCTATATGAAAGACAATAATAAAAAAGTATTGATTATATCTAGGGAGTTTATACCTTATGCATCATCCTTTGGCGGTGTTGTAAGAATGGTAAAACTGGCCTCTTTTCTTAATAGAAATAATTTTCAGGTGTTTACGCTTTCAGGAAAAGGCGGCCGCGAGAATTATTATGGTTATGATACGTTATGTGATGAAATCACCTGCGACTATGTTTCGGACAAAATTCAAAGTGCAAGATTTTCTTCAAATACTGAGAGTGTAGGAACTCTATCTAGCTTAAAGTTTAGTCTATTGAGAAGATTAAAGGATGTTTTAGATAATATCATGATTCCAGATCTTGGGGTGTTATGGGTTTGGCCATTTTTATGGAAGGCAAAAAAAATAATAAAAAAAAATAATATTAGAAAATTGATAGTGACATCTCCTCTACCTAGCACACTGGTAGTGGGTTTTTTTCTAAAATTAATTTTTAAGAATAATGTTGTATTTATAATAGATTACAGAGATAGTTGGAATACTACTTCTATTTTTAGTAAAAAAATTAAGATATTAAGCTATCTTAGTAAATTTCTAGAAAAACGAATATTGAAATCGTGTGACTTTTTTGTATATGTAACACCAGCCATTCTAAAGAAAATTAATTCAGATATCATGTTAGATAATAGCCTTGACGGAAAAAGTTTCCTGGTGAGAAATGGATTTGATGCGGAGATGATAAAGAATATTGTGATTAAGGAGGTTGATCATGGGGGAGATATGGTTATTGGGTATTTCGGAGCAATCGATGATGATAATAATAGTTTTAGAAATCCTACGAACCTGTTACATGCCGTAAAAAATATATCCGATAAAATCAATTTAAAACTGCAGTTTTACGGGAAGGTTAGAATCAATGATAAGTGGATTAATAGTTTAAATGGGGTGTTAAGTATTTGTGAAAATTTAAGCCATTCGGATGCTCTTCAGGAAATGGTGAATGTTGATTTTTTACTTGTTCTTCATACAGAAGAAAATGGTGCAGATGAAGTCATGCCAGGTAAAGTGTATGAGTACATGGCTACTGGGAAGCCGATTTTATCAATTGGTCCCGAAAATCTTGAAGTTTCAAAATTTGTGGAATTCAACAAGCTTGGTTATGTTTGTGAGAATGAGGTGATGGATATTGAGGATATGTTAGTATCGATTTTCAGGGATCAGAAGCTTGGTATGATAAAATCATATGATTGTGATCTTGTTCAACAATATGATAGAGATGTACAATATCAAACCTACTTAGAGATCTTAGATAACTAAAGGAACCTGATGACTAAAATGCCTTTAATTTTAAGACTAAAGCTATTGTTTTTGAGTTTACTCCAGAAAACTAAGTTTTTTGTTAGGAAATATATTCTGCTTACAAAAAATAGGACAGCAAAAACTCGAAGACCTTTAGTGAAGGTTGATCAAATACTCGGAGCCCTGTCTGAAATGGGTGTTAAGAAAGGAGATTCGATATTAATTCATAGTGGTATCAGCAATATCGGAAAGATAGAGGGTGGCGCTATTGGACTTCTAGACGGTCTAAAAAAAACAATAGGTGATGATGGGGCTCTATTATTGCCTTCTTTTAGATTCGATGGGACAATGAAGTCTTTTTTAGATAATAATCAAATCGTAGATTTAGATTCAACTACTATTAAAATGGGTGCCTTGTCAGTCAGGGCAAAGAATGATCATGGATTTGAAGAGAGTGTGCATCCTACCCACCCAGTCTTGGCGTATGGTCGTTGTGGCTTAGAGCTAATCTCAAAACATAAATTTTCGAGTTCCCCATTTGATAGTTTTTCACCATTTTATTTACTTTCAGAAGTTTCTGGAAAAGTAGTAACTATTGGTGTTGACCTTGATAAGGTAACAAATTTCCATGTTGTAGAAGATAAAATGGCTGATGATTTCCCTGTTCCCACCTATTTACAGAAAGATTATGAAGTTATGATTTTGGCTGAAGGGAGGGAGTATAATATGAAAACTAAATGCCATAATCCTTTGCTATCCTTGATAAGAAAGTGCGAAAGATTTCATGATGAATTCATAGCGAATGAAATTATGCTAAAAACGCCTATTGGTAATTCGTATGTAGCCGTCATAGATTCCAAAAAAATGAATGATTATTTAGAAAAAATGGCCAATTTAGGATATACAATTTATGGCAAAGTCTAGGCTCTCAAAGCCGTTGTTACTGACATTTGATTATGAGTTGTTTTTTGGAATAGACTCTGGCTCGGTTGAAAAGAGTTTAATAGAGCCTGTTAAAAAGCTTTTAAATATACTTGATGAGAAAGGGATAAAGGCAACTTTTTTCATTGACACAATGTTTATTTTAACCTTAAAAATAAATATGCACTCAAACAGTGTGTTAAAAGCCGAATATAGTAAAGTTGTTCAACAAATTAGGGATGTTGTTTCTCGTGGCCATGATGTACAAATGCATGTTCATGCTCATTGGTTGGATGCAAAGTATATTAAAAAATTCGAAAGATGGATTTTTACCTATGAAAAGTATCGATTACATTCTTTGAAAAACATTGAAAATGTTGACAATGAATGGACAATTGAAGCCTGTATAAGTCAAAGTAAAAAGTTATTAGAGGATATTTGTCGACCCGTTTCAAAAACATATAAAGTGTTTTGTTTTAGGGCTGGCGGATGGTGTTTGCAACCATTTTCTGATCTTAGTGAAAGTTTAAAGAAAAATGGAGTTATTTGTGATTCGTCCGTTGTCCCTTTTATGTTTAGTAAATCAGGAGCTCATTTTTTTGATTATAGAAACTCTGTTCTGGCATCAAGATGGAAATTCTCTGATGATGTATTAATATCGGACCCTGATGGGTGCTTTGTCGAGATACCTATTGCAACTTCGAGAATTAGAAACTGGCGTCTTTTAAGGAACTATATTGTAAAAAGAATTACAAGAGGATGGGGGACTTTTGGTGATGGCATAGGAATGAAATTTGAAGTTGATTATTTTCACAAAGTTAAAATGATTTTAAAACCATTTTCATATCAAGTTAAATACCTGGATCTGGATTTTTATATATATCAAGATCTTTTATATATGATTCACCAGGTAGATACAAAAATACTTGATGAAGGCCCAATTGTATTATTGGGGCATCCTAAAAATTTTTCAAATTCTTCATTACAGAATTTAAAGAAGCTGGTTAATCGTCGAGATATTGATTTTGTCAATTCATATTTGACTTATATTTAGTCGGTATGTTTTTTAAATCTACTAGAGGTGGTTTTAGAAGGACCTATATCAGATTCTCCTTGTTGAATATTTTAAATTTATTTTTAATTGTTTCTTCATTGGCCTTAGCTGCTTTTTATTATTTTCATCCTGATTCGTCTGTATATTTTATCGCGATAAAAGATATCGCACTGTATATATTTCTTTTGTTGTCCATATTGTTGTTTGGTATTCCTAAGGGCGCTAAAAAATATATTATGCTTATTTTACCCTTGATGGTAATTATAAGTATAAAATTTGTGCTATCTGATGCAAATCTTGTTGCAACTTTGGCTTCTATTAGGCAGATGCTCAATCTTTACATCATTATTTTTATTTCATATTTATTAATAAACAATTTCCGTGACGAACAACTGTTCTATAAATCTCAATTACTGATTCTTATTTGTGTACTGATATTTGGTGCTTATGAATGGTCTACAGAATTATGGGGTAATGGCGTTCTTGAAGGATATTTTAAAATTAAAAAAATTCCAACAACGGAAAGCGGTTACCCTTTTTTCTTTCTTGAACCAATAGGGTTAATGAAGGAATTCGTTAATGGAGATGTGATAATTAGGATGACTTCTGTTTATTTAGATCCAATTAATTTTGGCCATTCATTAGTTTTCTGGTTTTTTCTTATAAAGAACAAAAAAAATTTAGTCAACAATCATAGTTTAAGAAATTTATTATTATTGTTTATTTTATCAGCATTGCTTTTAACTTTCTCTAAAGGGGCTTGGCTTCAGTTGCTTATAATCATATTTGTTTTTAACTTGGTTAAGGATAAATATATTAGAATCATTTTACTCTTAATGATCTTATTACTAATAAATTATCTCTCTAATTTTCATTCTGGTGTGGCTACTCATTTAGTTGGACTTGCAAATGCGTTGGAATCTATTTCGCTTTTTGGGTATGGATTGGGTGAAACGGGGAATTATGCAAGTATGTTTTCTCTTCAGAAGGAAATAATGATCGGTGATACCTATATTGGGGCACTACTTGGGCAGATTGGTTTGATCGGTCTTTTAGCATGGGTTTATCCAATAGTATTTATTCTGAAAACTATTGGGCGTAATGGTGAGACTATAGGAGTGAAAATTATATATGCTCAGCTTTTTGTTTCTTTAGTATCAGAAAATGCATTTAATCTGTTATCAATTTTAAATGTCAGTTTATTAATTGGAATTGAGCTAAGATCTAAGTCTTCTGAAAAAGTATATTTTATTCAAAATAATCATGGAAAATAAGGAAATCATATTACTTGGTATAAGAGGTATACCCGCATCTCATGGAGGATTTGAAACCTTTGCGGAATATCTTAGCCTTTACCTAGTTGCAAGAGGTTGGAGTGTCACCGTTTATTGTCAAGAGGACGGTGCTGGATCTATTTACTACTCAGAATGGGAAGGAGTGAAACGCATTCATATACCAGTTAAGAGTACAGGTCCATTAGGTACAATCATTTTTGATTTTAAGTCTGTCATGCATTCTCTCAGATATAATGGTGTTTTTTTGACTCTGGGTTATAACACTGCGATATTTAATGTGTTACACAGAGTTTTTTTGAAAAAAAATATAATAAATATGGATGGAATTGAATGGAAGCGTAAAAAATGGGGCTTTGCTGCTCGCACATGGTTTTGGTTGAACGAACGTATCGGTTGTTGGACAGGAAATGTTCTTGTAGCGGATCATCCTGAAATCGAAAATCATTTGGCTAGACGGGTCTCAAGGGACAAAATCACTATGATTCCTTATGGGGGGAAGCAAATCGAGACTGCAAACGTTTCGCTGCTTTCCAGGTTTGAAATTGAAAAAAATAGTTATGCTTTGGTGGTGGCACGGCCTGAACCGGAAAATTCTATTTTGGAGATAGTACAGGCTTTCTCAAGGTCGAAAAGGGGAGGGAAGTTGGTTGTTCTAGGAAATTATGAGCCTGATTCAAATTCCTATCATCAGAAAATACTAGAGAGTGCGAGTAATCAGGTCCTATTTCCCGGTGCTATTTACGAGTCAGCAACAGTTGATGCTTTACGGTTTTTTTGTCGTTTCTACGTGCATGGACATCAGGTTGGCGGAACCAATCCTTCTTTAGTTGAGGCATTGGGAGCAGGTAATGCAGTCCTTGCTCATGACAATAAATTCAATCGTTGGGTTGTAAAAGATGGTGCGATCTATTTCAATGATATTGATTCTGCAAGTAATGCTTTTTCTCATCTTTTTAATGATAATGAGATAATTGCGAAATTACGGTCAGTATCCAGAAAGAATTTTAAAAGTAATTTCCAGTGGGATAACATTCTCAAACAATATGAAAGTTTATTAATTCACATTAGGTAAACCACCGTCTCAGGTGGTGAGACACGACAGGGGGCAGCCGTTACATCGTGCAATTAACATAATGACCATCTTATATATCGGCAAGTTTATAAGAGGTCATTATGAGAGATTGGCAAAGCCAAACTAATGTTAAACATTATTGCAGATATCTGATTGTATTTTTCCGAAATATTGCAATAAATCGATTTATGGAGTACTGAGGAAAGATATTGGTTGGATTTTTTGAGACCTCTGCCGTCATACAGGTGTTGATCTGATAAAAAGTCATGCTATGGGGGATCATATACATATGCTGTTGATGATCCCACCGAAGTTTAGAGTTGCGCATACAGTAGGTTTTTTTGAAAGAGAAGTCAGCGATAAGAATATTTTGAGACTATGTACAGGTGAAACGTAAGCGTCCAGGTATCCCACCTATGATTTATCGAGTTTCACGTTCCATGGTAGCAGGTGCTCGATAGTCTCCGGCTTGCAGGTCTGTTCATCTAACAGGTAGTTGAGATAATCGAATGGTAGCAGCCCATTGGCCTTGGCCGATTCGATGACACTGTAGAGGATCGCACTGGCTTTGGCAGCGCGAGCCGTATTGGAGAGCAGCCAGTTCTTTCTCCCGATCAC
>JBNKRV010000317.1:0-25488 GCA_050296935.1 Marinilabiliaceae bacterium | reverse complement strand
TGATATATCAATTCAGGAACTTGAATTGGCAAGAGTAGCGAAAGAGGAACATTATGACTTCTTAAGGGACAATTTGAAACTTGATTTGAAGCATAATCTCGAATTAATTGAATCTTGGAATGAAAAGGATTTGAATAATTTTAAGGATAATGATTTTTTCTTAACCGGAAAATACCAGTATGCTGCATTAATTGATGCTTTAGAATTACCAATATCCTATGATATTAAATCAATGATGCGAGTTTGCATTGAATCAATGAAAATGACAAATGAGCTAATTGATTATACAAAGCCCATGAAGGCTGGAGAAAAGGATAGTAACATTAATTCGATAATAAGATATAATGAAAAAATAAACAAACAACTAAACTGGATAAAGAATAGAATTTAACTACGCACAACACACGGTAATAAAACATTGCGCGGATAGTGCTATATTTGAACGAAACAACATTTAATCAACGGCTTAGCTGGTTGACAGGTTTGTGCTTCGAAATGCGCAACGTTTCATACCGCCATCCGTTGGCGGTAATTAACACAGGCAGAATATGAAATACATAATTTTAGTTACAATTTTAGTTTTTGCGGGACAAAAATCATATGCTGATGAATTTCCATGGGTACAGCAAATTGAGTTGCAGGATTCTATAACATGGATACGAACTAATGAAGGATTATATAGGATAATATTTCACAAAAATGGACATATTGATTGGGATAAAATAACAGAAGGTTCAGGAAAAATATTCATTGATTCAAAAAAGAAGGTTTGGATTTCAAATCTCGGGGAAAATCTGCAGGTTTTAGATATCGATTCATTGATTTCTTATTCGAATGATACAACGAAATATGTATATGACATCTTTGAATTTGAAGGAAGTGTTTACATTAAATCTTCTATTCATGAAAATGAACAGGTTTTTAAAGTAAATGAAAATAATTGGGAGACAGTAACCGATGTTCCAAAAGTACTAAATACTTCAAGGAATCATAGTTACAACATGGAGAAACTTAATATTGAATTACCTGATAGCATAAGACTTGAACGATACAATTATAATATAAATGGCGATTTATGGATTTTATCAAGAAGAACTAAAGAGTATATATATGATACAGATTCAAAAAAATCTTATTACTATGCATCGCAAAACAAAAAGCGGATAAAGAAAACAATAAAAAAAGGTGGAACTTTTTATAAATATGAAAAAGAACAATTTGTTGAGAAAGCAAATTTTCCATTTTATAATAGAAGTGTTTCCGCATTTACAACTACGGTTAATGACAAGGTTTGGATTGGTGGATATTCGTATGTATCCTTTTTCGATGGAGAATCATGGATTGAGTTTTCCATATTACCTGAGCCAGTGCATTTTTGTGGTTCAGACGATGAAGAATATCATGAAGAAGACGATGGCAGTTTTACAGGATTTATAAATGACCCAGATGGATATACAAATGTGCGGAAAGAAATGAAATCGAATTCAATAATTATTGCTAAAGTTTTAGAAGGAGTTCCATTTAAGTATTGGGTTAATGAAAATAGTAATTGGTATAAAGTTGTTTTGATATCAGGGACGAAAGGATATATACACAAATCTCGAATAGACCAATAACGATTTGCCAATCGAATTCTAAGACTTAACCGAAATATTGAAAGAAACTAATACCTTTAATAAGCCTGGCAGCATAAAATTCTAATTGGTGCACTTCAATAAAAGAGTAAAATACTAATTCGATTGATAGTGATTATAAGACTTGAGTAACCAGGCAAAAGCCTAGTGGAGAAGCTCTCACAGCACCTAGCATACGAACATTCCTAAGAATATCGGAACAGGCAGTACTGAGTATTTCTCTGCATCATAGGGAATTGAAAATCAACGATGTCAACAGTATAATATTAGAAGGAACGCAGTACATACATAAACATAAACCGTGCGTAACCTTCATTTTACCCTTCGAAAAAATTATCTACACCAAATTATTATTGAATATAATATGTATTTTTGAACTTTTTAAAGAACTGCGGATGTGAATGCAGTACTGCTCATGCAGGGCACACACATCCGACATAGTTAATAAGGGGTGCAGTGGTTTGGGGAGCATCGTAACCTGCTCCAAAACATACTGCAACTTGACAGGTAAAGAGTACGCACTCCCTTACAAACCATACCGCTACAGATAGGTTTTATACTGCACATATGCAGAAGAACTTGAAGAAAACATGAGATTTACAAGTTATTTCATAATACTTCAGGAGCAAGATAAATACAAGCTAAAACTTTAAAAACAACTAAAAATAATTCGCAAAGGTGAAATATATTTTTTAACTAAAAAATAATTTATGCATTTTATTACTATGGAAAGATAGGAGTCATAGAAGAAGTATTTAAACGAAAACAAGATCATATCAACCTTCATTATTAATAATGGGAATAGAATATTTGAAACACACAAATAAAACTAATAGCATTACATTTACGAAATTAAAGATAGATTTGCCATTTAAACTGACATTAGACAATAACAAGACAATTTAAAAATCATTAATATTTTTCATTATGAACAAACTATTAATTCTAGTTGCACTTTTACTAGTGCTCTTGAACACAAATGCTCAAAATATTGCATTTGAAAAATTATTACCCCCTTCTGAAAGTAAAAGCATGTCATTTATGGGCTTAGATGTTGGTATTTCTGCTACTGCCGACATCGATAATGACGAAGACTTAGATATAATTATAGTAGGAGCAAACGCCAATGGGCATCATACAACCGTGCTATACAAAAATGATGGTAACGGTAACTTTACTATAGTAAATGATACTCCTTTTGAAGGGGCAAGATCCGGCAGTGTTGAATTTGCAGATGTAGATAACGACAACGATATGGATGTTATTATTGCTGGTCAGAAAGGGGATTTAAAGCTGTACACTAACCTGTATAAAAACGATGGATCTGGAAATTTCACATTAATTGAAAATACACCTTTTGAAGCATGCACTTATGGATCTATAAACTTTGCAGATGTTGACTCCGACGATGATTTAGATGTTTTATTAACAGGAGATAAACTTGCTAAGCTATACATTAATGATGGTTTAGGAAATTTTACTGAAAGTATTGAAAATGTATTTACTCCTGCAAAATACGGTACTGCAGATGTTGCAGATGTTGATGGAGACTTAGATTTAGACTTTATTATTGTAGGAGATGATGCTGAATATGTCGCACATACTAAGCTTTATAAAAACGATGGTCATGGTATTTTTACCGAAGATGTTAATGTATCATCCGTTTTCGAACCCGTTTCATTCAGCAACGTTTGCTTTGGAGATGCTGATAATGATTTAGATGCTGATGTAATTTTATGTGGATACAATAACTCCAATATAAAAGTTACCCGACTATATTTAAATGATGGTTCAGGAAATTATACTTTAGATACCAATAATACCTTTGATAATGTTGGTGGAGGAGCAGTTTTTTTTAGTGATTTAGATAATGACAACGACAATGACATCTACCTCTCAGGTGTCACTAATGCATTGGGCATAAGCTATTCAGAGATTTACGAAAACAATAAAGGCACCTTTAATAAGGTTGTTGCATGTCCTTTTGATTTAAAAACAGATGGTACTGCAATAGCTGCAGATATTGATGGAGATGGTGATTTGGATATTATAGCAAATGGTTCAGGAGATAGATACACCAGATCTCGGTTTGTCAGCCAATTTAGAACCACAGTTGTATTTTTAAACGAAGGAAATATGGATTTCAGAAGGGTGCAAAGCTCTTCTATTGACAATTTTTCGAACTGTGCCTTTGATTATGCAGACATTGATGCTGATTCTGACCTGGATATAGTAATTGCAGGACAAGCTTTCAATGGTATTTGTGCTAAGGTTTATACCAACGATGGTGACGGTAACTATGCTGAGAAGGCTAATTTCGATATAAATGGGCACAGTTTTAATGGTTCGGTTAATCTCGCCGATATAGATGGAGATAATGATAACGACCTTTTAATTACCGGTACAGATTCCGATTCAGAAGACTTATATTCCACCGTATTATATACCAACAATGGCAACGGTGAATTCCAATCGGTTAACAATACGCCGTTTGTCGGAGTGGTTAATAGTACATCCACTTTTTTTGATATGGATAACGACAACGACCTGGATTTATTAATTACAGGGAAATCGGAATCTCGCGCATCGGATGTACGTTTGTATAGAAATAATGGTACTGGTGAATTTGCTGAAGAAACTGAGACAACAATAGAAGGGGTTAGTGGTGGTTCTGTTGCCTATGCCGATATTGACGGGGATAACGATATAGATTTAGTAATTGGTGGCTCTAGCTGTGAAAGAATAGACGAATATAACACAAGCTGTCAGTACACTATTAACATATATACCAACGATGGCTTAGGGAACTTTTCAAAAGTGCCCCATCATACATTACCAGTAGTTAGTTATTGTTCTATTCTGTTTGGGGATATAGATAATGATGGAGATCAAGATTTATTATTAACAGGTAAAGGAACCTATTATAGAAAATACGCTACAATATTTAAGAATAATGGTTCTGGTTCATTCACCGAAGATACGAGTATTTCTATCGAAGGAGTAGATAACAGCTCTGCATCTTTTGGGAATATTAATAACGATGATTTTATAGATATCATAATTAACGGACAAACCATTGACTATAAGGAAATAACCAATCTATACCAAAATGATGGTAATGGAGGCTTTTTTGAGGTTGAAACTGTTGTTATGGATGGATCTAGTAACGGATGTGTAAGTTTTATTGATGTAGACAATGACGGAGATGATGATGTGTTAACTTCGGGTAGTGGTTTTACTGCGTTGTACAGAAATATTACAGAGAATGGTATAGCAACAGATTTTGATAAATTAGAAAATAATACTGCCACAACGGATTGCATTATGGCTACACCTAATCCTACTCAAGGAAACATTACTATTCACTTAAATTGTTTCGAAAGAGCGTCTATTCAGGTATTTAATACATTAGGAACTATTTGTTATAAAGATAATGATGTAATTGCAGAGAATTATACACTTAAAATTAATGGTGCTCCGGGAATGTATTATATTAATATATCCTCCGAACACTTTAAAAAGACAATAAAGGTGATAAAAGAGTAATATATATGGAATGGCTCCCAGACTTGCAAAGATAAATTCAAGAGTGGATCATTTTGAGTTCTTTTGTTTTAAAATTAGCTACGAGGAAAGTTATTAACCTCCTCAGTAAAATAGTTAAAACCCCAAAGACTATTAAAATACTGTTATTGGGATCTTAATTATTAGTTTGGGAGTCTATATTAAATTCAACTTTGAATATATTCACAACTCTTTGATAAAATATAAAAAACGAAAACCAAATCGAATTCTAAAACATAACCGAATTATTAAAAGAAACTAATACCTTTAGTAAGCTTGGCAGCATAAAATTCTAATTGGTGCACTTCGATAAAAGAGTAAAATACAATGAAGAATTTCTTTCAATTATCATTAATCGGACTTCCAGCAACTTCTTGTTATACCATTTACCAAGTAATTCCAAAACTCATATCATATGCTTCAATTTTGTGAGACAACTTGATACCACAGTTCGATTAAAATTAAAGAGCTCAGATTATGTTAAATGATTGACATACAGTAAACATTCAGTAATTTATAAATATACATTTTAAACTTGAGTATGCAGGAACACTGATTGTCACAATGGAAGCATCGAATCCTAACGCACTAATAAATAACACATTAATATATAACATCAAAAAACATTAATGATTTTGTATTATTCCTGAGGATAGAGAAGTCTTATGAATTCAAAGTATATAAAGCTATTCTCAGGAAATTCACATATAAACAAGAAGCCCAAAGTTGAGCAACTAACTTTGATCTGAGATCCTAATTGTGATGAATTATATTTTCTAAAATTAAATCCCTTTACCCTCTTTTAAAATAAAAAAAGAAATCCTCCATAGTATATTTCCTGAATACCCATATCCGAATAAAAGATTATTTAACCTCTTATTTATAGCAGTAAACAAAATTTGCACTCAACAATATACTAACAGCTCAATAACTGGAACAACAAATAGATACGTAACAACGGATTTACGTTTTAATTGTTGTCATTTTAACAATGATGTGACTAGTCCTATATAAATAAAAAGGCATATTGAACTAGTCCTTTCAACTTCAATGTTGTAATCTCATTTTTACAACAGACACCGTGATTTTAATCCTTCTGCCAGAACTAAAACAACTAACTTTGAATTACACTACCCTTCCTTCAGAGCCACTCTCTGTTTTCAATAATTCAAAAGTAAAGGAAGGCTGAAGTCCGGACTCGGTGCGATGCGACACATACAAAATAGCCGTTTTACTTTCATCTGCAATTTTCTGAATCAATTGAACCATTAAGGAGGCATGATAATCATCCAGTCCGGTTGATGGCTCATCCAACACTAACAGGGGTGGATGCTTAATCATAGCACGGGCAATAAGCACCATCCTCTGATTTACCTGGGATAACCGGTAAAAACGATCCTCTTTATTATCTTCCAGATCCAGTAGTTTTAACCATTGCCATGCCAGGTCGCGCTGCCGATCCGTAGGTTTCATATACAAGCCCACACTATCAACTAATCCGGAAATCACCATTTGTTCCACCGTTTGACTGCTATGAAAGTTCTCGATCATCGCTGGGGTAAAATAACCTATCTTCTCCTTGATTCCCCAAACACTCTCCCCTGTTCCTTTTTTATTTCCAAACAAATAAATTTCCTGTCCATAGGCTTTGGGGTTGTCTCCATAAATCATAGACAACAGCGTTGTTTTTCCTGAGCCGTTTGGTCCTTTCAAATGCCAGAACTCACCTTTTTTAATCTGCCAGTTTATATTTTTAACAATGCACCTGCTCTCATAATGCACCGTTACATTCTTTAAATCAATCAATAATTCATCAACCTTTTTATATTCAGATAATGGCGGAGGTATTAAAACATTTAAAAATGCTTGTTCAGAATGAATATGCTGTTGGTTAAAATCGTCAATTGAATATTGAGCTACTATATCTTCCTTATTCACAACCAACACATCCGTGATAAAACTTAAAATATCACTTTTACGTTTAAATATCTGAACGAGAGGGATACTTTGCGAAATGGTTTTCAATCGTTTCTTTAATACTTCAACCGAATCCACATCCAGACAATCAAAAGGATTGTCCAACACTAAGAAATCAGGATTCTGAATCACTAAATAATCCAGCAAGGACTTTCTTTGCTCCCCACTACTAAAGGTTCTGATACTTCTTGTGGAATCACCTGATAAAACAAAACGATCATGTTTTAATTCATCATCAATCAATTGCTCTAATGTAATGGTAGAAAAAAGCAACCCTTTTTTCCCTTCCAATCCTTCAATTCCAACTGCCTTCCCACTTAAGAGCTGACTGATCCATTTCCCTTTCATGGATAGATTTTTTCCTTCTATTGCGTAATGTTTCAATTGAATCCGGGTTTATTTGATACAAAAATAGCAAAAACTACAACTACTCATAAACACCCACTCATTCTCACACTCTGAATATGAAATATTGCAAAATACCACAATCACCCCTTGATTTTTATTCGATATGATGATTTTTTTGATAATTTTAAACCCTAAACCATAAAGCAACTGATATGGATTATCTTGAAGGAGCAGTTTTTTTAAAGCATCTGATTAAAAGCACTAATTCCAAGCTTTTAAAGCTTAACGACAATGGATTAATTGTAAAAAACAAAATGGTAATCCGTTCTGTCTTTGGTAAAGCCATTGAAGTAACCATGGACGAGTTTACAAATGAATTTGTAAAGCACACACTGAGCGAATATGATTCGGAAGCATTTGTGATTACTGACTTTGTGACAATGATTGACAAAAGCCAGGAACTTACCTACTTTTTATATAAGGGGTATCATTCCATTTTTGATAAAGGTCTGGTATATTTTCAATTGGTAAATAAAGAAACCCTGGCTCCTATCGGAGATCTTCAATTCAGTAATCTTGAGGATAACATCTTCTATCCGGTTAAAGTGCCCGACTATGAAGAGAGCTCCTGCAATGCCATTGAAACCGATGAAAACACTACAAAAAATCCTTCTATCGCCTTTTTAATTGGCAATATGAACGAGGAACGATTAGTTTTTGATATTCAACGACTGATATTTGATACTGCCAATAATGTTCAAAAACACAAAAACAGGCAGTTTAAATTTTATCTTCAGATTTCTGTTTTCGGAAGCAAACCATCTGAAGACTTCCTGCAACAAATAGAATCCATCAAAAAATCGGTAGAAAAACACATAAAACCTGAATATCCCAATTCAACTTTCATTTTTGATTTAGATAATGAATAATTTATCTGGTAATCATTAGATTATTTACTTCTATTTTCCCAATTTTGCCCATTCAATTATTTGTTTGACATATGGAAGAGGGAAAAATTATGAATCTGGAAGAACTCCATTTTCTGGGTATTAAAGTTGTATACAAAGATTTAGTAGATAAAGGATACGAAGTTTTAAATGTAAGAAAAGAGCTGGATATCAATCCACAAATACTGGCCAAGAAAGGTGACCAGTTTCACATGATTGTGGTAAAAACCGGATATTATCCTGAAATGGGCATTATTTTACCTGAAATTATTGAGCAGGTTAAAGAACTTGGGATTAAACACAAGGCATCCTGTTGGTATGCGAGCGTAGGCATAGCAAATGCAAACGGTGAAAATGAAGAAGACATGGCGAAACCTGAAGTTGGTGGTGAGTTTTACATCAATTACAAGGGATTAATTCCTTTTCCTGAGATTAAGACAACGGACAAGTCAGCTGAAGAGAAATAATTAGTGATTCAGATACTACTTTTTACCGATAATTAAGCCATTTATACAATCCAATATTCTTCATGCAAAAGTTCAAAGATTTAGTGGAGTTCTTAAAAAAGAACAGGTTGATCATATATGTTATTTTAGGCATGGCAATTATGCTTCAGATATGCAGCAAGGGGACTGAAACACCCATAAAGAATCCATCACCGGTTACTGAAAATATTCAACCATTAATACAAAATCCATCTGTTGATGTAAATAACCCTAATCCGGAAAATCAGAATCAGGGCACTGATCTACAATCGCTTTTATTAATAGCCATTGTGGTTTTGGGATTTTTTGTGGCCAAAAGATATGGCTGGATTGAAAAATTATATCCTAAGATTGTGATATTCAGGGTTTCATTTTATAAGGTGCGACCAGATGGTAAACTGGCCCTTAAAGTGGTATTGATTAATCATACCCGAAGAGATATCACTTTTAACAATCCGTCCATTCAGTTTTTTAAGGGAAAAGATAAACGCGAATTTTCAATTAAAAACATCGGTGGACAAAACTATTTTCCGATAACACTTTTGCCTAATACAGGGCATAAGTTTACTATAGACGCACAGAAATTCTATGATCAAGTAGAAGGTCTCAGTGAACATAGATCCATCAGAATGGTTATTTCTGCAACAGACGGAACTTCTTACAAAAGCATCAAATGGCCCATTGCATTAACCTATAAAAAACTTTAAAACAACATTTTTCATGAAGGAGTTTTTAAAAATACAATGGCAGAAATACAAAGCCCGAAAAACAAAAGCAGGCATTGTTATCGACTTTCTTTTTCTGGTTTTATTTATTGCAATGATTCATCCTACATCGAGAAAAACGATCAGCTCTTTTGTAATCAGATACACCTTAACTGCACCTGAGAAATCGGAAAGCGAATATCAGACTTCGGAAAAGGATTACGCCTGGAAATACAAGGATCTGAATGGCAACGAAAAATCATTTATGGATCTTAAAGGAAAGGTGATATTTTTAAATTTCTGGGCTACATGGTGTCCTCCATGTGTTGCTGAATTTCCTGCAATCCAAAGCCTTTACAACGACTATAGTGAGAAAATAGAATTTGTACTTATCAGTAACGAAGCGGATTCTGTTGTTTCTCAATTTATAAAGGATAAGGAATACAGTATTCCTGTGTATTTGGCAGTAAGTGGACTACCACAAAGCTTCCATTCGGGCGCCTTTCCAACCACATATGTTATTTCAAAAAGTGGTAAAATTGTCTTTTCAAAAAAGGGGGCTGCCAATTGGAATGACAATAAAGTAAAAGAATTATTAGATAAATTAATTGAGGAATAGTGAAGATAGGAAATCTGGAATTAAGGGAGCACCCGCTACTGCTGGCTCCAATGGAAGATGTAACTGATCCGTCGTTCAGATTACTTTGCAAGAAATATGGCGCTGATTTAATGTACACTGAGTTTGTTTCTGCTGATGCTTTGGTGCGCAGCATTGAAAAAACAGAGCGTAAACTTAAAATATTTAAGGAAGAAAGGCCGGTTGGCATTCAATTATATGGTAAGGATGTGGAAGCCATGGTTGAAGCTGCTAAAATTGCAGAGGAGGTTAATCCGGAACTTATTGATATCAATTTTGGATGTCCGGTGAAAAAGATTGCTACCAAAGGAGCAGGTTCCGGAATGTTGCGCGACATCCCTAAAATGATTGAGATAATCAGCAAAATTGTTCAGTCGGTAAAATTACCGGTTACAGTAAAAACAAGACTGGGATGGGATGATGACTCCAAAATCATTGTAGAAGTAGCTGAAAAACTGCAGGATGCAGGCATCAAGGCACTTACCATTCATGGTCGTACACGTGCACAAATGTACAATGGAGAGGCAGACTGGACTCTTATTGGTCAGGTAAAAAATAATCAGCGAATGCACATTCCCATCATCGGTAATGGAGATATATCCAATCCGGTAAAAGCAAAAACTTATCTGGATAGATATGGAGTGGATGCATTAATGCTTGGCAGATCTACCATTGGTCGTCCCTGGATTTTTAAAGAGATTCGTCATTATTTAGACACCGGAGAACTACTTGAATTACCTATGATTCCGCAACATGTTGAAATGATTCGGGAGCATCTTGAAAATAGCATTGAATGGCTGGGAGAACGAAGAGGCATCCTTCACATGCGCAGACACCTAGCCATTACCTTCAAAGGATTAAAAAATTTTCGAGATTTAAAAATTAAGATGTTACGAGCCAATACGGCTGACGAAGTTCACGAATGTTTAAATCTGATTAAAGAAACATATGCCGATTGCACCTCAATTGTAGAACCAACAGATTAATGAAACATGAGCGACATTCTGACTCATATTTACAAATCACCTGTTGGAGATTTAATTATCGGATCATATCATGATGAATTGTGCTTATGCGATTGGTTATATCGAAACATGAGAGAAATAATTGACAAGAGGATAAAATCCGGGCTGAATGCAGAATACAGCCCCGGAATAACACCTGTCATTGAAAATACCATCATCCAGCTGGAGGAATACTTTTATGGCAATCGAGAAGTATTTGATATTCCAATAATAATGATTGGAACGCCTTTTCAGCAACAAGTATGGAAGCAGCTACAACAAATTAAATTCGGTGAAACAAAAACCTATCTCCAGCTATCTAAAGAGTTGAAAAATGAAAAGGCAATACGAGCAGTAGCTTCGGCAAACGGGGCAAATGCAATATCTATTATCGTACCTTGTCATAGAATTATCGGTTCCAATGGTAAGCTTATTGGTTATGCAGGTGGTTTATCTGCCAAAAAGAAACTATTACAAATTGAAGGCACAATTGGATCAGGGGAACAACTCAGTTTATTTTAATCCGTATTCCTGACGATATTTATATATTAACACACCCAATACCTGAACCTATCATCGCGCAGAGTATCTGCCAGTTATAATTTGTTGTGCACTTTAAAAGGGGAAAGCTTGATTACATGTTATTATACTAGTTCCTCCATGCTAACAACAGTTCCCAGGTTTTGAAGAATACCTTCTATTTCTTGCTCCGAATAATCTAAATTGAGAATACAAATGGCCTTTTCTATTGTTGAACAATAGCTATAACTGAAGTCACTCTTCTTTAACTTTTGTTGATATAAATGACTTCCGGCAGTTGCTAACGGAGAAGAAACCAAAAATACATTGGCATACCTATTCTGCAATTCTTCTTCCCTTAATTCAGCCATATCCTCTAGTCTCAGATTTAAGTGATTAGGATTAATTCCTCTAATATCTGTCAAAATTTTTTCAATAGATTTGAAAAATGATTCAGCAGCCAGCTGATGGATACATTTAGAATAGTAATCAAATGTAATTTCACCATTCACTTGGCACAGTAACAATTTACTTTCTTTTATATATTGGTAAGATATTTTCATTATGCATACTACAATTATTCACAATCTACTCTAACTCATCAAAATACTTCCCTACAATAACTCTTACCGGATACCATGCTGCCAGAAATCCAATCAACACAACAGTAACAAATGTATATAGAATATCAGAAAGTTGTAGACCTACAGGATAGGCATCCACCACAAAGTTCGAAGCATCAGAAAACCGGATAAACCCAAAATATTGCTGAGCAAGAATTAACAATGTTCCTGATAAAAGGCCTATAAAAACACCAATTAACGAAATCAACCATCCTTCAAGTAGAAAAATACGGGTAACCATCCTTTTATTTGCACCAATGCTTTTCAGAATTTTAATACCGCCTTTCTTGTCGAAAATAAGCATCGACATGGTGCCTATCAGATTAAATGTGGCAATAATCAATACAAAACACAAAATCAGATAAGCAATAATCTTTTCTACACTCATCATTTTATAAAAGGACGCATGTTGCTGGTGACGATTCTCCACCTTAAATCCGGCTCCTAAAATTTCTTCAATAGCACTTTGTATATTTGAGGCTGATTGTTCTTCATCAATATCAACATAGAGTGAGGTCACTTCAGAATCTTTATACTGAAATAATTTTCTACATAAATCCAGATCAATAACCAGGTACCTGGAATCATAATCTCTTTGCTTCACCAGAAAAATACCTTTCGGATGTACATAATGCGAATTAAAGGCTTCATAGGGCCGCATCAAATTAATTTTTTTATTTCTCTGCGGTACATTGATAACCAATGGAGTCAGAAAAGTAACACGAATATTTAATTGGGCTGCAAGTTCATAACCTATAACCCCTCCATATCCATGGTTATCTTTCATATTGTATTTGCCTTCAATAATAATTGAATCCAGACCACTTACTTTGTTGAAAACAGAATCTACTCCTAAAATAACAGCGGTTGTCTGGCGTTTGTCATATTTTAAATGTGCATTATCCTCCACAACAGAAGAAATATACTTTACCCCTTCTATCTGTTTGATTTCCTGCATTTGTATGGTATCAACTGAAAAATATTTTCCTTGAGCGGCTACAATTTTTAAATCCGGATCAAAGGATCCGTATAAGTCCCCGATCAAACCGTGCAAACCATTAAAAACCGACAAAATAGAAAGCAAGGCCAAAGCCCCCACTGCAACCCCGATTATGGATATAGTGGAGATAACATTTATAATTCCTTTGGATTTTTTCCCAAACAGAAACTTTAATGCTATTTGAAAAATCAGTTTCATAAATTTAACAACCGGAAATTAATAGATACCCATATTACTTGCCGTTTATTTAAATGCCTTTACAATAAGACCCGTACCCGTTTTATGCTTTGTAGCAACATCAATGGCATTTAAAATAAATGTAAATGGAAAAGTGATCAAATAATAAAATGGTAATAACACAAAGAATACTTTTGAAAAATTCAGCATCACAATTGGAAACTTCATCGATAATTTCCATGAAATTTTACCAGGCAATCCATAACTATATCTCGCATCCACATCCTTAAATCCGGCTTTCTTAAGTTTCTGAATAATTTCCTGAAGATTGTAACCATCCCGAACATGCTCGTCAATAAATCCGGTTACTCCATCCTCATGTTCAAACTCATGATGATGTGCATCTGAACCTCCCTGATCACTTGGGGTAGATATTAAAAGCATTCCCCCATTATTCATAGCCTGATAGATGTTTCTAAAAACGCCCTCGTCGTCTTCAATATGCTCCATCACGTCAACCGAAACTACCAGATCATACACATTTTCCTGTTCTAAATTGGTAAGATCAGCATATTCAAACTTCACTTTATCCTGACGCTTCAACTTGGCAAAAAACTGATTACAATCTGCTATTTGCTCTGTCTTTACATCAACACCGGTAATATTCCAATCGGTATGATGAGACGATAAATAGTATACATACTGACCAAAACCAGAACCTGCATCTAAAACATTTATATCATGCCCAACCTTATTGGACCAGCCTCTGATCTCCTTGCGGATATGCCACGATCGCAACAGCAACAAATCCAACAACTTATAAAACAATATCCGTAATGTGGGTGATTGATTAAAAAACTTACCTAAACTTCTTTTAATAGGATCGTATTGCATGATTATTCTTTTAACAAACGGTCAATATTATCGATATAATCCAATGAGTCGTCAACATAAAAATGTAACTCAGGAACAACTCGTAACTGCTTCCCAACTCTTAAACCAAGATGTCTACGCATCAAGGCATTATGATCTTTAATTTCTTTAAATATCTCATCTCTTTTGCCTGTCGGAAAAATACTAATGTACACTTTTGCCAGCCCCAGGTCGGGAGAAATTCTTACTTTTGAAACAGAAACCATAGCTCCTGAAGTAAGCTGTCTGGCTTCCTTTATAAACATCTCACTAATCTCTTTTTCCAATAATCTGGAAACTTTTTTTTGTCTGGTGGATTCCATTCCTTCCATATATTCAACTACTTCAAATATTTATACTAACTTATTTCTAATTGCTTTTGTACTAAAATAAATTTTCACAAGCAAAACAGTACATATATAAGTACAACATGTACTATCCCGGGTATGCTTAAATTTTTCAAATTCAGCTTATCCCTCTCTTATTCATTAAAACATAAAGTAACTACCAGGCAATTATTTAACAACCCACGAAAATAATCTTTTTAACTTTAATATGGGCATTGATTTTACTTTTTACACTTTATCGTTTGAATTAATCCCCAATTGTTTAAAACTTATATAATGATGAATTTTTTTGGCTCATGTTATAAACAAGCGTAACACCATTCGGTTTTTTAAGCTCCCTCTAAAAACAATACTTAATGCATTTATAATGGTCAATTATAAACTTGCAGTAAATTAAGGTACGGGATCATGTCCATGCCCTCCCCAGGGGTTGCAGCTCAGTATTCTTTTAATGGCCAGATATAGCCCTTTAACCGGCCCGTGTTTTTTCAAAGCCTCTATGGCATAAGCTGAACATGATGGAGTATACCTGCACGAGGCTCCAATAATAGGTGAGATGGTATATTGATATATCTTAATGGGAATAATCAGTAAGAATATCAGAAAGCTTTTAATGATATGTAATATATTTTTAAAGATTTTCATTCATCCTTTGTATTCTTATGAAGATGCTGCGTTAACTTTTTCAATGCCTTTACCATGCCTTTTTCAATGACAGAATAAGATAATTGTTCTGATGCAATATAAACCATAGCAAATGCAATTTGTTTTCTTGACTGAAGCATATCTTGCATAAACATTTCCCTGTTTAAACGATAAGCTTCTCTGCATCTTCTTTTTAAAAGATTTCTATGTACGGCTCTCTTAAATCGCTTTTTTGAAACGCTGATCAATATTTTCGATGGCAAATTCTCTTCCAATTCTGTTTCGAGATAAATAATCCGAAATGGATAACATGTAAAAGATTGTCCTTTGGTAAATAAATCTTCAATAATATGGTGACTACATAAACGATCCGATTTAGGAAAAGAGAAATTTGATTGTGTCATCATGTAAACCTTATGATCAAGTATTCAATAAACCAAAGACGCATGATGTATTAAGAAATATGCTGATCTAATCCAACCATCAGGTATGCTTAGTCAGCAAATGATTAATAACGACTTTAGTTGAACCGCAATAATATTATTGGGGTGAAGTATAAATTACTTAAATATTAACAGCTAAAAAAAGGGCATTTTATAATGCCCTTTTCAGATATTGTTAAAGCTTTTATTATTTATTTGCCTTATTGTGCTTTTTTATATACTGCTCTAAAGCCATAGTCATTGATGGAGCCTGTGGCATTGGGGCTTGTATATCCAATCTATACCCTGCTTCTTTTACCGCTTTTGCTGTAGCAGGTCCGAATGAAGCAATTTTTGTTTCTTTCTGATCCCACCCAGGAAAATTCTGCAACAAACTTGCAATTCCTGAAGGACTAAAAAACACTAAAATATCGTAATCAATATCCTTAAGGTCACTTAAATCACTACTAACGGTTCTGTATAGAATAGCTTTGGTATAGCTAATTGAATTTTTGTCCAATAAATCAGGAATCTCCTGCTTATGAATATCTGACAAAGGAACCAGGTATTTTTCGTCTTTATGCTTTTTAATTACCTCAACCAAATCAGGGAATTTTCCAGTTGAATGAAAAATCTTTCTCTTCCTGTAAACAATATATTTTTGCAAATAATAGGCTGTTGCTTCGGATATACAAAAGTACTTCATAGTATCAGGTACAGTAACCCTCATCTCTTCTGCAACTCTAAAATAGTTATCGATTGCTGTTCTACTTGTGAAAATTACAGCAGTATGATCCAAAAGGTTAACCTTTTGTGCACGAAATTCTTTAGTAGGAACACTTTCAACCTGAATAAAAGGTCGGAAATCAATTTTTACATTATTTTTCTCTGCCAACTCAAAATAGGGAGACTTCTCTGTTTGCGGCTTCGGTTGAGAAACCAGTATTCTTTTTATCTTCAAAACGATACCTGTTTTAATTTCATTGATCGTATTGCCTAATTAATTAGAATCTTATACATAATAACTAAGGGCAAAATTTCTAGGGCACAAAGATACAAAAACAAGTAAAATAAAGAAGCTACATTGTTTAAAATAATTGCAATACCTCTTAAAATTTGCAATAAATACATCAGCGCAAAAAGGGCAAACCCTAATTTAAATAGCATTGGAAGCACTTCCTGGTCGATATAAGGAATTATTAATGCAATTGGTAAAATAACCAATGAAAATACTTTATTGTGAAGAAATGTATAAAAAAGATATTCACTGGTTTGCTTTTCCTTTTCAAAAACGAATGCAACAAACTTATAAAGGATACTTTTCAGTACTCCAAACGTCAGTAACACCCCCATTATTAATGGAATTATCAGAAGTCTATTTCCAAATATAGTATGTATATTATAATAGGATATAAATTGATAGGCAAATATTGATGAATTAAAGAGAAATAGAAAATTGAGAATGATGGCATGTTTTTTATTTCTCAGATTCACTGTTTCTTTCATTTTTCGGGCATTTTGTCCAAAGACTACCGCCGAAAAAAGCTCTCTCAAGTATTTATAATTGGTCATCCTTAACAACCCCACAATAGCTACAGATACCAATAGCATACCGGATAAAATATCTTTATCAGAATTTTTGAGAAATCCTTCCTCTCCGGTTAATTCAACCTCAAATAATTGTTCTGTACCCCCATTTACTCCTTCTTTTTTTTCTATTGTTAATGAATCCACATGAGAACTCAATGAATCTACAACGAAATCCTGCTTTGCTACAATACTATCCTGAACTATTTCATTGACCCGTAACGAATCCTGATTCGAAATTTCAGATTCACGCACATCAGCTACTTCTATTTCAGGCACTGCTGAAGACCCATCAATGAACCATGCAGCATTATCTGTTGCCAGAGGATTCAGATAATCCTTCACCAGATTACCCTGAAGAAATCCCTCATTTTCTTTAGGTCGCTCAATTAGATTAAACTCAACAGAGTCCTTCTTCGATGGTGAAAATAGCTTTATTTTCTTTTCCTTTTTCTTTCGTGCAGAAGGAAGAAATCTTCCGGGAGTTTCTGGAATAGCTAATATAACAGGGCGCTCCACCTTGATTCCTATGGAGTCTTTCTCCTGAGGAAGATTTAAAGTAGTTTCAATGATTGTACTATCTTGATTCAATATATATGGGCTATTATTATTGGAGATCATTCACAAATATTTGTTCAAAAATAGTAAAAATGAATTCGGTTGAGAAATTATTTATACAGAAGCCATTTTTATCGCATTATCATCCCACAACGGCGCCTTCTCTATGGCTGGAATTACCTCCTCTGCCCCATCAACAACCTGAAATAATTCAAGATGTTCATGTCGCATAAAGTTCTCTTCTGCCATTTTCTGAAACATCATTAACATAGGATCAAAAAAACCATTCGTATTTAATACGATCACCGGCTTTTGAAAAAGACCTAATTTTTTATTCGATAATACTTCCAGAAGTTCTTCAAGTGTTCCGGTACTACCCGGCAATGCAATTACAGCATCAACATCTTTAACCAACAATTGTTTCCGCTCTGCCATGGTGGCAACATGCACCATATCCTGAACTCCCTTATGTTCCCATTCAACCGCCACCATAAACGTAGGAATAACTCCCCTGACAGCACCTCCATGTTTCAGCATTTCATTAGCAATGGCTCCCATTAATCCTACTGCTCCTCCCCCATAGTTCATAGCAATATCGGAATCAGCCAGTTGTCTTCCCAATTTTTCCGCTTCTCCAATATATACCCGACTCACTTTTGTACTTGAAGCACAAAAAACACAAACTCTTTTAATATTACTCATAATCAAAAAACCTATTCCCCTTCATTCAACAAACATTTCCTCATTCAAATTACCAATTAATGCTTCTAAGAAAACATGTATATTTCAGAGGAGTGTGGTAAAAACCACCAAAAACAAGGGTTGTAAAGTCAGAAAAAACGATCCGCCAGTTGCCGGATGTGTAAATGAATATTTTCCTGACGAGCATAACGTAGTTATTGGGGTTTTCTTATAACCATTAGTTACATACTATCTCCAACGCACCACGCGGCAGCTCCGAATAAGATAAAATCTTTTAAAACAGCCTGACCAACTTTTGATAATTCAGGAAATCCGTATCCGGTTTGCCAGACTATAGAAGAGGTAAACAACAAAGAAACACTAAACAAAAACATAATTGCCGCAGCAAAACCACCCCAAAACGAAAGGGGTCTTGAAACCGATTTTGTCATAATGAAAAAACCGATAATAATTTGCAGATATGCTACAATCTGGTTCAAGGCATATGGAGTGAGATACTTTAGAATCCATGCCATATATCCTCCTGAAATCAATTGACGGGTATATTCGGCCTCTGAATTTTTAAATTTTAAAAAGCCCAACCATATTATTACAATTCCCAGTCCATATCTTAATATAAAAACGCCAACGTTTTTAAGTAGCTTACTAATAAAGTTCTTCATTATAATATTATTTAATTTTTATTACGTATATCTCTTCCGAAGGGAGTCAGGGCTAGTGATGCCAACTTAAAATGCTGTTTGCCAAAAGGAATTCCAACAATAGTAATACACAAAACAATACCCCAGAACAGGTGTGACAAAGCAATCCAAATACCACCAATAAAAAACCACAATACATTCATAAATACAGCCAGACAGCCATCTGCTCTCCGGGTTTGAACAGCCGCTCTTCCAAAGGGCCACAATGCAATGCTTGCCAGCTTCAACGTTTGAAGACCAAAGGGTATTCCAACAATTGTTAACATCAAAAGTACACTGGATACCAAATATTCAAGGGCAATAAAAATGCCTCCGAATATAAGCCAGATAATATTCCCAATTAAATTCATTTTTTATTTCGAAATATAGTTATTAAAAACTATTTCCGATAATTGTTACCTTTTTTTTACAAACTCAAGATGACGTAATTCGGAATACCCGAAAAATGATGACACCTCCGGAACATTGCCTAAGGCATTCTTCCCTTTGAGTACACGAACAGAATGCGCCTGTAATTCAACCACTTCCTGACATACACTTTTTAATAATGTGGATTGATCTATAGAATCTGAAGTCCATAGTTGAGTTCCTGTCTCACTCAAGACCAATGGCATTCGAGCTTCCATTAACCTGGGATTATTATGAATCTTCTTCATTATTCCAATTGCTTTTCGGGTAACAATAGTAACGGTTTCATAAATCTGTTCATTTTCAGCTTTCCATTGATCCCACAACCCGGCCACTACAAGTGGATTATTCTTCATATTATAGATATAGAAAGGGTATGTTTTTCCATTAAAATAATGATGTTCATAAAATCCATCCAACATAACCAAACATCGGCGTTTTATTGCACTCGATTTAAATGAAGGTTTCTCAAACATCGTTTCAATACGAGCATTGATGGTATTGTTTCTGATTTTTGAGGCCTGCCTGTCGCTTTTTACCCAAAAAGGAATCAGCCCCCAACTTAGCAACCATGGCTTCTTCAATGCTTCACTTTTAAAAACCAACAATCCGGGATGCGAAAATGCCGAGGCATGAAATTGTGGATTTAGATGTTGCGTAAGCTGATTCAGATCATTTTCAATTTTTCTAATTTCATCAGGAGTCTCTCCCATTCGTTTGGCGTAATTCAATTTCTTTTGAGTAAGATATTTTACATCATAACACATCTTTTTCTGGTTTAAATCATTCAACACCAAACAATATAAGAAACAATAACCAATCAAATCAAACTCAATTTGAATAATCGAAAATCAGATACCCAATTTCGGATTTTCACCCTTTACGGACTTTACAAAAACAACCGGATTGCCCGAACCCTTCAAGTGATTACGATTAACATTGGTGTCAAAGCAAAATCCGTATTTATTTATTCAATATCCGGTCAAATGATCAAATCCATATCCAATTTCAACGGACAAGTTCCTATAAGTGATCTGGAAAAAGAAACTTACATTGTTTTAGTTAATACAGATATGGAAACCTTTAAAATAAAGCTATTGAAAAAATAAGAATAAACAAAAAGATCTAAAAGCGGTGCTGAATTTCAAAGCGCTGCTTTTGCTTTTAAAAACAATTATTAACATCAAGCGTTCCATTCATCTAAGCAGTTTTTTATAATTTCGCATCATGATTTATATTTTATTACTTATTGTTCTTGGGCTCGCTGTGGCCTGGTTTCTTTCTCGAAAATCAAATAACGAAAAAGAAGATGAAGTTAACAGACCGGATGATTGTTGTGGCGCTCATGAAGTATGCGAAAATGACAGCTTACTTAGTGCCAGCGATAAAATAGAATATTACAACGATGAAGAACTGGATCGATTCAAAGGATTATCTCCCAAGGAATACTCTACTGAGGCAATTGATGAATTTAGAGACATATTATACACCTTAAAGGAGCATGAAGTGTCCGGCTGGATGAAAAGCATGCAAATAAGATGCATCAATCTGCCTGAAATTATACGCGAAGAGGCATTAATGATTGTTGAAGAAAGAAGAATGAATACATAAAACCAATTTATAGATTAACCCAGACCATGACTTACCCAAACTCACATTTTTCAAGAGACACTTATTCACCTACCTTATACATAAATACATCATCAAACTGATTATCTGCCAGTTGATATTTATGCATTCCCTTAAAAGGGAAAGCTTACTTCCAGGGAGACACTGAGTTCAACAATCCTAATTTCCGGAATGCCATCAGGCAATCAGAAAATTGTTGCGAACTCACCTAATATTTGAATTCACACGATATTACTAACCTGAGTTCGATAAAATTAGCGAGCTCAAATTTCAGTAAATGATTGATTTACAATATAAATTTTTGAGACATAGCGAGCTATGGTGATAAAATTTATAGCCGTAAATCGATTATTTACTGAAAAGCTATGAATTTCACTTATAAATACCGATTTTCTGCGTCATATTTGCTTACCATAGCCCGCTATGCTTTCGCAAACATTCCTTGAAACTCAATATTTGTAAGCGATTTGAGCCATTAATTTTATATCGAACTCAGGTTACTATGTAAAATCCATTAAAACTTTCAACAATCTATACCAAAAGTCAAATTTTATATAATTAATCAAATCATTGAAACTGTATTATAAGGTACACGTTTAATCAAATAAATTCTGAAAGGAATATATAAATCAAAATAATTATCATGAGAAATTTACAATTGACATTTTTACTAGTCTCAATTCTTCTTTCTTCCTGCGTAAAAGAGCTTGTTGATAAGGCAGATAAAATTGAAGACATCACCTATAATCCTACAGTGGCATTTCCTTTAGCCACCGGTGATTTTTCGATCGGAGAATTAGCAGAAGAACTTTCTGATGAAAATTTTACGATTAGCGAAAGGAATGATGGAACCACAGTATTCGTATATGACCAACCATCCATTTTTTCAAAACGGGCCGGTGAACTATTTGCCATCCCAAACCAACATTTTTCAACAGATGTTTCTGCAGGTTACGATATTCCAGGAGGTGCACCAAGCGAAACAATTGAAACCACTAGCAATGAAAGCTTTGATTTTAACAGTCCGGAAGGAGACAAAATTCACCAGATAACACTCAAAGGAGGCAGTCTTAATGTTGTAATGACCGGAAATGTACCAGCAACTGGAAGTATCCATGTAGAATTCACTTCAATAAAGATAGATAAACTTCCTTTAAGCATTGATTATTCATGGAACACATCAAATTTCCAAAGCCATAGTGATCAGATTGATTTAACAAATGCAGTGATAGATTTAACCCGAAACAATACCTCGTTTAATCAGTTCGATCTCACATCAGACTTAACCATTAATTACAACGGTTCAGCCGTATCAGCATCAGATGGATTCAATTTAGATATCAATCTGGTAAACCTGAAATTTGAAATGCTAACAGCCACCTTCGGAAAAAGAGATATCACATCTGAAGAAAGTTCATTTAATCTGAACTTTACTGATGAAATTATGGATGGTGATTTCTTTTTACAGGAACCATCAATACTATTTACAGTTCATAATTCCATTGGTGCTCCGGTGAGAATCAATCTGGGAAATATCAAGGGAAATTTTGATAATAGCGATCCTATATACCTTAATGGTTCCTTTGTGGAATCCCCAATAGATATCAATTACCCTTCCATACCCGGCTTATCAGAAGAAACAGCAATTGTAGCAGATGAAAACAATTCCAATCTAAATGAATTGATATCTGCACAGCCTCAACATATTGATTATGCCTTTTGGGGAACTGTTAATCCATTTGAATCCGACGAAATACATTTTGTTCATGATACATCAAGTATAATATCTGACGTACTTTTAGAAGTTCCGATGTATGGATACATTAATGATTTAATAATACATGAACCTTATGAAATGGATGGTTCATTTTTTGAAGATGTTGATAATGCTATGATTCGATTATCTATTGATAACGGACTGCCTATGGAGGCCTTTGTTCAGGGCTATTTCTTAAACGTTTATGGCGAAAAGCTAGACAGCATCATTCTGGATCAAAAACTCATTATTCCAGCTGCTATTACGGATGAAAACGGCAATGTAATTGAAAACTCGAATTCCGTTACCGATATTAATATTGATAGCAGTAGAGCCGAGCGCCTGATCGACACTAAAACACTGGAAATTAAACTAATAATGAACACACCGGAAACCCCTGAAAAACTCGTACGCTTTTCAGAATCCAATAAAATAAAGATTAACATTCTGGGACAAACAAAGTTTGACTTTACATTTTAACAGAGTAGTTCATTTATTTCAATAACAAAATCAGAATAACAATTATGCGTAATTATATATATTTATTTGTGATATTTTTATTTTCGGGTAACCTCGTTGCCCAAAGTGAATTCTCTTTATATAACCTGAATCATTCATTAGGACAAGCCAACAAACTAAATCCGGCTTTCCATTCAAATCAAGAGGTTGTACTTGGTTTTCCGGCAATGTCATCCATGCATTTCCAATTGAATACAGGAGCATTTTCATTCGACAATATATTTAGCGAAAATGCCAACGGTGCTTATGATATGGATTGGGATAAACTTTCCGGAAACCTAAAGGATCAGAATTACTTTTCTTTTAATGCCGATGTTCAACTTTTTGCATTAGCATTGAACTTCAAAAAAAATCATTTCTCATTTGCTATCAATGAAAAAGCCTCAGCTGTATTTTCAATTACTGATGACATAGCAAACCTTTTGATCTATGGTAACGGAGATGCTAAAATCCTTGGTAAAAAGATTTCTTTTAACAGCATGGTTTCAAACCAGATGGCTTATCACGAAATTGCATTGGGGTATGCTCGTGAGATTTCTGACAAGTTAACGGTAGGATTAACAATGAAATACCTTGCAGGAATTGGCTTTGCAAAGGTAAAGGGGCTCAATGGTTATGCCTTAACTTCAAATGACAGTGTTTATTTTGAACACAACGGATTTTCTGTTCTTTCTGCAGATGGTTTCGATTTTGAGGGAGATAAAAGTTATTTCAATTCATTTTCGAGTCAGAATAATGGATTTGCATTTGATTTAGGTGCTCAATTCAAAATTAACGATAAAATGAAAGTGTCTGCAGCCATAACAGACCTGGGGTCAATTAAATGGAAAGAAAACACTGAAGAATCTCAATTTAATCCCGTTCATTATAGCTTCTCCGGATTTGAGATAAAAAAAATAATTAACAATAGTGAATCGGACGAAACATTCAATAACGAATTAGATTCTTTGGAAACACTTATGGATCCTTTCGAACGTGAAGGACTGAGTTACAAAACAAAATTGAATGCAAACATGTATTTAGGTTTTAACTACAAATTACACCCTTCTCATAATGTAGGTGTAAACATACATGCAGCAATGTTACCTGAAAATACAAGAACTGCCTATAGCGTTTATTATAATTATGAAGCCAGAAAAAACTTTAACGCATTAGTAAACATGTCCGTTCGCGAAGGCAATGGAATAGGATTCGGACTTGGAGCTTCTGTTGAATCAGGGTGCTTTCAGCTTTACATGACTTCTGAATCATTAAGTAGCATATTCAAACCTTCTAAAGCAAGTATTCTGGATGCCCGATTTGGAATCAATTTTGTTTTTGGAAAGCGGTTTGAAGAAAAAAGTAATACTGAAAATACCATTCAGTAGATCAGTCTTTTATGCAAATTCAGCTTATAAGCAGCGATCTTCTTCCTGAAAATTATTCAAAATAGCCCGGGTTTAACCTCTCTGCTTATAGGCGGTCTGAAACATAGTTCTATCGAATACCAATATAATCATTGATTATATGAGATAAATCCAGAATTTTATGCCGGACTCTGGGTAATAACCTGAGTTCGATTAAAATTAGCGAGCTCAAAATTCAGTAAATGATTGATTTACAATATAAATTTTTGAGACATAGCGAGCTATGGTGATAAAATTTAGAGCCGTAAATCGATTATTTAATGAAAAGCTATGAATG
>JBNKRV010000316.1:0-40304 GCA_050296935.1 Marinilabiliaceae bacterium | reverse complement strand
AAACTCTCATGCTTTGCATAAAAAACTGATCTACTTCGTTAAATTTATCGAGCTAGCGAGCTAGCCCTGCAAAATTTGCCTTGTATATCAGCCTTTTATGTCAATCTGAATTCTAAAATTTTAATCGAACTCAGGTTATTAAATAGTGTTCGTCTATAAAGTCCGACTATTGCGTTATTGCTCAAAAACCAAATCCCTGACTTTATGGACAGGCATTAAATAACTTTACATACATTAACACAAATTATTGCAATAAATGAGAGCAGAGTCATGCTTGCCTGAGCGATGCCGAATGACGCAATAATCATAAAATAAACTGACGCATAGCCCTGATTCCGGCTACATTTTGTAACGCAGTATAAATTTAACAGATGAAATTATAGCGCTAATATCATTGAGATATTGAAATTAGTCAGCAATTGTATCTCCATCTTTATTTTAATATACTTGCAAAAACCCTATTTTTGTACTTTAAAATATAAATTATGGCATTAATAAAAGAAGTAAGAGGTTTTACTCCAAAATTTGGTAACAATGTATTTTTGGCTGAGAACGCTACAGTAATAGGAGATGTTGAAATGGGTGACGACTGTAGCATATGGTTTAATGCCGTTTTACGTGGCGATGTTAACTCCATAAGAATTGGAAATAAAGTGAACATACAGGATGGTTCTGTATTACATACTCTATATCAAAAATCAACCATTGAGATTGGTGATAACGTTTCTATTGGCCACAACGTAACCATCCATGGAGCAAAAATTAAAAACGATGTATTAGTAGGAATTGGAGCTACAGTTCTGGATGACGCAGTTATTGGAGAAAATTCTATTATTGCAGCAAATTCATTAATCCTTAGTGGAACAATTGTTGAACCGAACAGTATTTATGCCGGAGTTCCGGCAAAAAAGGTGAAGGATATTGAACCTGAACAAACCAAGGAAATGATTGAAAAAATTGCCAATAACTATTTAATGTATTCCGACTGGTACAAATAGTAAGGAAACTACTCAGGTTATTATAAATCCGGTTTAAACCGGATTTTTTATTCCCATAATTTCTGATTACAAATGGATATGGGTCACCTGAATATCCTGATTTAAAAAATATCCGGCAGTTTGCCTGAACTTTTCTACATTTTCAGTTGTATAAAATGTAAGCGATCCTTTCTTACTGCATTTTTCGTCCATTTCAGGGTGTCTGCGCATATAATCTTTCAGGCTTTGAGCTACAATATCTCCTTGTGTTAAAACAGTACATTTCTCAGGCATATATTGCTTAATTTTATGATGCAATAACGGATAATGAGTGCATCCCAGTATTACTGTATCTATATTACTGCATTGAGAAAAAAGATTTTCAATATTCTTCTTGATAAAATAATCAGCTCCAGGTGAATCTCCTTCACCATTTTCAACCAATGGAACCCACATCGGGCAGGCTTCCTGAAATACCTCAAAAACATCCGATTGTTTTTTTATTTCCATAGGATAAGATAAGGATTGAACAGTCCCACAGGTACCCAGAACACCTATTTTATTGGATACCGTATAAGAAGAGACCGCTTCTACACTTGGACGTATTACACCCAGAACTCTTCTTTGGGGATCAATCTGAGGCAAATCTCTTTGCTGAATTGTTCTTAAGGCTTTTGCTGAAGCTGTATTACAAGCTAATATAATTAAATGCACACCCATTGAAAACAGTTTTTTGACAGCTTCAAGAGTGTACTCATACACCACTTCAAAAGAACGTGTACCATAAGGAGTTCGTGCATTATCCCCTAAATAGATAAAATCATATGCAGGCATTTGTTCTTTCAATTTGTCAAGAACGGTTAACCCACCATAACCAGAATCGAAAACCGCAATTGGTCCTTTAATTGAGTTCATCATAAAGCATAAAAAAAGGATGGCTACACAATAACCATCCTTCAAATATAATAAGATTGTATATTATCCTACATCTTAGTTTGCAGCTAATTTTGCTTTCACTAATTCTTCCACATCCACACTTTTATCAGAATGATAAATCACCACTCTTGAACTTACGTCGAAAATATAAATAAATCCGTTTTCAGCACCTACTTCATCAATGGCTTTTTGCACACTCTCAATAATAGGCTGAAGAAGTTGTTGTTCCTGCTGTTGAAGGTTTTGCTGTGCTAACTGTTGAAAGTTTTGCAAACGTGTATTAATTTCCTGAATCTCTTTTTCTTTGGTTGCACGAATTAATTCCGGAAGAGAATCTCTTTTTTCCATGTAATCCGTATACTTGGCATCCAGCTCTTCAGACATCACCTTTAAATTCTGATCTAACTTTTGCGCTTCAGCCTGTAGTTTTTTATCTGCGTCCATTTTCGCAGGAAGTTCTGCAACTAATTTTTGAACATTTACATGACCAAACTTTAATTCCTGTGCAATAGCACTTGAACAAACAAAGATAGTCGCTACAACTAATAGTAATTTTATCGATTTCATATTGTTTTGTATTAACATCAGGATTTAAGTGTTGCTATTTAAAATCTAACTCCTTAAAATTAATAGATGACTCCTTAATCCTAAACGATTTCTTTATTTTAATTTATTTATTGAATTCCTAATTTAGCCTTCACCAACGGACCAACATCAACACTCTTTTCAGATTTGTAAACTGCAAGTCCACCTACTTCTTCAAAAATGTACAAAAATCCATTCTCTTCACCTACTTGCTGAATCACTTCACTCAGCTTCTGAAAAACAGGTTGTTTTAATTCCTGTTCTTTTTGCTGTAATGACTGTTGCGACTGCTGATAAAAAGTTTGAACTTTCTGGTTTCCTTCCTGAATCTGAGTTTCAAGATTTTGTTTCTCAGCACCCGTTAATGTTTGTGCTTGCATTTTGGTAATATACTCCTGTTGGATACTTTTTAGTGCCTCTTGCATATCCGTAAGCTGCGCCTCCAGCTTACTGTACTCTCCTTGTAATTGCTCATCAATAGTTTTCATTTCAGGCATTGCTGAAAGAATAGCTTGAGTATTTACGTGGCCAAATTTAAGATTGGATTGGGCAGAAACAACGGTGGTTGTTATCAGGGCCACACCAATCATAAGTTGTTTAATCATTCTCATAAGTAAAATAATAAGTATCAAGAAAGTGTTATTAAACTTAAATCTTATATTAACACATCTCTATCGTTAATTTTTATATCCTAATTTCTCTAATATCTCGTCACTTTTATCATATTTCGGATCCGAGAATAATACAACACCACCTGATGCTTTATCAAAAATGGCTGCATATCCTTCGTCCTCTACCATTTCTCTGATGGCATTAAAAATATCATCCTGAATGGGCTTTACAAGTGCCTCTCTCTTTTTATTCAATTCTCCTTCCGGACCAAAATACCTTGTTTGCAACTGGCGTGCCTCTTTTTCTTTATTTACAATCTCCTCCTCCTTTTTTATTTTCATCTCATTAGATAAAAACACGCTTTCAGTCTGATAATTCTGGTACATAGTTTCCACTTCGGCATATACGGCTTCTATTTCCTTTTGCCATTTCACCGACGCTTCATTTAATTGCTCATTTGCTGCTTCATACGCAGGAATATTTTTTAGAATATACTCTGTATCAACAAAAGCATATTTTTGAGCTTTTAACCCAAAACCCAGAGTTAAAAATATGGCAAATAATAATACTTTTCTCATTTCACTGTATTTTAATGGTTAAAATATTTACTCTATTTGCTTATTCAGCAAAAATCAAACCATATTAAAATTGTTGACCTATAACAAAGTGAAACTGACTACCATTTGCACCTGGTTGTCCTGCCACTTCATCGAATCCATATCCCCAGTCAATTCCCATTAAACCAAATATCGGCAAGAAAATTCTAACACCAACTCCGGCAGAACGTTTAATGTCATAAGGACTAAAATATTTAAAATCTCTCCAGGCATTACCTCCTTCTAAAAAGGCCAGTGCATATACCTGAGCCGAAGGCTGTAATGTTAAAGGATAGCGCATTTCAAAAGTAAACTTACTGTATATATTACCATCCTGACTACCGCTTGGGCTATAAGGGGTTAGTGAAGAGTTTTCATATCCTCTTAAACCTACTGTCTGACTACCGTACATACTGTAACCAGACATTCCATCTCCTCCCACAACAAACTTCTCAAATGGTGAACGAACAAATTTATTGTAGTACCCCAGGAATCCCATTTCATATTTACCCATTAGCACCAGTTTCTCTGCTTTATCCAGTGGTGAATAAAGCGTACCCGAAGTGGTCCATTTATGATATTCAATTAATGAATATAAATCTTCCTGTGCTTTTTCTCTTACATCAGTATCAGTGCTACTTGAATTCTTAAATAGGGTCTCATAGTTTTTATCACTGAAAGAAGAATAAGGAGGAGTAAATTCAAGACCTACGGAGAAATTAGATCCTCTTCTTGGATATAGTGGATTGCTAATAGAGTTCCTTGAGAAAATAAATTTAAAATTCAGATTCTGTGATACGCCGTTTTGCATAATGAAATAATTCCAGTCGAGCAGATTATAATGCTGATAACTAACTTCACTATAAAAAGAAAACCAGTCATCAGGCCATGTTAATCGTTTTCCGAAACCAACAGACACTCCAGTAATCTTCATAAACTGATCAATCTTTGCATTCGGATCAAAACGATAACCGCCATAGCCATAACCACCGGAACCGCCATAGCCACTATAACCGCCACCATAGCCACCTCCGTAACCACCATATGGATTGTATCCATAATTTCCGGAAACACGGGTTTGTATTGATCTATAAATAGAAAAAGTAAATGAATTTGGTTTTTTACCTCCTAGCCATGGCTCAGTAAATGACAAACTGTACGACTGGTAAAATCTACCATTGGTTTGTGCTCTTAGTGAAAGTGTTTGCCCATCTCCCGTAGGTAAGGGTCTCCATGCTTCTTTATTAAAGATATTCCTCATAGAGAAGTTTGAGAACTTAAGTCCTAATGACCCGACAAACATTCCTGCTCCCCAACCGCCGGATAACTCTATCTGGTCATTTGCCTTTTCTGTCAGGTTATATACTAAATCAACAGTACCATCTTCTGGATTTGGATTTACATCAGGCGAAATATTTTCCGGATCAAAATGACCTAACTGTGATAATTCACGGATAGTACGTATTAATAACGATTTATCAAACAATTGACCTGGTTTGGTTCTGATTTCCCTACGAACCACATGTTCGTGTGTTTTTGTATTACCTTTAATGATGATATTATTAATGGTAGCCTGATCTCCCTCACGAATACGCATTTCCAAATCTATTGTATCCCCTTTCACATTAACTTCAACAGGGGTGATACTTGAAAATAAATATCCATTATTCATGTATAGGTTATGTACGGCATCTTCATCATTAAACATACGTTCATCCAAACGCTTTTGATTAAATACATCACCTTTTTCAATCCGTAATACCGCACTTAAATATTCGCCCGGATAAATACTATTTCCGATCCAGTTTATATCACCGAAATAATATTTATTGCCTTCTTCAACCTTAATTTTAATGTCAACGGTATTGTTATCATTTTTTGATATGGAATCATATTCAATTACCATATCGCGATATCCCTTTTCGTTGTATTTATCAATTAAAGCGATTAAATCTTCTTTATAGGTTTCGTCAATAAATTTCTTGGTTCTGAAAAAGTTAAGAATCTTACCCTTTTCATTGGTCTTTTTCATGGCTTTATTAAGCTTACTATCAGAAAGTACCTTGTTACCAATAAAATCCAGTGAATTAACCTTTACCTTTTCCTTTTTATCAACGGTAATATCTAAATATACATGATTCACTTTAGTGGTATCATCCTTCTGAACAATACGTACTTCAGTATTATAAAATCCTTTAGCAACAAAATAATCTGCGATATATTTTTCCGATCTGGTGATCAGATAAGGAGTTACCTGATTGCCTTTCATCATGGCCACCTTTTCTGAAACTGTTTCAATCTCAGATTTTTTAAGACCGTAGTAATTAATTTCAGATAAGCGAGGTCGTTCCTGCAATAAAATCTCCAACCATACTTTACCGTTTTTAATTTTTTTTGCTAAAATCTTCACATCCGAAAACAGACCGTTTTCCCAATATTTACGAATAGCCTCAGATATTTCTTCCCCTGGTACAGGGATTTTTTGTCCTACTCTTAGTCCTGATAATCTGACTAAGATGTCCGGATCGTAGTTTTGAATTCCTTTTACTTCTATGTCTGCAATTTCATAGGTGTGAGAGGCCCCGGAATATTGAATAGTTGGAACATCCGCCTGATTCTGTGCAAAAATAATTGAGGGAAGTATCGTGAGGAAAATATAAAAAAGTGTAATCGGTTTTACCATGCTATATAGAGATATAATAAAGTTCTAGTTTTTAATTTGATCACTGGTTTTACCAAAACGTCTTTCACGACTTTGATAATCAAGTAAGGCTGTATAGAAATCTTCCTTAGTGAAGTCTGGCCATAATGTTTCGCAGAAATAAAGTTCGGCATAAGCTAATTGCCACATCAGAAAGTTACTTATTCTTAATTCACCACTGGTTCTGATCATTAATTCCGGATCAGGAATGCCTTTGGTAGTCAGATTATTTGAGATTTGATCAGGATTAATATCCTCAACATTTAATTCATTATTTTTTACGGCTGTAGCAATACTGCGTACCGCTTCGGTGATTTCCCATCGTGAACTGTAACTTAAAGCAAGACTTAACAGCAGTCCGGTATTATGAGATGTTTGATCGATACATTCCATTAATTTTTTACGTACATCCTTTGGGAGATTATCCACACACCCAATAACACCAAGACGAACGTTATTATCCATTAATGTTTTAGTTTCTGAGGTGATGGTGGTCACTAACAATGACATTAAGGCATCCACTTCGAATTTAGGACGACTCCAGTTTTCTGTTGAAAACGCATAAAGTGTCAGATACCCAACACCCAACTCAGCAGCAGCTTCTGTTACCGCACGAACTGCCTTAACTCCGTTTTTATGTCCAAAAACCCTCGAATTTCCTCTCTTCTTGGCCCAACGTCCATTACCATCCATTATGATAGCAATATGTTGTGGCAACCTTTCCTTTATCAGTTGATCTTTTACTGACATATCGTTTTGTCTTTGCCTTATATTTTTAATATCCACTGTTACATTCGGTTTTCCTCTTCAACATACTAAAGGTAACCATCACTCCTAAATAGGAGTACAAATCATTATTATGAATTGTTGATCCGTTATTAAAACCATAAGGATCATCCGGATTAATTGGTAAATCCGACCCTACCACATCCAGATCATCAACAAATGTTTTCCGGAAACTCCATTCGGCTCCAACCCTTATCCACTTGTTTACTTTATACTTAAAACCGACACCGATTGGCAAAGATAATATAAAAACTGTTTGTTCAGAGTTATTTTCACTTTCTGTGGAAAATCTTTTATAAATTGTTGTCCCTAAGCCAAATGAAATGTATGGTGTAAAATTAGTTGTTCCAATAAACGGGTGATCATAAGATTTGAAATTCACCTCCATTTGAACGGTTGCATCTCCTACAGTCCGGCTAAAATCGTAATTCACATTCCCTTCTGGAAATAGTACATTATTATCCGGGTACTCTCCTCTCAACTGCATTAAAACAGCTGTTCCCTTTAGTGCTAAACGATCTGAAAGCACATACCTCCCAATACCCCCAAATGCCAAACCTGCTTTATAGAATTGCTTTTGCGGATTTAAATCCCCCAAATAATATGAAGTACCTGCAGTTAATCCAAACTCTAACTTATCTTGTGCATGTATATTATATAAAGGAGTTACCAATAGAATCAAGACCATCAAACTCCCTCTCGATATTTTTGAACCCTTAGTCATTACTACAATTAATTTATGGCTTTCGTGTATAATAAAGGCATCACAAAAGTAATATTTAAAAGCAGAAAGCAATGAAATATCAGGCTATTGTAATTTGTGCCGTAAATATAACCCTGAAAATCAATAATTATTGCTATATAATAGTTAAAATGGAGTTAAAGTACTGTGTTTATCTTTAAGTATTTCAGTTTTTAACTGACTATAGCAATCGTTTTGTTTATGTAAAAAATATGAAGTAATACAATATTATTAAAAAATGAAAATCTTCATAAAATCACTTAAAATTTCATTAATTAGTGCCGGTTCATAAAGCCGGGTGTTAGGACTATATGATTTAAATACAAGGCGAGTAAAAAACTCAAACCACAGTATACAAGCCTATATGAAGATTTGAATTTTGAGCAATAACGCAGTAGTTGGACTTTATATACGAATACTAATTAAATAAAACTGATGAATTAATATATAATACAACAAGCCATTGAAACAATCTTAAAATCCCTTTACAATATCATTTTTTTAATGGTAATTGCTTTTTAAATTTGACTAAAACAAAACATATCGATCATGTACGGAGATTTTAAAGAATATCTTGCCCGGGAAATTGAGCAAATAAAAGAATCTGGTTTATATAAAGATGAACGTATCATCACCACACCACAGGGTGCTGAGATTAAAGTAAGTACCGGAGAAGCGGTGCTGAATTTTTGTGCGAACAACTATCTGGGACTTTCTTCGCACCCCAGAGTTATAAAAGCAGCTCAGGAAGCAATGGCCACCCACGGATATGGCATGTCGTCAGTGCGTTTTATTTGCGGAACCCAGGACATTCATAAAAATCTGGAGCAAAAAATTGCTGATTTTCTGGGAACAGAAGATACCATATTATACGCTGCTTGTTTTGATGCCAACGGTGGCGTATTTGAGCCTTTATTTTCGGCAGAAGATGCCATCATTTCAGATGAGCTGAATCATGCATCAATAATCGACGGAGTGCGCTTATGTAAAGCAGTCAGGTACAGATACAAGCATGCCGACATGGATGATCTGGAGGAACAGCTAAAACAGGCTCAGCCTCAACGTTATCGTATTATTGTTACAGATGGAGTTTTTTCCATGGATGGTGACATCGCCAAATTGAATGAAATATGCGACTTAGCTGAAAAATACAACAGCCTGGTGATGGTTGATGATAGTCACGCCTCAGGATTTATTGGTAAAACCGGAAGGGGCACGCATGAGTACCATCAGGTGATGAACAGAGTTGACATCATCACCAGCACATTAGGCAAAGCATTGGGTGGAGCATTAGGTGGATTCACCAGTGGTAAAAAAGAAATCATTGATATGCTTCGTCAACGTTCCAGACCTTATTTATTTTCAAACTCCTTAGCCCCTGCTATTGTAGGCGCTGCCTCTGAAGTATTTGATATGTTGAGTGAATCAACGGAATTACGGGATAAGGTGATTAACAATGCTGAATACTTCAAAAAACGCATTACCGATGCCGGCTTTGATATTAAACCAACTGACTCAGCAATTGTTGCTTTGATGCTTTATGACGCAAAACTATCGCAGGAATTTGCCAACAGACTACTTAAAGAAGGTATTTATGTTATTGGATTTTACTATCCGGTTGTTCCCAACGGACAAGCCAGAATACGTATTCAGATTTCTGCAGCTCACGAGAGGCATCATTTAGATAAAGCCATTGAGGCATTTATTAAGATTGGAAAGGAACTCAGGGTAATAAACTGAATGCCATAATAATCCGCACCAAACCGCTTAAAACAAGAAATTTCTTGTCTTTGTTGAAATAGTAGAAAAAAGAACGAGGGTTCCATAAAAACAGAACCCTCGTTATATATATTATCCTGCAAAAAGTTTATTCAAACATATTTTTCACTCTGCTAAAGAAATTCTTATCGTGAGAACCAGGTTTAGGATGAAAATTAGGAGATTCTGCCATTTTTTCCATTGTCTTCTTTTCATCTTTTGAAAGATCCTTAGGAATCCATACATTAATCTTAACTAATAAATCACCTCTACCATAACTATTTACCTCAGGCAAACCTTTACCTCTTAGTCGCAATACCTTACCCGGTTGAGTTCCTGCCTCAATCTTTACCTTCACTTTACCTTCCAGGGTTGGAATTTCCACAGGCGCTCCTAAAGTAGCATCAGGAATACTTACATATAAATTATATAATAAATCTCTGCCATCTCTTACCAGTTCTTCATGCTCTTCTTCATGAATCAAAACAAGTAAATCACCATTTACACCACCTCTTCTGGCAGCATTTCCTTTTCCTGATACGGAAAGTTGCATGCCTTCTTCAACACCTGCAGGTATATTAATAGAGATCACCTCTTCATCTCTGACAATTCCTTCTCCCGCACAGTGAGGACATTTATTGGTGATAATCTTACCTTCTCCTCCACAAGTCGGACAGGATGAAGCCGTTTGCATCTGGCCTAAAATGGTATTCGAAATTCTGGTAACCTGGCCTGACCCATGACAAGTTGAACAAGTACTATGCGAAGCACCTCCATCTGCTCCTGAACCACTACAATGGCTACAAGGCACATATTTTTTAACCTTAATCTTTTTCTCAACCCCGTTTAATATCTCACTGAGCGTAAGCGTTACTTTAACTCTTAGGTTCGATCCTTTATTTACACGCTGACGACGACTGCCTCCGCCACCAAAGCCTCCAAATCCACTGAAGCCACCAAAGCCTCCGCCTCCAAAGATATCTCCAAAGTGTGAAAATATATCATCCATTGACATACCTCCACCTCCAAATCCACCACTGGCAGCACCACCAACTCCGGCATGACCAAACTGATCGTATCTTGATTTTTTATTTTGATCACTTAAAACCTCATAGGCCTCTGCTGCTTCTTTAAATTTTTCTTCAGCAGCTTTATCACCCGGGTTTTTATCTGGATGGAATTGTATAGCCTTTTTACGATACGCCTTTTTTATTTCTTCAGCCGTAGCGTTCTTCGACACCTCTAATACTTCGTAATAATCTCTTTTCGACATAATAAATCTGGTGCTTAATTATTCTCCAACAACAACTTTTGCAAAACGCATCACTTTGTCGTTAAGCATATATCCTTTTTCTACACAATCAATTACTTTCCCTTTCATATCCTCTGTTGGAGCAGGAATTTTTGTAATGGCCTCGTGTAAATCGGTATCAAATTCTTTTTCTTTAGCTTCAATTTCTTTAACACCGTTTTGCTTCAGATATTCCTGAAACTTATTATATATCAAATCAATACCTTTTTTTACAGCCTCTAAATCCGATGCTTCACCTAAATGTGAAATAGCTCTGTCAAAATCATCAACCACAGGTAACATTCCTTTTAAAAGACCTTCGCCGGCACTCTTCATCAGTTCCATTCGCTCCTTCAAAGTTCTTTTTCTATAATTATCGTACTCAGCTGTTAAACGAAGATACCTGTCATTTATCTCTGAAACCTGCTTTTTCAAGTCAGCTATTTCCTTTTCTTCGGCACTCACCTCTTCGGTTTCTTCCTTTTGTGCTTCTTCCTTTCTGGATGAATCTTCTACTTCTTCAACTACTTTTTCATCCTGTGTTTCTTCTGTAACTTCATTAGCTACAACCTGCTCATCAACCACTTCCTCCTGCTTTTCCTTTTTAGAACCTTTCTTAGTCATTATAGTATTTTATTTATTTCAGTTTAACCATGATTCCCTTCACAATTATTTTGCCAAGCATTAAAATAGGGACAAATTGACAGCTTCAAACTAAATTAATCTATAGTTTGTCATGCCTATTATAAACAATGGCAGTATATGTAAACACATACACTGCCATTGACATAGTATTTTTTGAATCTGTTATTTAGACAATCTCTTTAAAACCTCTTTCAGATCACCGCCCCTGAGTCTTTTGGCAACAATAACACCATCACCGTCAATCAGAAAGTTATCCGGAATTTGTCGGATCCCATATCTCAATGCAGCTGCAGATTGCCATCCCTTAAGATCACTTACATGATTAGGCCATATTAATTGATCATCTTCTATTGCCTTAACCCATCTATCCTTTACCTTATCCAAAGAAACACTATAAATGGTAAAACCTTTTCCATTATCAAATTTCTCATCCTTAAATGATTGATAGGCATCTACAACAGCCGGATTTTCCCTTCGACAAGGACCACACCAGGAAGCCCAGAAATCAATTAACACCATGCTGCCTTTCAAGGATGACAGCTCAATCAATTCACCATCCGGAGATAAAAACATAAGTTCGGGAGCTTTATCCCCTACTTCCAGTCCTGTTTTTACTTTTTTTTGAGCATTACCCTGAACAGATAATGCCAATAAAGCTAATACAGTAATAGCTACAATTTTAATCCGCATAACTCAAACCTCTTTAAATTATATTATATCTGCAAACAGAATTCAATTCTTAAAAATTACACAGTCTGTATTTACACAGACTATGCCATATTTAAGCGATTCTATTTTTTTTGCTAATATGCTTAAACAACTGTTAATTAATTAACAGAACAAACATACAAATTTTGCAATTAAATAAATATAAAAACGGGTTTTGTGAAAAAAAGTTAGTGTTTTTAGTTTCTTTGAAGGTATTCAAGTGAAGCAGTCACTTTTTCCATATTATTGGAACGAGCCACTAATCTACCATCACCATCGATAAGGAAGTTGATAGGTTTTTCAACTTTATAAGCTTTAGAAATGGACGATTCTGTTCCTTTATAGTCACAGATGTGCAGGGCATTGACAAGTCCATCTTCTTTTATAGCCTTTTTTAATGGAGATTTAAATCGATCTAAGGATATTGACACAACAACAAATCCCTCTCCATTATAAAATTTACTACTTGCATATTTTTTCTGAAGTCTCATTTTTTGATGATTGTCTACTCTAGACTCTCCATCAAACGAGGCCCAAAAATCAATTAAAACCATTTTTCCCTTCAATGATTCCAGATTAAAATCAGTTCCGTTTAACAAAGTGGTTTTAAATTCAGGGACTTGATCTCCAATATTCAGGCCTACCTTAGCTTCCGGCACACCATTAATAAATGAAATAAATCCTAACCCTGCTAAAACAACTATAAACAATAGTTTTATCTTACTCATACACACAATTTTGGTTAATAATCACAGTCGCAAAGTTTATCATTTTTGCGATGGCATCAGTTCTAATTTAGACCAATGCAATTGTTTTCATGACAAATATTAGGAAAACACGTGGCAAATGTATTTTCAAAAATGTCGGAAAACAAATGTTTTCATTTTGAAAAGTGGAATTGATTATTTATTTTTATGGGTTCCGGATCTATGTTAAAAGTCCTTAACGTTCGATCACACTGACGCAAACTCCTGTTATAATGGAAGATACAAAAATGCCTTTACTATTATATCAAACAGTAAAGGCACAAAGGTTAATCTTTCTTAATTCTTATATTCTTCGGATTTTAGCACCCAGCTTTTGTAGTCGCAAGTCAATATTCTGATATCCCCTGTCAATTTGATTTATATTCTGAATCACACTTTTACCTTTTGCAGACAAAGCTGCAATTAACAATGCTACTCCAGCCCTAATGTCAGGGGAGGTTAATGTTGTTCCTCTAAGCGGCGTTTCTTTATTTAAGCCAATAACAGTAGCTCTATGTGGATCACAAAGTATAATTCTGGCTCCCATATCAATAAGCTTATCAACAAAAAACAAGCGACTCTCAAACATCTTCTGATGAATAAGTACACTTCCTTTAGCCTGAGTAGCTATTACAAGAAAAACGCTGAGTAAATCGGGCGTTAAACCAGGCCATGGTGCATCAGCAATAGTCATGATTGATCCATCAATAAATGTCTCAATCTCATAACCATCCTGCTCAGGGATATAGATATCATCTCCCCTTCTCTCTAATTGAATTCCCATTCGGCGAAAAGCATCAGGTATAGCCCCTAACTCATCGTAGGCCGTATCTTTAATAGTAATTTCAGAACCTGTCATTGCTGCCATTCCAATAAAACTACCTATCTCAATCATATCTGGCAGTATCCGGTGCTCACAACCATTTAGCACATCTACGCCATCAATATACAGCAGATTAGAACCTATACCATTGATTTTTGCTCCCATACTTACAAGCATCTTACAAAGCTGCTGCAGATAAGGCTCACATGCCGCATTATAAATAGTTGTTTTACCAGATGAAAGTACCGCTGCCAAAACCACGTTTGCAGTTCCTGTTACAGAGGCCTCATCCAAAAGGATATAGGTTCCTGAAAGCTTTTCAGCTTCAAGACTGTAAAAAATTTCATTAGGATTGAAATGGAAACTGGCTCCTAATTTTTCAAAACCGATAAAATGAGTGTCCAGTCTTCTTCTACCAATTTTATCACCCCCCGGTTTGGGAAAATAAGCTTTGCCGAATCGGGCCAATAACGGTCCCATGATCATTATAGAACCTCTTAATGAAGATGCCTTTTTTCGAAAGTCCTTAGATTGCAGATAATCCAAATCGATATTTTCTGCTTTAAACGAACACTTCTCACGATTAATCCTGTTAGTAACAACACCAATATCTCCCAGAAGATCTATCAGGTTATTTACATCAACAATATCAGGTATGTTATCTATTATTATCTCTTGATCAGTAAGTAATGTTGCGCAAATTACTTGTAGTGCTTCATTTTTTGCTCCTTGTGGAGTAATTTCACCAGAAAGCTTATGCCCTCCTTCAATTTCGAAACAATGCATTATGTAAATGAGTTATTGATATAAGGATTTATTTTCGATCGTCGTACTTTTTATATGGGCGTCGTTTTTTTCCCTTGTTTTGATATTCCCTTTGCTCAGGAATTTTTATGTCATCGCTGATTTCTATTTTGTTTCCTGACATGGAAACAATATCATTAAACACCCTTTCATCTCCGGGAAAATCCTTATTCCACATCAAAAGAGACTTTTTCATATTATTGGCAATCAGCATGATCAGATGCCTTTTATGCTCGCCTTCTTCCATCTCAGCAGCTTTGTCGATCATTTTTTCAATGGTACGACCGTAATGACGATATCTGATTCTTTCGTTATTGTATGCTAGCTTCTTCGGACGTTCATATAATGTTTCCTTCTCAGGTAACTCAAATGGTGTTTCAATATCTAATACAAAGTCAGACATAATGGCCAGATGATCCCATAATTTGTGCTTAAAATCATTTACATCACGAAGATGAGGGAACATATTTCCCATATTCACAATTATAGAATGAGCGCACTTTGTTCTTTCTTCTTTATCCTGAATGCTGGCACAATGATCTACCATTTTCTGAATATGGCGGCCATATTCAGGCAGAAGTAATTTCTTCCTGTTCGAATTATAATCCATAATTATTTAAAACCTCTTATCTAATACTCTTTTGAGATACAATTTAAATGACCTATAATACAGTTTGCTTAGTAAAACCACTAATTATTATAGCTCAATAGGGGATAATGTTTAATAAAGTGCAGTAACCATGTAGTGGATTATGCAGTACTATCGCCACAAATCTAACCCAAAATTTTAAGTTTGGCAAATTTTAATAATAATTGTTTCTCTCCTGAGTTATCAAAATGCACAATAGCCTTAGCATTAGGCGCTTGCCCTTCGATGTTTACGATTTTTCCTTTCCCAAACCGAATATGCTCAACAACTACCCCTGGTTTAAGATTTCCTATACTGTTACCACTGAAAGCAGGTGATTTTCCGGTAACTCCGGTATTGCTGACTTTTTTAAAGTTATACCCGGGTTTAGCTGTACTGGCAGGCTGATTAAATGATCTCTTTTGTGTTTGGTTCTGCGAGAATTTGCCAGGCTGAGCCTGAATCTTAATTTGATCTCCGGAGAATTCAATAAATGATTCATCAATTTCTCCAATAAACCGACTGGGGCGGCAAAAGGATGATTCACCATATTTATATCTGGTACGGGCAAATGAGATCGTGGCATTTTCCTCGGCTCTTGTAATTGCTACATAAAACAATCGACGCTCTTCTTCAACTGCCTGCTCGGTATCGTTAGACATATTTGACGGGAATAGCCCTTCTTCTACACCGACTACATATACATTCTTAAATTCCAAACCTTTACTGGAGTGAATCGTCATTAAAGTAATTTTATTGATATCATCCTCGCCCTCATTATCCTGATCAGTTAACAAGGAAACTTCCTCCAGAAAATTAACCAACCCTATTTCGCCACCTTCCTCCTGACGATTTAAGGTGAACTCCTGAATACCATTAAGTAATTCCTGAACATTCTCTTGTCGCGATACACTTTCCGGCGACCTGTCCTGATATAACTCTTTTATCATTCCACTTTGACTTGCTATTTCATTCACCAAATCAAAAGCTGAGAGTTGGTTCACACTGGCTCTGAATCCGGAAATCAAACCTACAAACGACTGCAATTTCCTTTGTGTACCGGCATTAAAAAGTTTAGCCGTAATATCTAAGGAAACGATCACGTCCCACATGCTTTTACCTGAAGCACCAGCTGCAGCTTCAATCTTTTCGAGTGTTGTTTTTCCTATTCCACGCGCGGGATAATTAATAATTCTTTTCAGTGCCTCCTGATCAGATGGATTCACTGTTAATCGGCAATAAGCCAATAAATCTTTTATTTCCTTCCTCTGATAGAAACTTAAACCCCCATAAATTTTATAGGGCATAGAAGATTTCCGCAGAGCCTCCTCAAAAATACGTGATTGCGCATTGGTACGGTATAAAATGGCAAAATCGGTATAATCATAGTGGTGTTGTAAACGCTTTTCTTTAATATCATTAATAACAATATATCCTTCTTCAATATCAGAATAGGCATTATGTACTTTGATTTTACTACCGGAATCTTTTTCAGAAAAAACAGCCTTTTTAATCTGTTTTGAATTTTTAGCAATAATGCTATTGGCTGCATTCACAATATTTTGTGTGGAACGGTAATTTTGTTCCAACTTAAAAAGCTTATAATCAGGATAGTCATTTCTAAAATTGAGAATATTTTCAATCTTAGCACCCCGAAAACTATAAATACTCTGCGCATCATCACCTACCACACAAATATTTTTATGTTTTTCAGCGAGCTTTTTAATAATAATGTACTGTGAATAGTTGGTATCCTGATACTCATCAACCATGATATACTGAAATATATTCTGATATTTTTGCAATGATTCAGGATGATCCCGAAACAGAATATTCGTATTTAATAAGAGATCATCAAAATCCATCACACCTGACTTATAACACTGACGCATGTATCGTGTATAGATTTCATATATCATTCCTTTTTTTGTAGCCTGATCTTCCATCATACGATGTTGATCCCGCGCATAAGCAGCTGGTGTCACCAAATCATTTTTTGCAGCCGAAATCCGACCGAGTACAGCACCGGGCTTATACTCTTTATCATTCAATTTCATCTGCTTTACTATAGATTTTACAAGATTTTTGGAGTCAGAAGTATCGTAAATGGTAAAGGATGACGGATAACCGATTTTATCAGCCTCGCTCCTGAGAATACGGGCAAAAATGGAATGAAATGTACCCATCCAGAGATTCCTGGCCACATCACCCCCAACCATTGTGGCAATTCGCTCCTTCATTTCACGCGCAGCCTTATTGGTAAATGTAAGCGCCAGAATACGTTGCGGAGGAACACCCTGAGTGAGCAAATGCGCAATACGGTAGGTTAACACTCTTGTTTTTCCTGATCCTGCACCTGCAATAACTAATGATGGCCCCTGCGAATTTACAACTGCTTCTTGTTGAGACGGATTTAATTGCTCGAGATAATTTTGCACTAATCTATTTTTTGATGATGCACAAAGATAATTAAAAATGATACTTTATTCCTGCAATATGCATCTGGATTGATAGTTCATTGACAAAAAGATCAAAAGTATTTTGGCTGCATAACACCGATATACTGTTAAGCTAAAAGCTTTTTTGTGTTAATAATTGTTAATTTAATTTTAGATATAAACACCCTACTACCTATATACCTATTCAATATGAAAATCGTACTCATTGTTGAGTATTGACGACTTATAGGTCTTAATATACCTTTATGTCAAAATAAGAAACTTAAAAACGATTAATCCACGATTGTAACACAAGCTATTTAAAACATGAATATTTAAAATCAAACATCATGAAACGTATAGGTATTTTAATGGGAATGATGCTTTTTGCAGCCATTTCTTATGCTCAAGTAACAGAGCTATCGGAAACACTGGTTGAACCCCCGAAATTTATGAGTGATAACTTAGAATTTAACACCCAGAATGATAACATTACACCATTGTGCAACTATCTTATGTATTCAATAGATGCTAAAAATATTTATGAACAAGGAGTGGTTGTAATTAATTTTACCATTAAACATAATGGTGCACTATCTAATTTCATGGTACAAAATTCGGTATCAAATTCAACGGACCAATCTGTTATAGCCTGTATAAAAAGCACATCAGGACATTGGACAGCCGGACATGTAAATGGAAAACCTGTAGATATGAATAAAGAAATTCATGTAAGTTTTGTAGATCCTGAAAAAGGCTCTCTGAAAGATCAAGCACGTAATTGCGTATTTATAGCCATTAAAAAATTTAACAAGGCCACCAATTTACAAGAAGGGTATTTTATGAATAACGACAGAGCAGAAAAAAAAGCTGCCAGAAAATTAAATACATCGCTTCAACTTTTAGAATTGGCAAACAAATACCAACCTAACGAACCTTCCGTGGTATTCTGGGAAGCTTGTGCGTATGAAAAACTGGGAGACAACGCTAATATGAATTACAAATTGACTCAGTTTCAGGAATTGATCAGCCCATATTATCAAGCTACGCTTGAGGCTGTTGATATTGTTTTAAAATAAAAAAAGATAAATAAATATGATGCATTGTTATTGATGACCAGAACAAGTCTTACACTTGTTCTGGTTATTTATTTTTTCGGAACACATTAATAATTGAACAAATATGAGCATCAACAGCGTATTTTTTACTGCCTTGTTAAATCAGGTTAATGATTTATGGCAAAAGCAATATGGAACAGAAAACGTAACCTATTCTCAACCAAATGATAAGTTTTCAGTTCCATTTTTATGTATGAATAACCAGTTTTATTACATCATTAAATTGCCGGGATTTCACCTCCAGTATGTATCTCCTTCGTTAAAAACAACATTACCAAATTTATCTGAAATTAATGATCTTATTGAAACGTATGAAATCATTCATCCCGATGACTATCGCAATGTGCTACTAAATAATATAAATCTATATGAATACGCCATATACAATTACAAATATCTAAAATCGCTTGATTGCTTAACATCTCTGAACTATAGAATTAAATATGCACCTGATGCATATATTAACATTAATAGCCAAACATGCGTCTATAAAAAGAACAGAGACAAAAAAAACCTTTCATTTCTAACGTTAATTACAGATATGTCAAATGCCAGAAATGCAATTAACCCTTGCTTTCCGCAGAATGGAGAAACGATTAATAAGAGCAACAGAAAAAATATTGTACATGGTATTTTTACAGAAAGAGAACTGGAAATTTTATCATTCCTGACTATTGGTAAAAGTAGTACTGAAATAGCCAACCTTCTTAATATTAGCAGGCACACTGTTGATACACACAGAAGAAAAATGCTTTCCAAATCAAATCTGGGAAGTACAGCCGAACTTGTAGCCTATACAATGACTAAAGTATGATATTGATGATAGAATCAGGTGTGCCAATGTTAATTAATGTTAACGTAATTCAAAAGCGTACACCTTTAATTACTGATTAAATGTACTTTAATAACTATTGTTCGATAGCGTATATGGACAAAATTAATTTCGGGTTGTACCTTTAAAGTGTCTTTGGTTCACCTCCTTGTTATAAATACAGTCTTATATTTAATACCTGCAAATCTGTTCTAATACAATTTGTAACACATATGTGTTTTTGTGTAAGTATCAAACTCAAACTGTTTAATATTTACTAAAATAATATGTTATGAAAAAGATTGGATTATTAACCGGAATGCTATTATTAGCCGTACTTACTTTTGCTCAGAGCAAACAACTATCTGAATACATTGTTGAACCTCCAAAATTTATCGGAACAAATGATCAACAAACAGAATTTACCAAAGAAAACACTCCTATTTGTTCTTATTTAAAAACTCAGTTAGAAGAAGGCAGGAGTTTTGATGAAGGAGTGGTTGTGGTGTTATTTACGATAAACGCCGACGGAACTCTTTCTAACTTTTCCATTGAAAACTCTGTATCCACAACTACCGATCAGGCAGTGGTGAATTGCATTAGAAACACTTCCGGATTATGGCAACCCGGATCTGTAAATCAAGAACCTGTTGAAATGGAGAAAACCATTGTGGTGAATTTTGTAAGTACCGATTCCCCAACACCAGAACAAATGGCACAGGAATACCTGGAGTCAGGAATCAATAAAATGAATGCAGCGGTGAATGTTATGGCTAATGTGAATTTAACACAAGCTGTAGCTGAACGCAGAGCAAACAGAAAGCTGAATACTGCGTTAGGATTTATGGAAAAAGCAGATAAATACAAGCCTACAGAACCTTCAATTACCTTTTGGCAAGCTTGCGTTTACGAAAAAATTGGTAATGAAATGAAGCGTAATGAGAAACTTCATGAATTTATGGAAATGGTAAATTCTAATAACCTGGCTCAAAAAGAATCTATTGATTTTGTATTAAGGTAATAGATCATTGTCGTTTAAATAAGCAATTCAATCATAAAATACTCTCCTTAGCTAAACGACATTGGATTATGTAGTTAATAAAGAAAAATAAAAACCACAGGTTTGGCGATGCAATCCTGTGGTTTCTCTATATAAGTTTAATTATTTAATTGTTGTTGAAGGGCTATTGAGTAATCACTTCCGGTTGTAACTCTCCATTCATATAAGATAAATAGTTGGCTATTTTACGCGGAGTCAGATATACTTCTTGCTTCAGTTTTTTGTATTTATAACAGGCATCTGATTCATACAAAACCGTGTGAGCCCAATCGTATAATTGCCAGCCCAGTCCACGTTCAATAGTCAATTGATCTATCTCGTGCTCAAACTTCTTTTTGCTTCTCTTATTCGTATAGCTCAGTAACCTCTTAAAAATCCCCCACAATCCTTTCTCCGAGTAATCAACAAAATGTGAAAATTCATGAGCTAACACTCCGATTTGAGCATTATAACTCACTGATGAAAACTGCACCGTGCTATCCTTTTTACAACTGTTAATGCGAACTACATAACGTCTGTTTTTCTTTGACTTAAATAAAAGCGAAAACACCGTTGGACGCGCATTTAAAGTAGTTCCAATTTTCTGATATTTAAATCGAATATGCGTATCCTTCAGTTCCGGAAAATAAGAAAGAGTATGAAATATTTGCTCCTGAAATTCCGGAAGTACCTTTTTATTATCTCCCATTTTACCTTTAAGCATGTTTACCTGATCAACTGTTAAAGGCTCAAATTCTCTATCTACACTCGTTTGTTGCGCTACTGCTATTCCTGAATTCATCCCCACTAGTACCATAATAATTCTCCACAAATCACTTAACATCCCCTGATCAATTACAATCTATTGTGCATATAAACTAAAAATCATACTATAAGGTTACATTATTATTGTTTTTTAACAGAGTTGTTAATGAATTTTAACCGTTGTGATTATCATGCAATCCGTTATCTGGTATAATATACACCTCGCAGCTATTTCTAACCAGAACATTACTTACATTAGGGATTATCCTGTGGAATGGTTTCATCAGCCTGTTCTAATCTGTACTTTAATATTGAGAATCTTTCGTTTTCCCCTATTATACGTGATATCCGTTATTCAATGCATTAATTTATACAGGCGGCTTTCCTCTGATTGTTTCTATTTCATCTTGACCTAATACATGCGGTTTATACTGACGAAGTTACCTCTGATGCCATAATTGCAGCAAAAAAGTAAAAGCCCGGTCGGCTTGAGACAAAAGATATGGTAGCAAGTGAAAGTTTCTCTTTAGCCAGAAAATCGTGTTGATGAAATTATGACCTTTCGTTGTATTTATGGGATGATTTTGTGTATACAAACAACAGTTTGGTATCAGGAATTCTTTTGTCATTGGTTTTATCGCCTTCTGCATTTCCGGTATACAGCTTCGATACATGTTTGCATATCTACACAGGTTTATCACAAATTCTATGCATATTCTTCGCATTTATAGTGCATTGAACCTGTGTAGAGGTTGTGTAACACCTGCGAAGATTTGCGAACGCTTTCCGACCACAACCCGAAGCTGGTGCATACAATATGCATAGGTTCTGCGAAGACTGTGCGAAGAAATGCGAACAAGGTGCGAAGAAAGTCATCATGAAGTGTAAAAAACACCCAAAACAGAATCGAAAATCCTCATTTTGAGTAAAAAGTGGAACTGAAATCTTCCAATTTTAACGAAAAGTGGAATTATGAAGCATCATGGGGGTGTAAGCTGATTTGAAAATTACACACCCTACATCTCATGACTCTATATTACAATTACTTACGACTACGAAAAATAACAGTAAAATTACTGTAGTTTTCTGAATACAATTTACCTATTTCAATTCAAGTCAAAATAATCCATGAATAAACCTGTTGTTGATGGATTTGAACTAAGCACAACCAACATATTATAAAATAACGGCCATAAAGGGTTGAATCACACTTATCATTCCGTCTTGTTTTGGTTTTGCCCCCGTCTGTTAAGCAAGAAAAGGGAAACCCTGGCAGGAGCTGTTCATATTGCTGTATAAACATCCTCACGATCAATGTCAAAAATGTAAGTGCGGAAATATGCGTCGCATTGCTTCTTTCAAACCCGATGTAAGAGGCAGTCCTGCAACATGTAATCCGCACAGAACAACCCAATCTAAGTCCATATAATAAACGCCTTTTTAGGTGTAATGGAGAAGGTATGTCCTGTTGCGAACAAAAATGAGTTAAATCATTATTTGATTGATACATCAATACTAATTTAACTTCATTTTTGAATCTTATTTTAACTAAAACCTGACTTTTGAATCTGTATTTTATATGCTCTCAGGCATTAAAAACCGACCTCCATCCATATTAATCCCCATATATGGACTCGCTCCTCCCGGTTCTGTTCAACAACGAAACAAAGTTCTTAATGACCTAAAAAACGCAGACTTTACATTAAAATATATTTAATCATTTTGAGTCCTTGCAGGGACTTTTTTGGGCAGTGAATGATTAATTATATTCTAAGTGTTGTAAGCTGGTGTTCATTATTCAAAGTCAATCTGTTACAAGTTTTTACAAATCTAATATTTTATCTTAATTAACCTGCACTGACCTTGATAAGGAGCACGAATTTATTTTGTTTTTTGTGGGAGGGCAACCCCCAAACCGCCCTTAAAGGCGGTAATAGGGCTGGCATTTGTTAGCTCTTTGGCAAGTTTTGGTTGGAGCGTGGCTCGTGCGACTTGCCAATGTGCTAACAAATAGGGTTGGCAATTTCGATTTGGCTATTCGATAGCCTTGCAGTAATTTTTCAAATACCACAATAGCGGGTTATATTTGTTGCGCCAATCGGTTAAATCTTAATTGCTATTTATCAAAACTTTTCAAAAAGAGATAGAACCATCGACTTACAACAACCTCCTGTTTAAAGGGGTTGTGTAAGCCAATGGTCAAAGATGATTTTAGTTCTTAATCAATAATTTAGTAATAGCCGATTGGTTCTTCCCAATAATTCTAAGGATATATGTGCCGGTTTCAAAGTTCATATTTTCAACCGTAGCCTCTTCTCCTTCAATATGTTTCGATAAAACAACCTGGCCTGTTATATCAACAATCTCAATTTTATTAAAGTCTGCCGATGGTAATTCCACAACCAAACGGTCGTGAACAGGATTCGGATAAACACGGATATCATTATTTGATATTTCGGAAACTGAAGTAGGAATACATGAACCATCAATTGTCAGGTTTAGTGAAACTATACTATCGCAACCCACGGCATTGGTCAATGAATACGTTGCAGTATTATTGCTTTCTGTATAAGTAATACCATCAATCCAGGTGTAACTTTCGCAAGCGGTAATTACATCCGTACCTGTTGAAGGCTGAAGAATGGTAAGGTCTAAGGCTACAATAGAGTCACAGCCATTAATATTGGTTAAAGTATCCGTTGCTGTATTGTTGCTTTCGGTGTAAGTTATACCGTCAATCCAGGTGTAACTTTCACAAGCAGTAATTACATCGGTAGCTCCGAATACAGGTAGAACAGTAATATTGATTTCCCCGTTGGAATAACCGCATGATGATGTTACGGTAACACCATAGGTATCTGTGGCTGATGCATAAATTGTTTGTGTAGTATCACCCGTACTCCATAAATAAGAATTGCCCACTCCGGCATCAAGTAGTACACTGTCACCTTCACATATGCTGGTATCGTTGCCAATATCAATGGTTGAAGATGAGAAATTCCATCCGGTAACATCACCTGTCCCAATACTGTTATTGGCTGTAAATGTAGCCCCCCCAGTGGCAATTACGTTATTTATATCCCAGTAATTTACTGTAAATGAACCGGAAGTTTTAGACAAATATGCTGTATAAATATTTTCCGGAATTGTTCCTACTGAAAAAAGATTGTCGCATCCGGTTCCATCAGGTACCACAAGTGAATCAAAGGTTTGCGTGCTTCCGTTATATAAATTAATTCCTGTTGCATTGGCCAAAGAAAGGATATGGAATGTGTTATTTCCCATTAAGTTTACTGATGAAGCTGCATAATTCATCGTGACATTGTAATAGTCCAGACTACCACCAACAAATGTATGATAATTCGCAATAATTACAGAGGTGCCGGGATTAATAGTCATATTTGTACCGTCTTCGATTTCCCAGGCGTTGGCACATGTAATTACCGAACTTCCAAGGTCGAGATGCCGAATATTTGTTGTATTTGACTGAAACTGGTAGAGGGTCATATTGTAATTATTGGTACGCAATGTTCCCTCATTAAAATGCAGATACTGACTGTTAGGTATATCCATGGCAAAATCGGATTGCAATGTCCATTCACCGCTACCTGTAAAATACACGTAATGGTTTAGGGTATTTCCTCCGGTATTAATGGTGTTGCCCATTTCATCGGATCTGAAGTAAAGCTTACCTGTAACCGTATAATTGTTTATTGTTGATATATCGAATGAACCGTCAATATTTAAATCGTAAGCACCGGACAGGTTTCCGGTTCCGGTTACCTGCGACCAATCCATATTGTGACAAAACGCAGCCTGGTCAAGGGTTACGGTACCCCCTGCACCGGTGAATGAATTTTCATCGAATACCACATCATCGTAGTAATTGGGGTAACATCCACCGTTTCCTGTACCACCGCTACTTAATGCCCAGTGTGCGGGATCGCTCCAGTTGCCTGAGTTGCCCACCCAATAATAGGTAGTTGATGTTAGGAAATCAATGGTCCACCCGTCATTGTTTCCATTATCAAAACCATTATAATTGATGAAAACAGCACCTCCTGTGGCATGTATGTCCTGTAGTTGCACATATTCAACCGCCAGGGTATCGGATGCCTTGGTTATGGTTGCTGCTGAACCTGGAGTTTGCGATTTGATCACCGTTAGATCGCCACATGAACCCGTAGCGGAAATCTTATCAATATCCAGAGAAATACCAGCCTGCAATGCTACCGTTAATCCCGGGTTAATGTACAGTGAATCGATGGATGCATCTCCATAAATATTCACTGAACTTGAACCTGTTAATGATAGATTGTGATAATTCTGAGATCCGGTATACAGGGTTGAACCCGATAGCCGGATAGTTGCGGTACTTGCATCTATATTCAGATTGTTACCGTTTGAAAAAAGCCAGTTTTGTGCAGTGATCAGGGATGTACCCAGGTTCAGGTTCCTGATACCGAAGCCGCCTCCCCCCAAATTGCTATTCAGGGAAATCGTATGATCATTGGTGTTCAATATTCCGGAAGTCAAATATATTGAACGTAAAGCAAGATCACTTAGAATATCCCATTCACCGGAACCGGATAAATAAAATACTGCAGAAGAAAAAGCATGTCCGTTCATATTAATATTATTTCCAAAAGCATCGGAAGAGAAATATATACTTTGAGTTAAACTAACACTCATATCGGTTGAAGGTGCAAAAATCAATGAGCCTCCCACATGAAGGTCATAGGTTGAAGCCTGTAAAGTTGGGTTATTGGTAACCCCTGTCCAATCCATTGAATTGATTGAAACCTCCATATCGATAGTAACCGTTTGTGAAGAGGCTGTAAATGAATTGGCATCAAAATATACATTATCATTTAAAGAAGGAATACAGCTACTATTTCCGGTACCGCCACTGCTTGTAGCCCAATGGCTGGCATCTGTCCAGTTACCGGTGCCACCTACCCAGTAATAGTCAGTTGAACCAACGGGTTCATTAATAATCCAGTTGCTTACATTTCCTAAATTGATACTGTTATTGGCCGTGAATGTGGCTCCACCTGTAATTTCAATATCTTTAACGTTGATATATTCACTAACAACAGTTCCACTTTCTTTATAAATGTATGCTTTTGTTCCGGAGTTATTTGACTGTACCGTAACATTTTGTGCACACGACCCATTTACAACCAGGGTGTCCAGTTTAATTGTTTTTCCTGCCGAAAGCGTTACACTCGCAGCATTTTCAAACGTAAGGGCATGTAAGGTACAGGAATTTGCTATTTCGTAATCCCTTAAGCCACCTGAAGATTTTAAGTTAAGATTATAAAACGCCAGCCCTTCATTGTTCAAATAATCTGCTGTCAGATTAATTGTGGATGTTCCCGCATCAAGATGTGTCCCTAAAGAAGTTGACACATTAAAATCAGAAATGTTAATAGTAGAAGCCCCCAGGTTCAGATATACCTCATCTCCATAAAAAGAGTTATAAAAATCAATAGAACTAACATTAACAGTAAAATTATTTGTATTTGTTGTTCCCGACCACAAAATTAATGGTGCAGTTCCGGAAACAATCAGGTCCGATGTCAATGTCCATTCCCCAAAACCATAGAATTGAAACGAAGAGACATTAAGGGTAACACCAGCAAAGTCAAGGGTATTTCCAGCGAGATCCGACCATAACATAAGAGTCCCTGTATAGGTGGCTGTCATCCCAGAAACTAGCTTTATGGAACCATATACATTCAATTCACTCGCACCCGTAAAATCTGGTGTATTTATTGCCCCTGTCCAGTCAAAATTTAAACAATTGGCAGCAGCGTCAATAGTAACAGCCTGCCCTGTAAGGGTAAATGAGTTTGCGTCAAAATAAACGTTATCATCCTGGGTGGGTGGAACACTATAATAAGTTGATCCACCGGAAGTAGTTACCCAGTGTAAGGTATCTGACCAATTTCCACCGTTACCTACCCAATAGTAGTCTGCCGAAAACGCTTGTTGATTTGTTATCGTAATTAAACAAAAAACCAGCATTGTAGCCCATAATTTGTAAATTTTCATTTCCATGTTCTTAATTCTTTCTTTGTACAACTTTGTGTTTTCCCTGCCTAGCCGGCAGGCAGGTTTGCGAACCTATGCATAACAGCCATATAGAGCTATTACGCATAGAAATCGCTAAGACTATTTATTTAATTTTTAATCAATAATATTGTATTTGTCCATTGACTTTTTCCAACTATTCTTAGGACGTATGTACCACTTTCAAAATTCACGTTATTAATTACTGCTTCCTTCCCTTCAATTTGTTGGGTTAAAACAATCTTGCCAGTAATATCAACAATTTCAATTTTACTAAAGTCCGCTGATGGCAATTCAATAACCAAATGGTCTTGAACCGGATTCGGATAAACACGGATATCACTATTTGAGATCCCGGAAACAGAAGTCGGAATACAAGTATCAATTGTCAGGTTCAGTGTTACTATGGAATCACAACCCTCGGCATTGGTCAATGAATACGTTGCCGTATTATTGCTTTCTGTATAAGTTATACCGTCAATCCACGTGTAACTTTCACAAGCTGAAATTACATCTGTGCCTGTGGAAGGTTCAAGGATAGTTAGGTTCAGTGTCACTACACTGTCGCACCCACCCATTAGATTTGGGAAGTTGGCTACATATGTTCCTGAAGTAGTTAGTACGTTTCCATCAAACAGATAACTCTCGCAGGCCGATTCATCAATGGTTACACTATCCGGATAATTGACGGTCAGATTTAGTATGATCACACTATCACACCCCCATTTATTGGTGTAATTAGCCTGGTATTGTCCGGAAGTGGTCAGTGTATTCCCCTCAAATTCATAGCTTTCGCAAGCTGAAGCATACTGTACAATACTATCTGGTTGCAGAATATCCAGGTAAAGTGTTACCACACTGTCGCAGCCTTGTTGATTTGTGAAAGTTGCCTGATATGTACCTGTAGATGTAAGCAGATTCCCATCAAACATATAGCTTTCACATGATTCTTTAAATTCAAAGCTGTTTTCCGCAAACGAATTTGCATGAACTGTTACTGTCCAAATTGCATTAACATTGGTTTCAGACGTCACCAAAAAGTTAACTGGCGCGGTGTAATTATAGATTGTAACTCCACTGGTCACAGGTGTAGAACCCATGGTTCCAACTATTGCCGCTGTAGCGCCTGGTGAGAGCGTAAATGTGGCAACTAAAGCACTTGGGTCAGTACAATCCAGCAAATCGATGTCTATGGTATGGTTGACCTCATCTATGGTTGCCGGAGCTTTTTGTTCTGCAAAACTGAAACTTACAAAGTCATTGGCTGAACTAAGGTTTCTTAATACGGCTAATTTCCCAGCATATGTAGGGTCAGCTAATGTAGGGTTAGAATACCCTACAGCAATAACATCCGGCTCATTATCATTATTCAAATCGCCACTGCACAAACTAATTGGATATACTCCATTCAGCCCTGTTGTTACCTGTGAACCAAAACTAAACGAACCTGGTGTGCTGGTATTTTTTATCATATAAAGCGTATCATAAGCAGAATATGAACCTATAATATCTGTTTTTCCGTCCCCGTTGATATCATCAAAAGTCATCCATCTCATATTCACGTCAGCAACATCAACACCTGTGAGGCTAAGGTTCCCGGGTGTACTGTTGTTTTGGAACAGTGTTATCTTTGATGCGCCACCATTCACGTATGGAACACCAATATCCACTACTCCGTCACCATCCATATCTCCAATTACCAGGTCAAAGGGTGTTGATGGAATTGCGAAATCCTGTTTGGCAGAAAACGTACCGGAACCGGTATTGAGAAAAACTGAAATGGAAGATCCGGTACTGTTCAGTACTACAATGTCTGGGAGTTGATCCTGATCGATATCCGCTATTGCCACATTTAAAGGATTAGTTCCTGTAATAAGACTGTCGCTTAGGTTAAAGTCAACAGAGCCAACACCTGCGCTGGTATTTGTGAAGATATAAACCAAATGGTTATTAAAATCAACTTCTGCCAAATCCATCTTACCGTCTCCATTAAAATCTCCGGAAGCGATTGAATTTAAGGGGCCTGTGCCTGGTAAATCGAAATCCTGACGCACATCGAAATTAATAATACTACCAGTGTTATTCCTGAAAACCGAGATACCACGGTAATCGCCGTAATTCACTGCTACGTCCAGCTTTCCGTCTCCGTCAAAATCTGTTAGTAAAACATCATTTGCATTTCCTCGCGTGGCGAAATCTGTTTTTGATGCAAGGTTTATATCTCCAGCAACTGAGCTTGTATTTTGAAAGATGGAAAAGATACTGTCAGTTCTACTGGTAAATACGATATCAGACAAACCATCCCCGTTGATATCACCCAGATCAGCGTACCTTAACTCTATGTCGCCAGCGTCAAATACCATGGCTGTATCGAACATGTTCTCAGTAATGTCCCCATTTCCATCAAAGGTTACCTTAAAAGGTTGTGCCGAGGCTGCCACCAAACCATTTACAGCTACAGTTATTGGTTTATAAGTTGCGCCGGGTGGCACTGTTACCATAAGTTCAGACGATGATGCCGAAGTTACTATTGCCCGTGTTGCCCCAAAATAAACTGTATTATTAAGTGGTAAAGTGCTAAATCCTGTACCAAAGAGGGTTACCGAAGTGCCTACAGGTCCGCTCTCAGGTGTGAAACTGGTTATTTCCGGTACTGTAACGGCTCCTGCAAACTGATCAGCACCCACATCAACACCTATTGCCTGGCTTCGGGTGTCACCGTCAATATCCGTGTTTACATCACTTAACCAGGTTCCAAACCGGTAGTCCAAACTTGTAATATGGTAATCACCACTACCTGCAAAGGATGGAACAAAACTTTGGGAATTTTGATCGTAATCGCTTTGTATGGTTTGCCAATCGGCTAAAGTGGCAGCGTTGTATGCAGGCATGCCAACACCTCCTATTTGTGAAACCACAACAGTATATGTGGTGGCATTGCCCGAATAGAGGTTATAATCCATGGTAATATTGGTAGCCTTTATAAAATTCATAGCAAGTTCATATTGCGTGGTATCAGCCACTGAAAATATGTTGTTTACAATAACAAGGCTATCTGCCGTTGCACCAAAGATAAATACACCTTCCCCTGATCCATAGGCATTAAAGGTATTGTGTACCAGCCTTAAATTACTTAAAGCATAGGCTGCTAATGCCCGGTTATCCGATGCCAATATGTTATTCACAATATTATCGCCATCGCCATTCTTTAGATTTAAGGCTAAAGTGGAGATATCGGTTATCGTATTCGATTCGAATAATGCTTCAAGGTTTCCTTCCAAAAAAACGCCATTTGTTATATTCTGAATAGAGTTGTTCCTGATAACAGGCTGATCAAGCGCATTTAAATACATGCCATAATCACCTCCGTTCATACCATCAATTTGGTTGTTTTCGATGACCACATTTGTAATGTGGCCTAAACCATTACTAAAAAAGTATATTACGCTGTTTCCGGTATTAACCGGACCTGTGAAATTATTATTGCGAATGGCCAGGCTATCAGCATAAGTTCCATTAATCCAATCACAATAAATATGGGCATGTGCATCCTGTAAAGTATTGCCTTCAATGGATAAATCTTTAAATCCATCGATAAAGAAAAGTACACCTGCCCCGCTAAATTGACTATTGGTAATGGTTACATTTTGTACATCGAGTAAAGAAACAGCCGAGGCTATGTACTCGGTTGTATTATCGCCCACAGTATAGTTTGAATTGGAAAGAACCAGGCTGTCGAGCATGATATCAGTGGCATTTTCTATGTTGATTCCTTTGGTCCCATTCCCAAGGTTACTTACTTTTCCGCCAGAGATATCATCCATTTCCAGGGTTATATTGCTGAAAACTACATGGTTTGTATTTATGATGGATATTCCTGATTTATCGGCTGCAATGTTATTAAGCGGATGAATGATGGTGGTTTCCATATCCATGCCCCGGAATGTAATGGTATAATCACCATTGCTCAGTGAATCGAGGTTAATGGTGTCATTATAGGTTCCGGGTTCAATGGTAAAGGTAATATCACAATTTATTGTAGCATTTTGCAGGTCCTCAATTGCAGCAGAAATGGTTGAGTAATCTACCGTTCCCCCGGAATTTCCAATGGTATAATCACCGCACATGTTTATGCTGGTAGCATCAGTTAGCTTTACCAAAAAAGTTGTTTTGGAAAACCATTTAGGCAGCAAAACAGTATCGAGCAGGTTGGGGTTTACATCCAATGCTGCACCCTTATAATAACCCGTTAAGTATAAATCTTTCCCCTGAGCTTCCAAGCCATTAAGTACCATCGAACCATTGGCATCCAGTTCCAGTTTTTTGTTCCATTGGTATTGTCCGGTTTCTGACAAACCTACTGCATAAACTGCATAAAAATCATAAACAACAGAATCCACACCCGGCCCGTTATCGAGGTCTATAAATTTACTGGCAGACATACCAACAATCCAGCCATTACTGCTTGCCGATATTTTAGCAATGCTTGAAAAATCATCCGGCAAGCTTGCCTGTGGGGTGTAGTGCCACAAATACTGTCCGCTGGTATCAATTCCAATCACAAATACATTGTCATCATAATAGGGCGTAACTTCGGGTATGGTAAAACTGGAAGTACCTCCCCAAATAACCTCAATAGGATCATGATAATCGCCTGCCACGGCAAGTTTACCATCTTTATACGCCAATTCAAGAGCCAGGCAGGATGAATCGGATTTAAAGAAGGTTGACCACAAAAAGTTACCGTCTGCATCGAATTTGGAAATATAACTGTTACTTTCAGACGCTGAAAGTATGCTGATTTGATTCCCGGGATCGGTGTCAATGGTGTCATGAAACAAACCAAGTGTATAGCTGTTTCCTGCCTCATCAAATACTATATCGGTTACATTATCGGTATATTTACATCCCCAGGCAAGGTGCCAAATATAGTTGCCTGAATTATCAATTTTCAATAGAAAATTATCTCCTACATTGTCAGCTGTATCTTTTTGAACGCCTGGTCCTGCATCAAAGTCAACAATTTTTTCAAACATACCAGCAACCAGTATATTGTTGTTATTGTCAACTGTGATATGTCTGGGATTAAACTCCCCGCCAACAGCTCCCTGTATGGTATAAACAAACTCAAAAACACCATCTTTGGTGTATTTTGCAACAAAACCAGCACTGCAAGCTGAATCCGGAACTACCAAAGCTTCGCCGGGTCCCGGATCAAAATCGGTTGTATCCAATAGCGTATATCCACAAATGTAAATATTATCCTCACTATCAATAGCTATATCTTTCGATATACGTATAGGACCAATTCCAATATGGTCTCCCACATCGATATAATTTGACCAGACAAGTTTTCCTTCGGAATCTCTCTTCTGTATAAAAATCACACTATAGGCTTGATATACTATGGGTGGCGAAGCTGCAAGATCGACATAAGGCCCATCCATAATCCCGGTAATTATAGCATTGCCACTGTTGTCCACTGCTACTCCATTTGCTTGTTCTTCTACTGCATTTGTTGGTTTGGTAAGGTCGGAAACAAGTACGCCATTTGGCAAAATACTGTCTAATAGGCTGCCAGCCCATTGGTACTGGTAATCCTGTGCGTGGGTTATTACTGAAAATAATGCTAATTGTAGAATGAGCATTGCCTTCTTCAAAATTCCTCCACTTTTAGTATTCCCATATTTCAAATGAGAATAAACTAATCCTGATTTTTTGTTCCTGTCCATCTTTATTTTATTTATTAGTATAAGTTTCTTCATTAATTGGTTTTTACTTTTTATTATTGTTCAATATGGATGCTAGGTAAATTGCCTGTCTGATTTCAAGCGTCTGGTTGGATAAATTAATTTTACTTAAAAGGCTGTGAAAAGGATTGTTAATAGAGGTAACAAAAGGTAACATGGGGGCTTACAAAAAGTAACCGCAGCTCAAAATGCTTAATTATAAATCACTTACAAGAATCATAAAAAAAAACGAAAGGATATACAAAAGGAAAGCAAACAACATTATTTTTCAGCTTAATACTTCTATATTTGAAGTTCTAAAATCTTATTGTCTCCAAACAATGAATGTAAAAGTCGTATTAAACGGAAATTTTAAGTTACCCAAAAGCCATTCAAACATATTGTGTTTTACAATTTGCCTGTCATTATTATTAGTAGTAAACAATACAGGTTTTTCAAACAACCTGGGTCGCATAGAACCGGTTATTAAACTGTCTGATATTAAAGAAGGTGTTAATCTTAATAAACACTTAATGCTTTATAAAGATAAAAGTAAACAGTTAGGCATTAATGAAATTGTAAATAAAGAGTTTACCCCCAATAATAATTCAGCCATAAGCCTAGGATACAATAACGATGCTGACTGGATTAAATTCAGCGTGTATAGCGACCATTTTATTAAGGAAAAAGCTATATTAAATATTGATAAACTGTTAATTGACAGTATTTCATTATATTTTTTCAATCGGTATTTAAATAAATGGGATTCTATTCAAGGAGGAGCTTGTGTTCCCCTACATAAAAAACCAATGATAGGTTTTGGAACCTATTTCCCTATTCGCATACACCCTAACGATACAACAACATTTTACCTAAGATGCTCTTCTTATTCTGGTAAAAGCTTTTCAGTTTCTATCATTAACCCAAGAGTACTGCATCATACTGACATGAATATAGCATCGTACATTGGGATTTTCATTGGGATTTTGCTTTGTATTACTCTGTATAACCTATTTATAGGTTTTTCAATAAAAGACAACCTTTACCTTCATTATGCATTGGCTAACCTTTTTTCATTATTGGCAGGACTGGCCAACAAAGGATTTTTTGTTTATTATTTTTCAAGAGGAGTCGAACACTTTATTCCGTACTTGACAACAGCTTCTATCGGTTTATGGATATTATTTAGTAGTAATTTCAATATACGTATCCTTAATCTAAGAAAACATAGCCGCTTTGCCTATTATTTGATGCTAGGCACTGCTATATTTGCATTATTGGGTAATTTGGGTCTTAATTTTTTTAGACTTATTGGAAAACCGCATCATTATTCATTTGTTGCAATAAGTAGTTTAATTTTTTGCTTAGCTGCCTTTATTGCAGGTGTAATCGCATTAAAAAAAGGCAGTAGATATGGACGATATTATCTATTGGGATGGACAGCAGTAATCATTGGTGTACTTTTACATTCGCTGGTACTATTGGGCTATTTCCCAAAAAATGATTTTACCAGTAATTTTTATGTAATTGGCTCTGCACTTGAAGTATTGTTATTGTCATTTGCCCTGGCCGACAGATACAACTTAATTCAAAAAGAAAATAATAAGCTGGAACTTGAACTGCAATATAAAAATACGGACTTAACTAAAGTGGTTTCTGATAACAAGATAAGGCATTCTCTGAAAATCAATTTATTAAATGAATTAAATGATATCTATCAAGATAACAACGGATCAATTAAACAAAAACTAGGTAGTTTTATTACAAATTTGAACATTCAAGTAGATGCAGATAAAAAACGAAACCAATTACAAGAGAATATTGACAAAATCAACACTGAATTTGAAAAAAACCTGAAGGAACGTTTTCCTAATCTTACACAAAGTGAAGTTGAAATTTGTGGTTACTTAAAACTAAATCTATCCATTAAAGAAATTGCTAATTTAAAAAGGACTACAGAGGCCGCTGTAAAAATGGCAAAATACAGGATGAATAAAAAAATGATGGAAGAAGGATCTTCGGTAAATGAAGTTCTAATAGAAATATAACATTTGAATTGTCAAAATTATTTGGACATAAGCGATTGTCAGAAGTTTGATAGAATAAAATCATCTAATTTTTCATCCTCTAATTCAAGTTTGTTTTTTAAACGATAGCGCGCCATTTTTATAGCAGCCTCCGTGGTTCGCTTCATCTCGGCAATTTCTTTAATAGGCATCCTAAGTTTTATGTAACCACACAGTTCAATATCCGATTGACTAAGCTTAGGAAAACGTTCTTTCAATTTTTCTTCAAGCACTGCGTTAATTACGTGTAAATTATTTGCTTTATAAATGAATTTCTCCTCACTATCTAGTTTCTGAACTACATTAAATATGAGCGATTTTAGTACACCGGGTAAATTATCCGGTGTACATTTAGCGAGTTCCTTTAAATCAGACAAGAAGATCTTTCGTTCATTGTAACGTACTTTATTATTTGCGGCAATCAAACTAAGGTCCTTTTCTTTCGTTCTTAGATCAATTTCCAGTTGCAGTTTTTCCATCTGCATATGATTATATCGGTTAGCTAATGCAAATGAAAGTATTAGTACTTCAAGTATTGATCCCAGTAAATATAAATTTTGCGTAAAAAAGTTAACAGGCATATAATTGTATAATAAAAGTGTATACAAAAATGTTCCCAACAAACCAACACTCCATGCAGATAAATATAATAGTGCACCTTTATTTCCTTTTCTTACTTCAATTACCCCAGAAACAACTGCAACAACTGCGAACATAAATGTAGAACCAGATAAATGCCTAAAATCAGTAATATTACCATATACATTCATAAAAATTGGATAAAATGCGGCAAATAAAGCATAACAAATAACAGCTAAAAACATATAATAAGTAATACCACTAGATTTTTTAATATTCATCATTTCCATACATAATAATGATGAGAATACTGAAAAACTTATAATAGAAATTGGTTGTAAAATTAGTCTTAATTGTAATTGAGATTGAAATAAGGAGGAAGCAAAAAAACCTTTTAAAGCTAATATAATCAGTAATGATCCAAGATTTGATAATGCAAACAAATTAAAAATTTTTCTTTTCGAGCGAAAACCTAAAAAAACATTATATAATGTTATGGTGAGTAAGGTGCCAATATAATACCAAATAGTATTTGTAATTAAGTTTTCATATTTAAATAAACTGAGATAATCGTTAATGTAAACAGATAGCTGTTTGCTATGTAAGCTATTTATTTTTAAATAATAAGTCTGTGTTGTATTTGGAGGTAATTGAAGAGCAAAATAATTAGATTTACAACAATTAAAATCCCTGTAATCTTTAACCATATATCCTTCATAATATTTCTTTATTATACCATCCTGATAATAATATAAAGTAATACTGTCTAGTAATGGTTTATTAATCCTAATAACTTTGTTAACTGCAAGGCTATCTGAGTTATAAAGAGTAAACTTTAACCAATCTGTACCTGTATTATAACCAAAGTTTGGTATCCCTTCCTTAAGTTTATTAAAATGAATATCAGTAATATCTTCAAAATCTAATTTCCTGTTAGCATCATAGAAATGCGACATATAACCACCAATATGATGGTTTGGATCAATTGCATTTACATCTATTGGTTGTTGTGAAAAACCACTAAATGTTAAAAAAGCTAAATTAAATATTATCAATAATTTCATTATTCTAGTTTGAAAATAAGATTTTTGAATATGTTGGAGTATTTTAATGTTTTTTAGTTAATCATAATATATTAAAGCCTAAATATGCTTAATACTTATTATCAAGCTTCGCGCATACTCTAAAAATTTATCTGAATATAGTCATCGAGTCTTATATCATCTAATTGTAGTTTGGCTTTCAAGCGATAGCGCGCCATTTTAATGGCAGCCTCAGTAGTACGTTTAATATCTGCAATTTCTTTAACCGACATGTTGAGTTTTATGTACCCGCATAACTCGATATCGGATTGGCTTAATTCTGGAAAAGATGATTTGATTTTACTCTCGAATTCAGCATTGAGGACTTGAATGTTATCTGCCTTATGCATGAGTTTCCCTTCACTATCAAGTTTTTGTACAAGGTTAAAAATGAGGGACCTGAGCTTATTTGGTAAATTTTCAGGTTCAATCTTTGCCAGTTCCTGAAGATCGGACAAGAATATCTTACGCTCATTGAACCTTACCTTATTATTTGCTGCTAACAAGCTTATATCTTTATCTTTTGTTCGCAAATCAATTTCCAGTTTCAGCTTTTCGTTTTGTATTCTGTTATATCGGTCTGCAAGAGCAAAGGATAAAAGGACTGATTCTAAAACATCGGCAATGTAAATAAAATGATTGGTAAACCAGGTACCCGAGATAATCCCTTGAATGGTCAACAATTTGGAAATTGCACCCACCATTAAAAAAAACAAGCCTATCAATAAAAAGCGGGTGTCTCTATTACCTTTAAAATAAGAAACTACACAAACAACAAAGGTTGTTGGGATAGTGAAAAAATGAATAGGAGCAATAAGGTTATAAGATCCATCATACTTATAATACGAAATAGTACCATGCACAATGGCTAACAGATTAATTATAATAACAAATAATAAAACCCAATACCAAACTCTATGATTTTGCTTCAATTTCAGAAATTGAATAACAAAATTGGCAGATAAGGCTCCAAATACACCAATAGAAGCAGCATTGAAAAATGGAGTGCGAGCAAAAGGAAGAAATGGAAACACTAGAGGCATTACGGCAAGCATGGCTGCCATAGAAAGGGTGTCGCCAATATTAGTAATTACAAAATGAAAGTACATTGAATCTTTTAAGCCGATACCTAAAAATAAGTTATATAAACTAATAACAATTAATGCGAAAATAACCGCACCAGCAAATAAATTAAAATCTCTTTCATCCTTCTCCAACTGTATTTTATCAATTAGTGAAATATCAATTTCAATGCTGTAAGGACTTCTGACTTGTAAAAAATAGTTTTTTTTGGAATTGGGCTGTAATGTAATAGGAAAACATATTGCATTTGAGATGACTTCCTTATCGGAATCAGGAATAGCATATCCCGATATACTTTTATGATATACTCCATCTGTGTCAGTCTCATAAAAACAGACCAAATGAGTAAGTGACTTTTTCCACCGTAAAATCTTGTCATAGCTTTTATCATCGTGATTGGAAACAACTATTTTTATCCAGATATTACTGCCTGTATATGCTAAACTGGTTACAGGGTTCATGTCCTTGAACAGCCCAAGGCTATCATTTCTATGTATTTCAGAGAAACTGAGGTTTTTGGAGGCATCTTCAAATAAGGAAATACTTTCAATGGATGGATGACTATTGCCCAAAGCGTTGAAAGTGAATAATACAAATAGGATTAATAGTCCACATTGTTTTAGTGTGTTTCTTGTTCTTTTTCTTTCATTGTATGCAGGGCAATTAATATTCATAGTTTGTTAGTGAAAAATGGTATTCTTATACCGTCATTAAATTTAAATCTTTACAAACAAAATCTAGCAATAATGATGGATTAACATCAATTGCTAATGAAGTAAGGTACAGTTCATCAGCTCTTAGCTTTTTAGTTTCATTTAATGTCAATTCGCTAATTCTTGCTCTGCTTATACCAGTTCTTCCAGCGATTTCTGATTTGTTCACAGATTTTTTATCGAGGAATTCACCCAGTTTTGTCATTAATTTTGAACTTCTGTTAAAACTGCAGGATAAATATATAATTTGTTTAGAAATTCTTACAGTACATATTGAATTAGTCTAAAAAATTTTATTTAATTTCTTTCCAAATTAAAATAGTCTTGCGGTTGTTTTTCTATACTACAAGGCTATTTTTTGTAAATCTAACGAGGTAAAAAACAACTCTTCACGCAGAAAAAGGATTCGTGTGTGTTGGCTGGTACGTTTTTTCGGGATGTGTAGTTCCCCTCAACCGTATCGAAGTGGAGCGCATGACTGAAAGGAATAAACTGCTTAAAATAAATTCTTCTTCATAATTTTTAGCTTATTAATGATGTGTTAATTTGATGATTTTATAATTATTAAACCTTCACATCTGTTAATTATAAACCTTGTTTTATCGGCACTAACTTGTATTTTTTCTGCTTTTGTCATATCATGGCTATTCACAAAAAATTACCTTCAATGATTTTTGCTAAGCTCGGCTCCAATAGCTATTGGAGCTTTTATCTCTTCTTCTGAGAATTCATAAATACAATCCATTTTTTCCGACTCAAACTTATCTGCTATTTCAATAATTTTGTTCTTATATGTCTTTTTAGATTTCAGTCTAAAGTAAACTACAAATAATGTTCCGACGACTGAAGCAATTCCGAAAATTAAAAACGGAGTAATAGGTTCTTCATTTGAACTAGTGATGAGTCCAAGAATCAATAATACCAAACTTAAAATTGCGTATTTTTTTTATCTGCTTTTTATTCTTAATCCAATGTACCTCCCATTTTATTAAATTAAGTTTAATAAAGCCTTCTTTTTCAAAAGTTGATTCAATTATGAGATTTTCCATATGTGCGAGTTAATGCTTACTAATCGGGATAGAATAGCGGATTACTCCGCCTATCCCCCCGCAGATCCGGACGTACAGAATTCCCGTATCCGGCTCCTCAGTTAATATGTTTAATTATCTGGTGCATAAATTTAAACATTATAATGAATAATCCTGGGTTTGGGAAGATTAAAGTATTTTAGCAACTCCCGATACCCTTTCCATGTGTAGCTTTTGCGCTGACTCCTTCGGTTAAGCCACTTAAACCAGGCATATATCGCTATTTGATACATCCGGTTTATGCTTATAAAATTGCCTCGTATGCCAAAGTATTGATACAATCCTCGAAGCTTTGATTTGAGGATTTTACTCTGATCTTTTAACTTCTCGTGTTTATGTATCCTGCAAGTATCCTTCATGTTTTGAACGATGGCCTGCAT
>JBNKRV010000315.1:0-5627 GCA_050296935.1 Marinilabiliaceae bacterium | reverse complement strand
TATTCAGCATGGTATAAGTTTATTAATACAGTGGTACGTTTGGTATACACTGGTTTCTACTTAAAATTTTTTATCTGGTATATGATATTTTTGTTTAAAAAAAGATCCTCAAATATATAATAATAATTTATTTAATTTAGTATAGTTTATAAGAAAACAGGTAAAAACTCAGGTAATAATCAGAACATAAAGTTAATACAGAGTAAATTAGCCACGAACATTGGCTTCTGAAGAAGAGCAAAGGGAATTGAAAACATTAGCATCTCTTTTAATCCGGGTATCAATAACAGATCGGATGATCGCAAATGCATTAGTAACACCTCCAGACCTAAAGCCACCTGAGATTTTTTGCTTTACCTTAATATTCCGAATAGCCCTTTCAGATCCATTATTATCAAATCACTTAATTTATCTAAATAAATAAAATGGTATGGCTTTGGCTCGTTTTTACATGTGCATAAAACACACAGTGTAAATATGATAGATACATTTATTTTTCTCATGATGTATGTTATATTTTGCCTGGCGACATGTTAAACGGATTTTTGGCATTTTTAATTTTCTGCTTCATTTCTTCTTCTTTTGCAAAGTCTTCCCGTGCTTTAACTCTTTCAAATTTATCTTCGGTAACATTACCTTTAAATTCCTTTTCAAAAGTCATTTTAGTAATGAAGGGTTTATAGCCTCTTAAATGTTGCATGCAAACCACGCAGTAAATGCTTCTTTAGCCAAAGGGACTGTATTTGGTATGTCTTCAATATCTGTAATATCCAAACCAAAATGATCCCACAAAGTAACCTGATATTTAATTTTATAATTCATTTCATCAAACTTAACACTCATCACATTAACTTCTGTTGCCCAGATGTCATTTAAAGCTATAGTTTCGCCTCTAAATTTATCAGCTGCTGAGTTAAACTGAGGTCTCGCAAATCGTACAAACCCTCCATCTTGACGTTTCTTTGTTGTGGTTTTACCTTTCCCATCTCTATCTTCCATTTCAAAATCAATATCTTTATTTATCAATAAATTGAATTTCCCTTCATTCCCTTTTATTTTTTCAGCCATATAGTCTTCAAGAAACGTGCAGTATTCCAAGGTAGCTTTATGATTTGCTATATCTTCCGTTAATACAGGGTCTTCATATATACCACCCTCATTTCTTTTAAATTTTGCAATCATCCGTTTAATATTATCCTACATCTCTCCATAAGAAAAACATAAGGTTGCCCAATCTTCAAAAGCCTTAAAAATATTCTCGTCGCTTGTGTCCCAAAACATTAAATTTCCTTCATGATAATCTTTAACATCCTTACCCGATGCTTCAAAAAACCAATTTTCAATTATCCAAGCTCGTGCATTATATATGCGCTCTTTAGAATAAACGGCTTTAGGATAGTTAGCCTTATCAAATTCATCAGCCATTTCCATTATTTTTGCATTGTTTTGTGCATCAATGTATCTTTGAACATTAGCAAAATGGTCTGAGCCTTCTGATGGACTAGAGTGATTAAATGATTTATCAAATGGGTTTTCTTTTAAACTTTCAATATTGGCAAAAACTGCATGTTTTTCAATATCAAAACCATTTTCAATATATTCCTTTTTAAATTGCTCTACAGATTTGGAGTCATATACACTATTGGGAGTTTTAGTTGCAATTCCTTTTCCATAGGTTAAATCTTCGGCAATATTTGTGCCCTCATTATTTAGACCTGGAACTTTAAATCTGTCCACGCAAAAAGGAAAAGAAACCACAGGTACTTCCACGCTCACCTTTTTATCTGCATTTTCTACATAAGCATATAACCGTATCGTCTCAGCTTTCCTGGCTTTGTACTTATAGCATACTACATCTTTATCCAGATATGGCTTTTCGCCGTTGAGGTTTGTGATTGTACCGTCTGCATTTAATTCTTCAGCCCATTTTGTATTAGCTACTTTGTCTTTGGGAGAATCAGTATATTCTGTGGCTTTAAAAATATATGTGTTTCCCGCTATCATTTCTTCGGCCAGTTTGCCGTTTTCGAAAAAGGGACCTTCCAGTTTTTTAACTAGCAGCTTTTGTTCCTTTATGGGTTCTTCCGTAGGCATATTAATCAAACCTTGCGAAGCAAAGTTCAGGCCGCTTGGGGTAATGTCCGTTATTTTCCAGATTTTTTCATGTTCTACACTAACATCTTTGTTTTCACCTTGACACCATGCATATATCCTTCTATTTTCGGCCTTTTCAGGAGTGTATTTATAGCATAAGACACCTTCCTATTCAAAAGCATTTGTTTTTATTAGTTGTTTTGGCTTTCCGTTATTGTTAGGTTCTGCACTACAACGGGTATTGTTAAGTTTTTATGCAGTGTTACAAATCGTTATTTCTTTTGACTCCAATCGGGATTTTCTTTAAAAAAATTGAAAGCTTCAAAATATGGCATTAGCCAGTCAGGTCTACTATCTATCCAAATTCCATCATCAGGTTCTTCATCACATGAATGGAAGAACCATTTGTCATCTCGAGCAAACCTATATTTATATTCAAAGTCCTCACTAAAAATTAAATAATGCCGTGTTGGTGCATATTTATACATGAGAAATGTTTGACTAATCGATAATTCATTATGTTTTCCATCTTTATAAACAACTTCAATACGATAAAATCCTTTATTCATTAGATAATTAGCTGCAGACAATATAGTTGTGTCATTCGTAAGCTCTTTTGTGTAATACAAAAGGAACTTACGACTTGAGAATCCTTTGGGGGTAGTAATAGTTGTATCAAAATGATTAAATAAAAACTGTTTGATTCGATCTAAAGCACCAGAATAGTAAATATCTTTGTAAATCATTCCATAGTTACCTCTATTTTGATAAATTTTATCGAATTTCATTTTTGTATATTGCGCATAAATACAACACGAAACAATACAAATTGAAACAATGATTAAAATTTTCTTACTTGTTTTCATCTCTGGTTATATTTATGGGTGACTCTCCATTTAAAGTGCCTGTAAAAGAATAAGTCAAAGGAATATAAGTAATAAATGGACGGTATTTTCTTAAATGCTGGAGCATAAACCAACTTACGAAATTTTCATTTTTTCTAAATCTATCAGCTAAAATGTCGGTTGCATCTAATCCAAAATGGTCATAAATTTCTAACTTGAATTGACCTTTGTATCTATTGCCTTCACATGTATAGGAAAGTAGGGATATATCATATGCCTGTGTTCCGTTTACTGAAATGCCAAGACCACTTAATTTATCTGAATAAGCTAGACTGGGAAGATTTTGCAGACCAACAATACCCAAAATATGTGGGTCACCACCCTTGGTCTCATCGTATTCATTTTTTATAAACTGACTTTTGGCATCACTTACTTTTAACTGAGACATACTATTGGCGTTAGTGAGCGTTCTGTGTAGTAAATTTTCAAATCCTGCTACAAACCTTGTTGTTCTTTCATGATTTGCGATTGCATTTGTTAGTCTAACATCTTCATATCTAGCACTTGTTTCACTATTAATCCTGAAGAAATCAATCATCTTATGAAAATTATCATCAAGTTCGCCCCAGGCATACAAATCCAGGTCTCTGAATTCTTCAAACAATTCATCGTCTGTTTTATCATTCAGTTCCTCTATGAAATCTAAAGCATATTGTACATACTCTTCTTTATCATCCTCTTTATACTCTTTGCGACCTAAATTGTCGTAACCTTTTTCTAAAGCTTGTCTTAACCTTGTTACTTCATGTGGGTAAGCTATATCTAAACACGTAATATCTTCTCTGGTAACTTTCTTACCATCTGTTTGATAACAATTCCCAGCCCTGCGAACTGAACGGGCAATAATAAACGGAAATGAAACCACAGGTACTTCCACGCGCACCTTTTTATCTGCATTTTCTGAATAATATTTTTTGTTTTTATAAATGCTTATCGTGTTTTAATGAACGTGTTTTTCTCATTCATTTCGATTGAAATGTGGCTCAATTCTAAATTAATATATACACATGAATTGGAGTGTACGTTGAGGGGTACTTTCCTGTTACCCAAATTGAAACAAAAATGAAATAGTGATTCCCTATACCGAACGACATCAAACTTATTTATTGCAGCTTGTTACAAAACTTCACTTCTATTGTATCACTAGTTTCATTACCAAAATCCATAAATATCCATCTAGTAGATTCTTTGTTTATGCGTTTAAATGAGTAGCTATTTATTTCGTACTCTGTACATCCCCATTTCGTTTCAGGATCTGCAATGCATGCTTTTCCGTACGGATCTAATCTTAAATATTTTTCTGTACAATTATTTTTTTTATAAAAACTAAAACTTACTTTTAGAATTGAGTCACTAAGCTGATTAACTTTTCTAAATTCTTTATAAACAAAGTCTAATAACAAACTATCTTTTGAACTATTATAGTTGCTAACAAGATATGTGACACTGTAACAAGGAATAGAATTACCATCATTTGTATAACAGTAACGATATAATTTTTTCTGTGCAGTATTTTCAAATTTAAGTTTTCTAAAACAACCTATTGAACAAAGAAGTATTATTACAAGGAATAAATATTTTATTACTTTAAATTTTACCAGGTGATTTATAAAAAGGATTCTTCGCATTTTCAATTTCATTTTTAAAGCTTTCGTTTTTTCTCTTTCTTGCTCTTTCAAATTTTCCATCTTTTAGATTACCTGTAAATTCTTTAGTAAATTCTACTTTGGTAATAAATGGTCTGTATCCCCTTAAGTGTTGGAGAGTAAACCATGAAATATCACAAGCTGTTACAAAACATTATTTTTCATTTGCAATAGATTGTGTCATTAAAGTCTTTGGGATAAGTTGAATACCATATCTTCGGGTTATCTTTTAATCGATGATAAAAAAATAGTCCTAATGATTCTTTTGCATAACCTGCTCCAATATAGGTTTCACTTATCAGATGATGTTTATCTTCCTTATTATGAATAAAGAAACTAGTACGTTTGTTTTTTTTATAAAATGAAATGCTATACTTATTAATAGTACTATCAATCGTACATAAACTAATCCCACTTTTAACCCGATAATCATGCATTATACTGTCTAGTATATATTTATCTTCAGGTGGATTCTCTACAAGTATTTTTTCAGAAATATATTCTGGATAACCAACTCTACCACTTAATTTATCTAAATAAATAAAATGGTATGGCTTTGGCTCGTTTTTACATGCAAATAAAACACACAGTATAAATATGATAGATACATTTATTTTTCTCATGATGTATGTTATATTTTGCCTGGCGACATGTTAAACGGATTTTTGGCATTTTCAATTTTCTGCTTCATTTCTTCTTCTTTTGCAAAGTCTTCCCATGCTTTAACTCTTTCAAATTTATCTTCGGTAATATTGCCTTTAAATTCCTTTTCAAAAGTCATTTTAGTAATGAAGGGTTTATAGCCTCTTAAATGTTGGAATGCAAACCATGCAGTAAATACGAGAGAATATGTATTGTTACAAAACGTTATCTTTTACAAGTCCATATAGTATCCTTTCTATCTTCTGGATAATTGCAATACCACATAGTTGAATCTTCTTTTGAACGATAATAACTAAAAAAGCCTAAACAATCTGAACTG
>JBNKRV010000314.1:0-38070 GCA_050296935.1 Marinilabiliaceae bacterium | reverse complement strand
CATAGCTTTTCAGTAAATAATCGATTTACGGCTCTAAATTTTATCACCATAGCTCGCTATGTCTCAAAAATTTATATTGTAAATCAATCATTTACTGAATTTTGAGCTCGCTAATTTTAATCGAACTCAGGTTATTATTTTTTGTGAATCAAAGATAATATCCTGGAGTATTTCATTGGTTTCGCACCCATCAGTTGCCACTTGGTAAAATAACTGTTCACCTCCTCAAGGTTGATTTTTCCATCTTTGTTGGCTGAATCATTGATAATCAATTCCGGAATATAAGACACTTTGTACCCCTTGTTTATTAATTCTGTAATAACATGATCTGTTTTATTTTCCAGACCTACGCCAAAAACGACCCACTGCCTGGCATCAATAGCTTTAATACACTCAAAGGCATTTGGGTTACTGTTAAATACCAGCAAGTCTTCTTTACTATCTGTATTTCCTCGTTCCAGGTAAAACTTAAATCGTAAACTAACTGATTTTTTCCACTCTTTATCTTCGTTGTTATTGGATACAAATATGGCATCTCTTCGGTCTTCTTTCGTGGGTTTACAACCGTTCTGGTGAATCGTAAACAAATACGGGGCGTTTAATCCTGATATTAACCCATATACTTCAAATAAATATTTACTGATGGGTTCACTTCGTTCCGGACAATTGTATCTGTAACTTCCTGGTGTTATTTCAATGCTGTCAACATCAAAAAATGCATAATTATATGTCATAAAAATTAATTTACAAGGATGAATAATACATGCGAAAATGCCAGATTTCTGAACATAGATTTGCAGAAATGAAATCTATCAATAGGTGGAGAATTGATGCTTAAGTCACAAAGATAGTTATTAATTCGATGAATGCTTGCTAAATAGGTATGTTAATGCTGAATATATTTAAACCTCAATGCTTTATTTTAGTAATTGAAATTGAAGATTTGTATTTAGATTTATCATGACTAATGTTCTGATAAAGGGGATTTTCTTTAAATGTACAAACATTATCATTAAGCAATGGTACTGAATTTTAAGAAGTTCTGCTGAACTATTTGGCTGACATTATTGTTTATTTTAGCATAGTATTTTGTTGTTTATAGATTTATGCGAAATCGAAAATCACAACAAATATTTTAACATATGAAACGAGCTTGATAAAAGATTTCTCACATACGAGGAAGATGTTATTTTGTGAGTATAATGCGATCATAAAAACAAAATTTAAACGCATGAAAATCAGCATCACAATCACCTTATTTTTTTGTTTTCTATCAACTATGAAATCACAAGAGGTTAAAGAAATGAATTTTGAAGAGTTAAGTCCATATTTACATATGCAAACAGATACAGTTTATGTGGTTAATTTTTGGGCAACCTGGTGTAAACCATGTGTTGAAGAACTTCCTCATTTTTTAGATTTAGCAGCAGGCTTTAGCAAGCAAAAAGTGAAATTTGTATTTGTGAGCCTTGATTTTCCAAAGCAAAAAGAATCAAGACTTCTTCCTTTTATTGAAAAAAATGGTGTAGATGAAGAAGTCATCTTACTCAACGACCCCAATAGTAATAAGTGGATTAATTTGGTTGATGAATCCTGGACCGGCGGTATTCCTGCAACAATAGTTTATAAAAAGAACAACCGTAAATTTCATGAAGGTCAATTATCATATGAAGAGTTAAAGAGTTTTATAGAAAGTAGACTGTAAATTCTCTGTAATGTTATTATAAACATCTAATTTTATTAAGATTAGGATGTAACTTTAATCAATTACAACAAAAACAAACATCATGAAAAAGTCAATTTTATTTGTATTTGCTATGGTACTATCATTAAATGTAGTGGGGCAAGGTTATTCTCCCGGAGACGAAGCTATCGGGTTTAACCTAAAGAATATTGATGGGAAAATGGTTTCATTAAAAGATTATAAAGATGCAAAAGGATTTATTGTTATTTTTACTTGTAACCATTGCCCATATGCAGTTGCTTATGAAGACAGGATTATTGCCTTGGATAAAGATTATAAGAAAAAAGGTTATCCGGTAATTGCAATTAATCCTAATGATGCAGAAGCATATCCTTCAGATTCTTTTGAGAATATGATAAAGCGAGCTGATGAAAAAGGATTTACATTTCCGTATTTATACGATGAAACACAAGAAATTGCCAAAGCCTATGGAGCAACTCGTACTCCTCATGTATTTTTACTTGAAAAAGAAGCTGGAAAACTAATTGTGAAATACGTTGGTGCTATTGATGATAATTATCAGGATAGTGCAGCTGTAAATGAAAAATTTGTGGAAGCAGCTATTAAGAATTTAATGGCTGGTGATGAAGTTGCTATTGCACAAGCCAAAGCCATTGGGTGTAGTATTAAGTGGAAAAAATAAGAAATACAATTTGTGAATAGTAAGTTCGAGAGCTTATTTATCCAAGGGAGGTTAAGTCGTATATTCTCCCGCTTTAGCCATGACATTATTTGAATATTAATCCTCAATTTAAATTCATGGCTAAAGCGGATAATCAATTTTTTACTTCACTTAATATGGAGGGAGGGGGATCAGTAGTTTTTATGTGTTTTATGAATCAATGATAGTTTTTAAGAAAGCCTTCATACGATCATAGTGACTACCATGCCAATAGATATGATTGCATTGCCGACACGTATAGAAATGAGAAAATCGATTCAATATATCCGGTTTAATTTTCCCGGGTAACTCTTCCTTAACAGCCATTTCCAAAAGGTTATTACACTTTAAGCAACGTTCCATCGGTTTAAACTGTGATCCAAGATCAAATTTAGATACCACCTCCTTAAACTGTTTTACCGGATCAATATTCCGGATATAGTAACCGTGCTTTACTTTTACCGACCTTAACAAACCATTATCCCGTGTTAAAATTATTCTCCCCGATTCAACTGAAATATCAATAATCTCAGCATCCTTAAAAGTGCTACTATAAAGAGTATCAAAACCTGCCATGCGCAGAAATTTAGCCAGTTTTCCCAAATGAACATCTAAAATAAATTTTGAGTTTCGTAACGGTTCAGGACGTAATGAGTTTAACGAAGAAATGTTAAAACTCTCAAAAACCGGATAAACAGAAATGTAATCACCATTACTAATCCAATAATCAACACCTTTAGAACAACCATTAACTAAAATCAGGTCTACTTCAGATAAGGGTATGTGTAACGACAAAATGGCTTCGTGTACTTTTAAAGGTCCGGCAAAACTATACTCAAAAGAAACCTGTTTTTTTTGCTTAGGCAAAAAATCATTAAGCTCAGCATATATTCTGAATGTAGCCGTTTGCATTTTATGCTTGATTTCTTTTCATCCTTTTCGAAACAACAATGATATAGGCAATTATATTAATGATAATGGTCAGAATACCAATTTTAATTTGTAGTGTCCTGTTCAGATTTTCAAGATATATAAGAGGATAAATGTATTCCTCAATAAAATCATGATTGTAGGTTGTCATACCCGCTAAATTCCGGAAATAGTTTTCCAGTGGTGTAAGTGGACATATAAAATTGCCCCATTCAACAATAACTCCCCATAGCATTATAGGTATATGCAACCAAATAAGTTTATGCCAACGCACAACCATAAATCCACCCATTATAACAAATACAATAAAAACGAGGTGTATAATTAAAATCGTATCAGCCAGTATCATATATACCATTGTAAATCAAAGTTAGTGAGGATTATAGTAAAATGTAAGAAATATACCTGAAAATTTATATTGAAAAGTATATCATGATCTCCATTATTACACTGATTTGGAGTTAAAGCAATCTTGTTTTTTCGCCTTCTACCTTTTCTTTATCTTCGCAGTCTTAAATGCATTTTAAAAATGAGTCAGGTAAATAAAGAGATCGAGAAAGTTTTGTCCTTATTACTAAAGGAGAAGGAAGAGGATTTAAAGCAATATAAAAGAAAAATGGCTGATACTTCCGTTGCTGAACGACGAAAAGAAGGTGTTTGCTGGTATCCTGTAAACATAGAACGTACTCATTTTGATGCTGGCGAGCGTTTACTGGTTAAAATATCACGACCTAAAGAGCATACCGAATCTCATTTATTTCAATCCGGCAAATTGGTCTCTCTTTTTTCAAATGCAGGTAAAAATAATGAGCAAAAGCAAACCGTAAATGGAGTGGTAAATCAGGCCAAAGAAAAGGAAATGCTCATCACTTTGAATTGCGATGACGAACCGGATTGGTTGCGTGAAGGAAATGTGGGCGTTCAGTTGCTTTTTGATGAAAATGCATACCTCGAAATGGAAAGAGCTTTGAAGATTGTTTTACAGCCTCAGGACGAACGTTTGGAGTTTCTAAAACATGTACTGCTTAACGCTCAGGAACCTTCATTTTCTGAATCACAGAATATTAAACTTCCTCAATTAAATAACAGTCAAAATAATGCCATAAACCTGATTCAATCAGCAAACGACCTTGCTATTGTCCATGGTCCTCCGGGTACGGGTAAAACCACTACCATGGTAGAAAGTATCCATCATACTTTGAAATTTGAAAGACAGGTGTTGGTTTGTGCACCAAGTAATGCAGCCATCGATTTGCTTTGTGAAAAACTTGGCGATAAAGGTTTAATTGTTGTGAGAGTAGGACATCCCGCCCGTGTTACGGATGAAATTTTAAGTAAAACGCTGGATGCACAGATTGCTCATCATACCAATTATAAAGACTTAAAGGCTGTAAAAAAGCAAGCTGATGAGTATTACCGAACTGCGAGGAAGTATAAGCGTAACTTTGGTCATGAAGAAAGGCAACAGCGCAGACTCTTATTGCAGGAAGCGGGCAAGTTGCGTAAAGAAGCAGATCATCTGGAATATTATATAACCAATGATATTTTAACAAATGCGCAGGTAATTGCTTGTACCATGGTTGGTGCTTCCAATTATCAGATTAGGGACCGAAGATTTTCAACAGTATTTATTGATGAAGCAGCTCAAGGGTTGGAACCTGCAACATGGATTCCTATTACAAAGGCCAATAGAGTGATTTTTGCAGGTGACCATTGTCAGTTACCACCAACTATAAAATCTTTTGATGCAGCAAAGGCAGGTTTGGATGAAACATTATTTGAAAAGACAATTAAGCGAAATAAGGCGGATGTGATGTTGCAAGAGCAGTATCGGATGAACGAACAAATTATGTCATTTTCAAGTCGTTTTTTCTATCATGACAAATTGAAGGCGAATAGTCAGGTAAAATCATGGATGCTTTTTAAAGATGATCAGTCGGTGGAATTCATTGATACAGCTGGCTGTGGTTATTTTGAGCAAGTAGATTCAGAAACCAGAAGTTCATATAATAATGAAGAAGCTGACTTATTAATCAGACATTTCAGGCAGTATATGCAGTTGGCTGAAAATACTGCAGAAGAAAAGAATCCAACAGTAGGTGTGATTTCTCCATATAAAGCACAGGTTACTTCATTGCAGGATTTATTTAAAGGTATCGAAGAAGAGTTTGATAATCTTCATCCACAAATTTCAATTAATACAGTAGATTCCTTTCAGGGACAAGAGAGGGATGTGATCTATATTAGTTTGGTGAGAAGTAATAACAGAGGAGAAATTGGTTTTTTGGCTGACACTCGTCGCATGAACGTGGCTATCACAAGGGCACGTAAAAAATTAGTGGTGATTGGTGACAGTTCAACAATAGGTCAGCATCCTTTTTATAGTAGTTTTTTAGACTATATAAATGAAATAGGGGCTTATAGAAGTGCATTTGAATTTATGGATTATTAAAGCCCATTTTGTTGATTATTATTTCGGTGACTAATTTTTCCTAATATTAAACAAATTGTAATACCTGTATATTACTCAGGCAAATTACAAATGATAGAATATGCGTTTCCCCGAATGAAGTATTCAAAAAAAAGGATAAATTCGCTTTTCAGAAAAAATTACAAGATATGCTACATGTGATTTTTCTTGTCATATTAAAAAAATCATAGAATAATGCTTAAAGAAATCCGTAAAAATCCCATGTATGGGTACCTGCTTTTATTGACTATTGCAATGGCTGCAGGGTTTCAGGCATGGAGAACTCTGTTTAATAATTATGGTGTAGATGAAGTAGGTATAAACGGATTTCAGGTAGGTGTCATTCAGTCTGTTAGAGAAATACCCGGATTTTTGGCATTATTGGTGGTTTATCTATTGCTTATTATAAAAGAGCATCGCCTTGGCGCAATATCTATACTAATTATGGGAATAGGTGTAGCGGCAACCGGATGTTTACCATCGTTTATAGGATTGGTATTATCTACCTTGGTTATGTCACTTGGGTTCCATTATTTCGAAACGGTCAATCAAAGTCTGACCTTACAGCATTTTACAAAAAAGCAAGCACCTGTTGTTATTGGAAGTATCAAAAGTCTTGGCGCATTAACCAATATTTGCGTGGGAGCTATCATCTGGGGTATTTCTAAATACTTTGAGCTGTCACAATTATTTATAGGTTTCGGAATTGTGGTAATGATAATTGGAATAGTTGCCTTGACTCGAAATCCAATAAAAAAGGAGATGCCGTTACAGCATAAAAAAATGGTGCTGAAAAAAAAGTATTGGCTGTTTTATACTTTAAACTTTTTAGCGGGTGCACGCCGGCAAATTTTTGTGGTATTTGCTGTTTTTATGTTGGTTGAAAAATATCAGTTTAAGGTTGAAGGTATTGCTATATTGTTTATCATTAATAATGTCATTACGTATTTTATGGCTCCATTAGTAGCTAAGGGCATTAATCGTTTCGGAGAAAGAGCGATTCTCACCGTGGAATATATCTTTTTAATAATTATCTTTTTATCTTATGCATATATTGAAAATAGTACGGTAGTTATTGTATTATATGTGGCCGATCATATATTCTTTAGTGCAGCCATGGCAATTAATACCTATTTTCAAAAAACAGGAGAGCAGCAGGATATTGCACCTTCTATGGCAGTAGGCTTTACAATAAATCATATATCGGCTGTTGTAATACCTGTAATAGGAGGGGCGCTCTGGATGCTTAACTGGAGAGTTCCATTTATTGCCGGCGCGTTAATCGCATTAACATCGCTGATTTTCGCACAAAAAATCAGGATTCCGAAAAACTAATTCATATGAGAATGAATTTTAAGCAAATTGTTAAAAATAGTGAGAACGATAAAATAGAAATAAGTAATGATCAGATAGCCTCTTTCAATGATCCATTAGCGTTAAAAATAGAATGGACTCCCTTAGTCAAGGGAGGAGCTAATTTTCAAACGTGTAAAATAGTTGAAATTGAAAATAAGAGACTTGAAGTAGTTCCATCTACCATATCCAGAATATTCCTGAATATATTTTCATTGATAGGTATTGGTCTGATGTCGCTGGGAATATTTTTTATTTATGAAGAAAAAAACTTTTCAGATTCCAAGATTATACTATTCGTAATGGGTCTTGCATTTTCAATTGCAACATTTCTAATGCGGAGGATATTATTGACAAAAAAAGTTTTTGATAAAATATCTGGTTATTTCTGGAAAGGAAGCAGAGATGTGCGTGCAGTTTATAATGTTCAGGAAGATAGTAATTACAGACATTTAAATGAGATTAAAGCCATTCAGATTATCTCTGAGATAGTATATACCGATAAGACCAGATATGTAAGTTATGAATTGAATCTGGTTTTTAAGGATACAACAAGAATTAATATTGCTGATAATATTAAGATAAAAGCAATAAGGGAACATGCAAGTAAATTATCAAATTTTCTGGATGTTCCGGTATGGGATGGTACTAAAGTTAGTGATCTGATTCATTAATGTTCTACTTGCAATAAAAACATATACAAGTAGATAGATTCAATTATAAAGTATATTAAATCCAATAAATGAAAGCCTCCAAACTATTTAATTTTAAACAGAAAAAAAATATACTAGATGCAATCAAGCAGGTAGAGTCAAGAACAAGCGGAGAGATAAGGTTGCATATAGAAAATATTTGTGAAACAGACCTGATGGAAAGAACGCAGGAACTTTTTCAGATACTTCAAATGCATCATACAGCGAACCGAAATGGAGTTCTTATTTATTTAGCTCTACTTGATAAAAAAGTGGCAATAATAGGAGATGAAGGGATTGATCAAGTTACGCCTGATGATTACTGGGAAAATGAAGTGAAATCCTTAATTGAATGTTTTAAAATGAATAATTTTGAGGAAGGAATGATTAGTTGTATCCAGCAGATAGGATCAAAACTTCAAACTTATTTCCCAATTACCAAAAATGATATAAATGAACTTCAAGATGAAATCTCTATCTATGACAATTAAATATATTACTTTCTTCTTTCTAATTTGTTCATCCAGCCTTATTTATGGATCTTCCATATTTGATCTCTCTGCACCAGATCAATTTGTTAATGATTACGCTAACTTACTTGACGAATATCAGGAAGGGCAATTAGAAAAGAAAATTCTTGAATTTGAAAATACATCATCAAATCAAATTGCCATTGTAACGGTAAGCGATTTGGAGGGCATGCGTCCTGCGCAATTTGCCAGAAAATTAGGTAATAAATGGGGTGTGGGTCAAAAAGGAAAAGATAATGGTATATTAATATTAATTAAACCGAAGTATAAGAATGAAAAAGGTGAAGTTTACATCGCTGTAGGTAATGGCCTGGAACATACTATTTCCAATTCGGTTGCTCAGGAAATTATTGATAACAAGCTAATTCCTCATTTCAAGAATAAAGAGTTTTACAAAGGTTTATCAGAGGCTACAGATTCAATAATTAAGACTTATTCCGGATCGAAAAGTATATTTTACATTTCAAATCCAAAGACTTTAGTTATTTATCTAATCATCTCAATTCTGCTATTACCGTTTATCTATATTAAGTATTTGAAAAGAAAAAAAGTCCCTGAGAAATATTCATATTACTATATACATGGAGCCTATAACAAAGAAAATCTGATGGCTCAAATTAAGAATATGGAAAAGGCATTAAACCAAACATTTCCTAAATTTAAACGCTTGATCGAACATTATGATTATATATCAAAAGGCAATATTATTAAGTATGTATCTCAAATTGATAGTTATATGTTCTGTTATTTGCTTAATGGTCGTGATAGAGGGAAGGTATTTTGGGAGTTAGCAGATCCATTCTTAAAATTTATGGGCATCTATTTTATATCTGTAGGAGGCATAATTTCATTAATAAGCTTACAGCATGAGGGTATATTTGCTTTCATTTTTACTATGATTGTATTTGTTATTGCATTTTTTGTGTTGTTTTCTTTTTTAGGTCCCATTATAGAAATATCTCAATATTCGTTACGAAAAAATGAACAAAATGTGAGTGGCATTAGCTTAGCTGTATTTTGCTTAAACACTCAATTTAAAAGGAATATTAAAAAAAGTTACGATAGCACTTCCAATTCATATCATTATTACCCTCACTTTCTGATCGCTTCATCCGCTTTTGGTGGTGGAACAGGTGGTTTCGGCGGAGGCTTTGGGGGCGGAGGTTTTGGTGGAGGAAGTTTTGGAGGTGGCGGTGCAGGAGGTAGCTGGTAATCAATTTTAGAGCGAAAAATTTCCTATGATTGTATTAACCTAAGTTCGATTAAAATTAAAGAGCTCAGATTTTATTAAATGATTGATATACAATATGAAATTTTGAGCAGTAGATCGGTCATTTAATGAAAAAATTGTAATTCCCACATATAATCACCTGTTTGCATCGTCATATTTGCTAACCATAGCACGCTATGCCTTCGCAAATATTCCTTGAAACCAATCATTTATATGTGGTCTGAGCCATTAAATTTATTTCAAACTTAGCTTGTTATGTATTGTCTGTGAGCACAATGCATATCAATTGATTGAAATTTCAGTGTCTCTGCATTTTTCAATTTTGATATTTGATACTTGAGTATGGATCGTAAATTGAGAATACCTAAAATTGAACCCGGATTATCTATTTCTTTTAGTTAAGGAAAGTAACTTGTTTTGAAGTAATTTCAATGTATAATAGACTTTCTAATATATATTTCGCGTGGAATAAGTATGGCAGTTACCCATTGGCAGACCATTATAATTTATTCACCTTAATGTTCTTTAGTAAATCTGATTTTGAACCACAGCTGCAACAGCCTGAAGAACACCCCCGTTTTTTTTCCTGAAAAGTGTTCATAACAATCTTTACAAAAGAATATAATGTATATCCAAAAGCACCGCTCACACTACTCCACATTAATATTTCCTGTATCATAATCTAAAAAATTAAATTCCCTACCTGATAAACTATATACGACATAATCCATGCCAAACCTGTAGTATAGAAAATGGTGAAAATGGCCCACTTCCATGCCCCGGATTCCTTACGAATGGCTGCTATTACCCCAATACAAGGAAAATATATCAGAATAAATACCAAAAAGCTAAATGCAACAACTGGAGTAAAGGATGTTTCTCCTTTGCTATTTGTTGCTTCACGCATATTTTCAACCAAACTGGGTTGTTGTTCATTTAATGAGGATTCTCGGTGATAAATAACAGCCATTGTACTAACTACAACCTCTTTTGCAGCTACACCACTTAAAATACTAACTCCCATTTTCCAATCAAATCCTAGGGGACGAATTGTAGGTTCAATAAAATGACCAATTTTTCCTATGTACGAACCTGATTGTTGTTCAATAATTTTTATGGCCTGAATATTATCTATTTTCGTTTTTAATTCCTTTGCAACTACAAATTTTACACTGTCTGGTTGGTTTGATTGTAGTATGTTGTGATGTTGCTGAGTCAGTTGTTCTATATGTTGATCATATTTTTGAAGAACCTCTTCATTTTTTGGGTAATTCTGTAGAAACCAGATGATAACTGAGGCAACCATAATAATACCACCCACCTTTTTTAAGTATTGATATCCTTTATTCCACATATGCCTTACCGTTGATCGTATAGTTGGCATTCGATATGGAGGAAGCTCCATTACAAAGGGAACATCCTTTTCATTAAATAATATTTTTCTGAATAATTTGGCGAAAGCTATGGCTAAAACAATTCCTAATGTATAAATAGAAAAAAGTATGGTACCTGAATGTGTTGGAAAAAAGGCACTGATAAACAGAATATAAACCGGCAAACGTGCACTGCACGACATAAATGGGTTTATAAGCATTGTTATAAGTCTGTTGTTTTTATCTTCAATGGTTCTGGTGGCCATAATGGCTGGAACATTACATCCGAATCCCATAATTAAAGGAATAAAGGATTTTCCATGTAACCCCATTTTATGCATGAGTTTATCCATGATAAATGCTGCCCGGGCCATGTAGCCCGTATCCTCCATAAATGAAATAAAGAAAAAGAGAATTAATATATTCGGAAGAAAAACAATCACTCCGCCCATTCCATTGATAACCCCATCAATTAATAAATCCTTGAATGGTCCTTCATTCATCACCTTATCCAGCAAACCCATAAGCGACTCAACTCCGCGTTCAATCCAGTCCATTGGGTATTCGCCCAATGAAAAGGTAGATTGAAACATGACCCACATAAAGAAGAAAAATAACGGAAAACCGAATAACTTATGTGTCAGGAAAGTATCAATTATCTCAGACTTTCTGATTCGTATATCGGGTGATTCCTTATAGGTCTCTTTAAGAGCACCTGCAATAAAACCATATTTAGCATCAGTAATTATGGTTTCAGTATCTTCATCTAAATCGGTCTCAATATGCTTTATAATCTTGTTGGTTTTCTTTTTTAGTTCTTCATTATCAGGATGATGTAAAACATGTTGAATGATCTCTTTGTCTTTTTCAAGTAATTTTAATGCCAAAAAACGAGGTGAAACATTTTTAGGAAGAATATAATCCTGCGTAAACTCTTGCTGCAGCTTTTCTATCCCGTTTTCAATGACTTCCCCGTAGTTGATGTATATCTTTCTTTGAGCAGGATTAACATCTTCATATACCTGAATAACTTTATCAAACAGATCATCTATCCCTTGTCTTTTTGAACTTACTGTAGGTACAAAATTAATTCCTAACATTTTACCCAGTTTTTCGTGCTGAAACTGGTCGCCTTTTTTGGTAAGTTCATCATACATATTTAAAGCGGCAACCACTTTAATATCCATATCGATTAACTGCGTTGTTAAAAATAAATTTCGTTCAATATTAGATGAATCTATAATATTAATCACAAGATCAGGAACCTCGTTTAATATATGTTCACGAACAAATAACTCTTCAGGTGAGTATGCCGAAAGAGAATAAGTGCCAGGAAGATCCACTATATTAAAAGTGTATCCATTATGAGTAAAAGTCCCTGTTTTGGAATCAATAGTAACACCACTATAGTTTCCCACATGCTCCTTCGCACCACTAACATAATTAAATAAGGTAGTCTTTCCACAGTTGGGATTTCCTATTAAAGCAATATTGATGGTTTTTCTTCTTTTAAAAGCCGTTTCAACCAGAACATCGTCCGTAATAGTTCCTTCAAAAGCAATAGGAACATTCGTTTTAGCTTCTTCCTTAGAAATTACATCAACCATTGATGCTTCACTTCTGCGAAGAGATACTTTGTATCCCATAATCTCATATTCAATGGGATCTTTAAGGGGAGCATTTTTTATTACTTTAACCTTTTTCCCTTTTACAAAGCCCATTTCAATAATACGTTTACGAAAAGCCCCAAATCCTTTAACTTTTACAATAACCGCTTCTTCACTTGTTTGTAGTTCTGATAATTTCATTCAAAAAAGGCTAAAAAGAAAATTTGTAAAGAGAAATCTATTAAATAGCAAAAGTATACTTATCTCATGATATACCCAATACCTAATAGTGGGGATTTTTGTATTAAGAATACTACATTTGGGGTAGGTGAGGTAAAAATATTTAGTGATAATGAGAAACCTGGTCTCTGTTAGAAAAGTCCGATAATGTCATTATTAGACTTTAAACTATTGGGTATTATTATTAACCTTCTAATACCAATTTTACTATGAGGTTGGTGTTAATAGTTTTAGAGATATTAAGTTTATACAAGATGTAAACATATTGTGATAAACGAGAGCAGTGCCAAACTTGCTTGAGCTATGCCGGGTGAAGTAATAAACCATGAAATAAATGGAGACATAGTCATCGTTGCAACTCATTTTTATAATGCAATATAAATTGAATAGAATGAAATTATAACGATATTATCATTGGGGTATTGGTATAAGTTATAATTTTATAGCTTTATGATATGAAATATTATAAATTGAAACAAGAAGGGGGTAAGACAGATGCTTATATGGGATTGGGAAGCTTTTCAGAAAATAAAACGAAGAATTAACATATAAAAGGAAACTTATTCTTGCAATTTTAGTTTATTGATACCAGGAACAAATTGTTATTTTTGTACTCAATTAATATTGATTTATGAAGGAAGAAATAGATTTTAACGAAGTATATAATAAAATACAGGACTTATTGAATAACGGAAATGCTACTATTTCAATTTTAGAAGATCAGGTTGATATTGATTTACAGGTCGAGTATTTTAAACATTCTAAAAAAGTTCTTAAGAAACTGGACAAAGATCTGGCATTAAGTGATAAGGAATTATTATCAGATGAAGAAACCTCTCTGGATAAGAAAAAGGAAATTCTGTCGTCATTAGCTAAAATTGATAATCCAGAAGCCTACAGAGCGATAGAATTATACAAAGAGACAGCTGAAGAAGATCTTATACAATGGTCGACGCTTGCTCTTCAGGAATCCAAAATGGTATTAGAGACGTCACTATTGGGTAAAGCTCCTATATTTATTTCAACAGGACTAGGTGGACAAGGTGATAAATTAAGATATTTTCTTGTTTTAATAGCCAGGGAGGATAAGTCCATTGAAAAATGGCAGGAGGATTTAGTAGGAAAGGAACTTGATTATGCAATAAGTGAAAAAGAAGGTGTGTTGGAAGAAGTTATTATGGATCATGACAAATTCTTAGTTACCTTGTTGCTTCCTATAAAGATCAATATAAAAGATACATTATCCAGAGTGGTAAAAGAATGTAATGAGTTTGGGAATTTCTTAATGGATTCATTTATCGTTACTAATGTAAAAAAACTGGAGAAAGAAGAGGTTCAGAAAATGGTTGATAATTATCGGGGTAAAGGCATGGATGAAAATCTGAACTTAAATGAAGATGAATCTGAAATCGAATAAAAAAGGAGTTAAACTTATGGATAAAGTAAATTCACACACCGTTAATATTGCAGTACAAGTATTACCAGTTTCAAAAGCAAAAGGTTCGTATGAAATAGTGGATGAGGCAATTGGGGTTATAGAAAATTCAGGCGTAAAGTATGTAGTTACACCATTTGAAACGGTAATGGAAGGGAAGTATGATGAGTTAATGGAGGTTGTTAAGCAGGTTCAGAATGTATGCTATAAGGCAGGTGCTGAAAAAGTAATGTGTTATGTGAAAATTCAATCCTCGCAGTTCAACGTTACTATCGATGATAAGATTGGAAAGTATTCATAGGCATCATAAATATTAGCCATTCAAAATCTAAATCCTCATATATGCTGGTATATTGCGGTTTGAATTTCTCACACGCTTTGTAATTAAACTTTATACTCCAAACACCCGATTTTATGGGCATGCAATAATTATTATTTTCAGGAAAGTCAGGGAACGGTTCTGATTCCCTTGATGGTTATATAGAACCGTTCCTGAAGTTAACCTGCAATACTATTGCTTCTCAAATGCCGAAAATCCGGAACGGTTCTCTATAATCAAGCTGTCCAACAGAACCGTTCCTTAAATAACATCAAGCACATCTTGAGTGTCAAACGTATTGTCAATTAGTGTTCTTTTATAAAGTCCACCAACTGCGTTGTTGCTCAAAATCCAAATCCTCATATATGCCGGTATATTGCGGTTTGAATTTCTCACACGCTTTGTAATTAAACTTTATACTCCAAACACCTGACTTTTAGGGTTGATCCATGTTAATCATACTGCTGGAATTATAAAATAAAAAAAGCTACCTTAAGGGGTAGCTTTAATTTTTTAGGTATTTATTATTTAGCTGTTTATTCAGCCAAATCTTCAAACTCTACATTTGTGTATTCACTTGCAGGAACTGCATCTGCAAATTCTTCCTCAATTTCATCAAGAGTAGGTTGTTTTTCTCTAATGTAATCAACAACTTCTTGAAGTCCGTCTGCAAATTTGTCAAAATCTTCTTTGTAAAGAAATATTTTGTGTTTTTCAAAATGAAATCTTCCATCCTGATCAAATTTCTTTTTACTTTCAGTAATTGTTAGGTAATAATCGTTTTTGCGAGTAGCTTTAACATCAAAAAAGTAGGTCCTTTTTCCTGCTCTTACAGCTTTTGAAAAGATTTCTTCTCTATCATTCTTTTCAAAACCCTCTCTTTTCTCATATCCTTCCATCATCAATAATTTGTTGTTTGATATATAATTCGTTTGCCTTTCAAAAATGGGATTTTTTTTATAAAACTACAATTTTATTACAAAAAAAACTATTGTAAATAACAAAAATATTATAAGCCCTCAATTTATCTAGTGTTTGCTGGTAAAAATATTGATTTGTCAGGTTTGTATTTTTAAATTTATTATTAAAAAACCATTATAATATTTATTAGTGTTTATGTGTATTTAAATACCAATTGTATGTTAGTAAACTATGGCTCAAAAAGTATTTGAAAGCGAATCTTCATGAGGTTTATTGGTGAATATAAATAATGATTGGAATGAATGGATCGTTTCTTATTAATAGGAGGGATTAAAGTTTAATAAACCCATTATACCTTGGAATTTATATCCTTATGAAGTGCTTAAATGATTCGTAAATTGTTTATAGTTGGATGATTTTTATTGTCTGATTTAGGTTATTGTTGTTTTTGTGTTGAAAAAATGTCGTAAAAATTCCCGATTTTGTGGTGAGCATCGAAAAAAGACCTATTTTTGCGACATATAATTTTATAAAAAAGTTCTTTGAGGGATGTTAAACAGAAGACTACTACGAGTTAAAGTAATGCAGGTGCTCTATGCACATTATCAAAATAATGAAAGCACTGTTCAAGGTTCAGAGAAAGAGTTGTTTCATAGTATTTCAAAATCTCTTGATCTCTATTATCTCTATATTTTATTATTACTTGAAATAAGGGATTATGCCATTGGTAGAATTGAGTTTGGAAGGAATAAGAAAATGGCTTCTCCAGAAGAATTAAAACCTAACACTCGATTTATTACCAATAAAGTACTTAGTAAGCTTGCTGAAAGTACGGATGTAAAAAAATATATGGATAAAAATGGTAACAATTGGGTCAATTATCCTGAAATTGTTAAAAATCTATATAACGAAATTACTAATTCTACTCAATATCAGGAGTATCTTACAAATAAAAGTACTTCTTTTGAGCAGGATAAGAAGTTTATCATTAAGTTATTAGAAAAGGTTATCGCATATTTTGAACCTATATATGCAACATTCGAAGAACAAAGTATCTATTGGAACGACGAAGTTGAATTTGTGTTGAGTATGGTTGTAAAAACCGTTAAAAGCATGAATGAAGAACAGGAAGTGGAATTGATGGAAGAGTTTAAGGATGAGGAAGACCGCGGATTTGTAAAGACTCTGTATCGAAAATCTTTGGTAAATGAGAAAGATTTTCGGGGGTTAATTGAAAAATATGCGAAAAACTGGGAGTTGGAAAGAGTAGCTTTTATGGATGTTGTACTGATGCAAATAGCCTTAGCCGAACTAACAGAATTTCCAAATATTCCTATAAAGGTTTCAATGAACGAATATATTGAAATAGCCAAGCATTATTCAACTGAAAAAAGCGGCACGTTTATTAATGGTGTTCTGGATAAAGCGATTATAGAATTAACAAAAGAAAAGAAAATTGTTAAAACTGCAGGAGCTTAAATGTATATGTTCTTCATTCGGTATTTCAGTTTAAGTTGTGTTTTATTGTTTCTGTTCAGTTGTAACGGAGAGAATAAAAAAGAGAAACAGAGAGAGGAAGTACTGCTAAATTCCTCAATTAAGTTTGAAAAAAACTATTACCAGTTTGGAGATATAAAATCAGGAGAAATAGTAGGTTGTTATTTTTCATTTGTAAATACAGGAGATATTCCTGTTTTAATAAAAAAAATAGATGTAGGTTGTGGTTGTACCACCGTTAAGTATCCCAAAGAGCTTATTAAACCAAAACAAAAAGCAGAGATTGAAGTTAGGTTTAATTCAAAAGGATTGAAGGGGCGTCAATACAAGGCTATACATGTGTATGCCAATATCGATAAAGAATATAAAGAATTGGTTATTTCAGCCAATGTTATTAATTAGATAAAACAATTAAAAATGAATTTACAAACATTATTTTTAGTAGATACAGCTGCACAGGGTGGCTCTAGTATTGTTACATCACTTTTGCCATTTATTTTAATCATTGTTGTTTTCTACTTTTTTATGATTCGTCCACAGATGAAGCGTCAGAAAGAATTGAAACAATATCGCGAAGCCTTAAAAAAAGGTGATAAAGTAATTACAACCGGTGGAATTTACGGTAAGGTTTCTGAAATTAAGGAGAACTACGTGGTTGTAGAAATTGCTAGTGGTGTAGTAATTAAAATCGACAAAACAGCAATTATCATGGATATGTCTGATGCGCAAGCAAAACGATAATAGATAATTTTTTTTTACTTAGCCAATAACTATATTTGAAAGTTATTGGCTTTTTTCGTTTTTTACTACATGTAAGACAATACCATTATGCAAAATTTCATAAAAATAAAAGATAAAATACCTCAGTGGATTGGTTCTTTGAAAAACAAGATGATAACTGTTAAGAATAATCGGGATCTGTTGGTGTTTTTGTTGTTTATTTTGTTAGCAACAGCATTGTGGTTTTTAAATGCTCTCCGTAAAGAATATACAACAGTTATTTCATATCCGGTTCATTATAGCGATTTTCCGGATGACTTTATTTTACTGGGAGAACCTCAGAATAAAATTCAATTAAAAATTAAATCACTCGGTTATACAGCTTTACCATACCATATGGGTAAAATATTATCACCAGAGACGTTAAATGTATCTAATTTCAGAAGGATTAATAGTGAAAAAAATCAGGGTGCATATATGCTGACCAGAGACTTAATTAAAAATTTTTCCGATAATCTCACAAATGGAATTGAATTGGTGGATATATATCCGGATACCTTATTTGTTCATTTTGAAAAGAAACAACGTAAAAAGGTTCCTGTAATTTTTGAATCACAATTGAATTTTAAGCCACAATATTATCAATCAGGTAATATTAAAATTGAACCGGATAGTGTAGAGTTATCCGGACCGGGATCTGTTATTGACACTTTGCAATGTGTTTATACGGAGAATAAGAGGTATGTTGAACTTAGTGATAAATTGGTTCGGAATATGGCTTTAGTTATAGGTGAGCATATTGAATCTAATCCGGCAAGAGTAGTCGTGGAAATTCCTGTTGAAGCTTTTACCGAAAAGATGGTTAAGATTCCTCTTCAGCATATAAACGTTCCGGATAGTTTGAGGTTAAAAACCTTTCCGTCAGATGTAAATGTATCTTTTACTGTTGCTGTAAGTAGATTTAATACTTTAAGTTCTAAGGATTTTGTAGCTCAGGTTGATTATAAAGCAAGTAGCCCTAAGGTGGGATTATTACCGGATAGACTTAAAGTAAAAATAGCCAAATCGCCGGAAGGGATTAAAAATATTGAATACTCTCCGCTATTTGTAGACTGTTTATTTGAGAAAATAAAATGAAAAAAATAGGAATAACCGGAGGTATTGGGAGTGGGAAGAGTACTGTATGCAAAATATTTGAATCTCTTGGAATACCCGTTTATTATGCCGACAATGAAGCACGAAGTCTGACAAACAACCATCCTGATATTATAAATGGATTTAGAAAATTGTTTGGAGATGATATATATATAAACGGAGAGTTAAATAGAAAGAAGGTCGGAGAGTCTGCCTTCCGTGATAAAAAATTACTAGCTAATTTAAATAAACTAATTCATCCAGTAGTAGCTGAACACTTTGATAATTGGTATCAGCAACATTCGAATTCTGCATACATTCTAAAAGAAGCTGCTATATTATTTGAAAGTGGCGCTTATAAACAGGTTGATAAAATTATTACGGTAACAGCACCTGAAGAATTAAGAATAAAGCGAGTGATGGAACGAGACGGAATTGCAGAAGGAGAAGTTGTGGATAGAATAAATAATCAATGGAACGATCAGGAAAAGATAAAAATGTCTGATTTTGTTGTTTATTGTAATGATGTTGAGTTAGTTATTCCTCAGGTTATTAAAATACATAAGAATATTATAGAAAAGATTTAAAACGCGGAATTAAAATGGTATTGAAAAACTTTAAAATATCCGGTTCATCACTTTTGGGTGCCGGTTTGGGTTGGTGGATCGGAGGACCAGTAGGAGCTATTTTAGGATTTGTTGTCGGAACATTTACAGATAATATTTCGGATGAATATGCAACACCACATTCTGGAGGAAGCCCACGTGATGGTTTTGTTGCATCATTGATGGTGTTAATAGCTGCAGTAATGAAGGCCGATGGTAAGGTAGTACAGGCGGAACTGAATTTTGTAAAAAATTATCTGCGTAGAGCCTTGGGTGAAGAAAATTCGGCTCAGGCACTTTTAATGTTAAGAGATATTTTAAAGAAAGATGTACCTGTTAATGATGTTTGTTATCAAATTAAACAGCATGTTGATTATAATTCCAGGGTTGAATTAGTTCATATGTTGTTTGGTGTGGCAAATGCTGATGGTCATTTGCCTGACAGTGAGATAAATGTTATTCATCAAATAGCATATGGTATTGGTCTTAGTACATCAGATTATGAGGCGCTACTAAATATGTATTATAAAAGTACGGAGTGGGCATACAAAGTCTTAGATGTAGATTCAACAATGTCAAATGAAGAGATTAAGAAGGCTTATCGGAAAATGGCCATAAAGTTTCATCCTGATAAAGTAGCACATTTGGGAGAAGAGTTTCAGGAAACAGCCAAAGAGAAATTTCAGAAAGTCAATGAAGCATTTGAAAGTATTAGAAAAGAAAGAAACATGAATTAAAAAGGTAAGATTGTAAGTTAAGATAAACAATTTCAAAATAAGTTTAGAAAGGTCTTTTTAGTTTATTCTAATCTGTTATTTTTGCATTGAAATTTTTAAATACAATATTGCTATCTGCAATCAAATTTTAAACAGGGAAAAAAGAATTGAAATGAGTGAAATGTTAAAAGGAATATTAGCGGTTTCCGGTCAAGGTGGATTATTTAAAATGGTTTCACAAGCTAAAAATAGCATAATTGTTGAATCTTTAGTAGACGGAAAAAGAATGCCTGCATATGCTACTTCTCGGATTAGTGCCCTTGAGGATATTTCGATATTTACAGATGAAGGAGATATGAAGCTGGTTGATGTATTTAAAAATATCTTCGAAAAAGAAGAAGGAGATAAGACGATTAGCCACAAAGTGTCTGCTAATGAGTTGAAAAGCTACTTTGCCGAAATTTTACCGGATTATGATAGAGACAGAGTGTATGTTTCTGATATGAAAAAAGTAATTATGTGGTACAATTTATTATTGGAAAAAGATATTTTTAAGTTTGGTGAAGAAGAAGTTGTGGAAGAAACAGCTAATGATAATTCAGAAGGCGAAAAAGAATAATTCAATTGTAATATTTATAGAAAGCAAAGCTATTTGGCTTTGCTTTTTTTATGCAATAAAAATTATCAAACCGGAGGTTTAGGTAAACAACCCAAAAGTAAAAGAGCTGACGAGAAGCTGGTAAGTGCTATCTGGTGTTCGTCTAAAAAGTCCAACTACTGCATTGTAGCTCAAAATCAAAATCCTCATATACGCTGGTATACTGCGGTTTGAATTTTTCACACGCCTTGTATTTAAACTTTATTCTTCAGACACCCGACTTTATGGACAGGCATGATTTAGTACAAGCCATGAAAACTCAAGTAGCAGACAAGATAGCTTTATTTTTGAGGCTTTCTAAGCTCAAAAAATGTGAGTTTACTGCCATAAATGATCATTCTGAGAGCAAGAGTAACAGCCAGCCCCGATTATTTCGGGGAAAAACTGGAGTTTTTTTGCTGACACTATATATACAGTGGTTTAATTTGTTGGAAATAATACTTATAATCCATTTTATTTATTCAGGCTAGAGGCGAGTAATTATCAAAGTATCAGGTAAAAAAAAAGGGAGCCTTGCGGCATCCCCATTTTTAACCAAACCTAACCCTATATTGTATTACAAGTTGTAATCCTTTAAACAATGAAGTACAAATATACTTGTATGTTTTACACCTGCAAAAATAATTGAAGTTTTTTTACAATATTTTTATTTATCATGAAAGTATTGTGTATAATGTATATTTATCTTCAACCGATATTGATTCCGGATTTTCAAATATGAAAGGGATTCTGTGATACTCAATTTTTCATTGTGGTTTTTGGTCATTTTGTAGTCCGTTTTTTCTTAAACCATTTATCAGTAATGCACAATCCTATTTAAATAATTGAATTGTAATAGTTTATTAATCCAGGTAATGGAGATTGAGTAACAGTTCCTATCTTTAAATTGTGTTCTGATAAAGCTTTTTCTAATTGAGTTTTAAAATAATAAGCAATGCTTCCTGTAAAGTTAATAGGATGATTTTGTGCATTGTTATATTGAAGTATATTTCTGACAATAAATTCGTTAAAGGATTCCATTACCAATGATTCAATTTTTGAATCATCAATATGATTTACAATAAATTTTGTGAACTGAGCCAGGTATCTGTTTGGAAAGGGAGTTTTATATATACGTTCCATAATTTCTTCCTTTGAAGTTTTATAAACATCGAAAAAGGTGTGAATAAGCGACTCTGTTAACTGATTTTTTAATAGGTCTGCAATTAACTTTTTCCCCATAACAGCTCCACTGCCTTCATCGCCGATTATGTAACCTAAAGGAGAAACATTCCTGATGATTTTCTGCCCGTTATAATAACAGGAATTGGAACCTGTTCCTAATATGCAGGCAATTCCAGGAGAATGTTGACATAAAGAATGAGCTGCTGCTAAAAGGTCGCTATATACCTTTATATCAGGAGTTTTGAAAAAATTATTCAGAGCTTCTTTAACAATGCTTTTTTTATTGAAATCAGAACAACCTGCACCATAAAAATATATTTCCTGAATATTGGAAAGAGGTAATGAATATTGTTCTTGAAGACTATTGTAAATATCGGTAGAAGTTTGGTGAAAAGGATTTATTCCTTTTGTAATGCACGATTGAGTTATATTATTTTCCTTCGAAAATAAACACCATTCTGTTTTCGTTGAACCGCTATCTGCAATTAATATCATAGAGATAAAATTATTTGTTATGATTTCAAAACTAGTAATTATATCCATTGCAGCTGCAATTTTGAGTGCACAATAAAGCCATTTGATTGAGGTGTTTTATCGGGTATTTAGAATTTATTATTGTTATTTGACGAATTCGTGATAATGAAGTCTGTAAAGTAAAACTAATTTTGACTATTCCATTTATAATACTAAATAAGATGAATTTAAAATTATTAAAAAATTAATTGATAGGGGTGAAGGATTTTACGTTAATAATCTGAGTTTGATTAAAATTTCAGAATTTTATGTCGAACTCAGGTTAATAGTTTTTATCCAGATTTTTATAGTGATGAGTTTTACTCAGAGGAATAGTCTTATGATACATTAAAATTTCAAAAAAATGTGGGCGAGGATGGCAATATCCCTGATGTTATACCCTTAAAAAATCAAAAGACTACAGAAGGAGTGGATAAAATGCAGCCTTAAAAATCTTAAAATATTATTGATGTAAATTAAAATTACAAATCTGTCCATAAATTTCTTCTTTCAGTATTTATCACGGAAAGTTTGATTTTTGTAGACAGTTTTATCTGAATATTAAAAAAAGTCTGGATTTATGAAAAGAAATATCATACCGATAATTTTAATGTTATTATTAAAATTTACGCAGGTTGATGCACAATCTGCCAGTACAAGTGATAATTTAATAGCTCAACCTGTTGCGGATAGAACGGTATCGTTTGATGTATCAGCACAAGGAGAATCTAAACCTGTTGAATGGGGGTTGGATACAGCCTGGGCCTGGGACGTTAATTTTAAAAGAGGTAGTTTATTTATGGGGTCTGAAAACGTGGATATTGCCAGGTTATCATTCACCCCATGGGAGCCATTGGTTAATGATTTGGAATTGACTACTCAACAAGTCGATGACCTCAATTGGAGACTAAGTATTGTTGACAATTATGCGAATAGCAATACAAAGGTGATGATTAATGATGATCATGAAACGGTTGATTCCTGGTATGTAGGTAATGCAAGTCGTTGGGCTCAGTTAATGGATCAAACTACAAAATATATTCAGGATGCAGGTCGAACTGTTGTTTCAATTTCTCCTTTTAATGAGCCGGATTTTGGATGGGGACAGGGTACTATTACCGATTTTTATAATATTGCCGGAGAGTTAAGGAATAATCCTCGCTTTGATGATATTCGTATAAGCGGAGGTAATACTCTTAATTGTGATAAGGCCTTTCAATGGTATAATACATTGAAAGCTCGTTTAGATGAAGGTAATACCCATCAACTTGCAGGTAGTTTTGATAGTTTTGCAAATTTTTATACCGCTGTAAGAGCTAATGGTCATCATGCCACTGGTGATGAAATGCACAATGTGATGGAAGCCATGGTTGGACTTGAATACGGCATGCAGACAGGTGTTTGGTGGGGGGCAGCAGAGCTGGCACGTGGTGAGTTCTGTAAAATTTCGCATGGAGAACGACTCGGGTATGCAGAACATCGGCCCAATTGGACAGCAGCTTCTGTTTATCGAGGTACAGATGGTAAAATACAGGGTTTTGTAGGAGGGTCAGAAAGGCAAGCTGTTACAACAAAGTATCGCTTTGTATCAAAAGACAGGGATGTTTATTATGACGGTTATGGTCCTCAACGTGAATACATCATGGAACTTCCCGGAGGGACAGGGTACCAACAGGGGCAAACAGATGCTGAACGCATGATCAATATCTCGTATGGCGAAGATGTTCAGCCTGCCATAAATGGTACCTATGTATTGGTCAATCGTAATAGTGGTAAAGTTATGGAAGTGAGTGGGAGTGTTACTTCTAATGGTTCAGATGTTCAGCAAAATACTAACGTTGGAGGAAGTAACCAACAATGGGTGGTGAGTCCTGTTGATTCAAGAATAGGAGGTGATTTTAGTTATTTTAAGATAGCACCGGTTTCTAATTCATCAATGGCCTTGGACAACTTTAATAATTCACTTTGGGAAAATAGTGGTAATGTTGTTCAATGGAGTTCCAGTGATGGAGTCGGTCAACAATGGTATCTTGATTATGCAGAAGATGGATGGTTTTATATACGAAACCGATACAATACAAAATGCTTGATGGTAACTGGAGGAAGTAAATTAGATGGTTCATCCATTGTACAATATCAGAAAATAACTGGAGGAAAATACCAACAATGGAGATTTTTACCTGTAGATGCTGAAGTTGAGTTCATTGCTCCTGATATACCACAAGGATTGGTAGCCTCAGCTAATGCAGAATCGATTCAATTAACCTGGACAGGAAGTACGGCAACTGATGTTGAAGGATATACCATTTTTCGTTCAGAATCAGTTGACGGACCATATAATACAATTGCCCGAAGTGTAGCTACCACAACTTTTGTTGACAATACAACTGCTACAGGTATTGAATATTTTTATAAAATCAGAGCTGTTGATAAATCACTAAATCGTTCAGCCTATTCAAACTATAGTTCAGCAACAACTACGGGTGCTGAAACCGTTTTAACCCATCTTCAGTTCGAAGGAGATCTTCAGGATCACTCAATAAATCTAAATCATGGAGCTTCATTAGGAGGAATTACATATGGTGCAGGTAAAGTGGGTTCTGAATCAATAGTCCTTAATGGATCTGATGCCTTTATCCAATTGCCTGCAACCATTGCAAATCAGCAAACGATTACAATTGCCACATGGGTATATTGGAAAGGTGGAGATGCCTGGCAAAGAATATTTGATTTCGGTAATGACGAGTCAGAAAACATGTTTTTAACTCCGGTCTCAGGCTCAGGGGATATGCTGTTTTCAATTAATATGGGTGGAATTGAACAAACCCTAAGTACTACTGCATTACCTACCGATCAATGGTCGCATGTGGCAATTACAATGGATGGTTCCAATGTAAATCTGTATGTAAACGGAGTATCAGTTGATGCATCAAGTAGTTTTACTATTAGTCCTGCTGATTTTAAACCCGTGTTTAATTATATCGGACGTAGTCAATGGCCTGATCCAATGTTTAATGGTAATATGGATGATTTTCTGATTTACAATTATGCTCTAACTGCAGAGCAAGTATATCAGTTAACTTTAGGAAATTATACCGCAATTAAGAATAATGTTTTGGAGAGTGGATTGTCTGTCTGGCCAGTGCCGGCAAATGATATGTTGTATGTAGATTATTACTTTACAAATAAAGTAAGCCCATCTTCAATACTTACAATTTTTGATATGAATGGGCGAGTAGTACTAAGTAAAGATCGTGATAATACAGAAAAGAGTGCTATTGATGTGTCAAATTTTCCATCAGGAATTTACATGCTTAAACTGACAAATAGTAATGAAGTGTATAGCAAGAAAGTTCTGATAAAGCACTAATTAGTGTTCGTCTATAAAGTCCAGCTACTGGGTTGTAGCTCAAAATCCGGATCCTCATATACGCTGGTATACTGCGGTTTGAATTTTTCACACGCTTTGCATTTAAACTTTATAGAACAAACACCCGACTCTATGGACAGGCATTAATTATACAATATTAGAAGTGAATGAATAAGGTTGCCTTTGGGGTGACCTTTTTTTATTTAGTGTCAGCAAGAAAACTCCATTTATTTCCCCGAAATAATAGGGGCAGGCTGTTACTCTTGCTCTCAAAATGATCATTTACGGAAGTAAACTCATATTTTCTGAGCTTCGAAAGCCTCAAAAATGAAGCTCCCTTATCTGCCACTTGAGTTTTCGTGCAAGTACAATTTAAAAATTATGGCATGAAATAGCGGACTTAGAGAAATCCTTTTTTTGAAATTCGCAATATGCCTTAAAAACTCTATTATAACAATTTCACTATGAGATTGGTATTAAATAATTTTAGAGATATTAAGTTGATACAAGGCACAAGATTGAGGATTAATTCAAAAGATCTTACAGAACGGGAAAGGGTGGGGGAATGAAAATATTATCTGTAATTCAATAAACATCTATCTTTTTTTTCGCTAATTAAACGTAATTTGCGTCATCTTATTGGTTAGGTTTAATATGATATCAGGTTATTGCAAACAGACTGGTGTCATTTTTTTTTTTTTTGTTGTTGTTATAAGTATCATGAATCCAATTAATTAGTATCCTATTCAATAGCTAAATGAATAAAAAAGGAATTACATATCTAATCAGATTATTGAAGGTAGTATTATGGACCTTGGTGAGTATAAGCGTTATGCTGATATTGCTTGCAGCCGTTATTCAAATTCCTGCAGTTCAAACTAAGATTATTAAAGCAACTACCCAATCTATCAGTGATAAAACGAATACCAGAGTTGAAATAGAAAATGTGAGTATTTCTTTTCCAAAATCGGTGGTTATCAAAGGTGTGTTTTTAGAGGATTCGCAAAACGATACTCTTGTATATATCGGTAAAACAAAAATCAATTTATCATTTTATGATTTATTACAGCATAACATCCATATAGATTATTTTTTGATGGAGAAGGTTAACCTTCATGTGTATAATAATCAGGCAGATTCTCTTTTTAATTATAATTTTTTACTGGTGGCTTTATCGGATACTATTAATTCAGAGGTAGATACCGCACAAACTACGCCCTGGGAATTTAGTGTGGATGATATACAGTTAAAGGATATAAGTATTAAGTATGATGATGTTTATGATGGTTTCAGATTGTACTCAACATGGGCTGAATTGAACTTGAATTTTAAGGAGCTGGATTTAGATGCAAAGGTATACGATATTGATGAATTATTGATTGAAAAATTGAACACGCAAGTATTTGTTAATGGTTCAGAAAGTAGTGATTCAAAGGAATCCGAGAGTGATGTTTTACCTCAGATTATGGTTGGGAATCTTGAGATTCTTCAATCACAGATAAGCTTTGAGGATTCTGTTCATCAACAATTATTTAGTACCGATATTCAACAGTTTGAGTTGAATGATGCCAATTTAGATTTACACAACCAAAAGCTCGGCCTGAATAGACTCTTGTTGTCAAAAAGCGATATAAAATTAATTTCCTCATCAGACTCCATTGTTGAAAATGAAAACAAGGGAGGTATTGCAAATGAGGAGGAACCTAATAACTGGACGGTTGAAGTACAAAGTGTAATATCGGATGACAACGCTTTTACCTACAGCTTAAAAAATAATTCAGAATCCCGGGCAACATTTGATCCTGCAGATATAAGGCTCAGTCATATTCATTTTGAGGTTTCAGATATTTTATTTGCCCCAAAAGAGTGGAGTGCATCCGTTAAAAATATGACCATTCAAGATCAAAACGGATTTTCTGTATCTAATTTTAAAACGGATTTTTATAATGATGATGGAAGTATTAACATTAAAAACTTCGAGTTTCAAACTGACGCATCTAAAGTTAATGCCCATGTTAATATTCATTTTCCATCATTGCAGGCACTGGCTGATTCCATGTGTTTTACAGGTCTGGATATGGTGGTGCGGGAAATGACTCTGGCAAATTCAGATATGCTATACTTTTTTCCACAATTATCATCTCAACCCTATTTTAATGATTCAGGTCAAACCACAAGCATCTATGTGAAAATGGCAGGAGATGTAAATGATATACAGGTTGATAGTCTGGTGATTCAAGCCGGAAAGTACAGCCGATTACAGACTCAGTTTTCAGCAACCGGACTACCAATAATTCCGGATGTAACCATAAACAACCTTAAACTGGACTTAGAAACCAATAGATCGGATATCAGAAAAATGGTTGGAGTGTATATCCCTGATAGTATTCGCATTCCGGAAAATGTGAAATTAAAGGGAGATTGGGATGGAGGAATGAAAGCTTTTCGTACTGCTATTAAAATGAATACCAGCTACGGAAATGCATCATTATCATTAAATACAGATACCAATCATGTTTTTAATAGTCAGTTCAGTTTGTTAAGTTTTGATTTAGGAGCACTTTTAAGAAACGATAAAATGTTTGGTACAACTTCTCTTACCGCAAAGCTGGAAGGCAGTGGTTTTGGTGAAGACAATATAAAATCAAAGCTGAACGCAACAGTTAAGGAGCTGTATTTAAATGAATATCTATTCCATAATTTAACTATGAATGGAAATATTTCTCCAGATTCTTTTGAAGGAACCATTGATCTGGAAGATGAAAATGCAGCATTTAATTTTGAGGGTAAACTAGATTTAAGTGATCAGCAACCTCAGGGAAGTTTTGATTTTCGGTTATTGGGTGCTGATCTTCAAAAACTACATATAACAGACGAAAATATTCGGGTAGGATTCAATTTGAATGCCAACTTTAAGGGGGCATCAATGGGTGATTTAAACGGCCGGACAAATATTAGTAATATAGTAGTGGCAAAGGATGATGAAAATTACTTTGCAGATTCGTTGGTGGTTCGTGTGGTTAATCAATCACATCAAAGTTCTATTCAACTGGCAAGTCCTTTTGTGGATGTTGAATACACTTCAAAAAGGAATCCTATGGATATGATGGCTGGTTTACAAACTTATCTGAATAAGTATTTCCCGTTTACAGATTCTACATCAACAGTGGAACCCGATGATTTTGACTTCCGCATTCAGTTGTATAATCATCCTCTGTTTTCAGAAGTATTATTTCCTGATTTAAAAACATTTAATCCGGGTAAGATTTATGGTGGTTATAATAAGGATTTAAATCAATTGAAGCTCTATGCAATGGTCAATAAACTGGAATATGGTTCTACAGAAATCAATGAATTTGTTGTTGATTTAAAAACATCAGGCGATGCCATTGATTATTCCATTTCATGTGGACATGTTTTTAATTCTCAATTCGATTTAAATAACTTTTCCATAGAAGGTGCTATTTTAAATCAAACCATCCATACAACCATTGCTTCATTTGGTGAAGCAGATAAGAAAAACCTGTATTTGCAAACCTCCCTCAAAAAAGACAATGATGCTTATAAATTATCAGTGGAGCCCGGCGGTTTGTATCTGATGGATAACAGATGGGATGTATCCGAAGATAATTATCTGGCATTTGGAGATGCTGGTTTTAAAGTGCACGATCTGCAAATGAAAAATAGTGAACGGATGTTGAATATTAAATCAGTGAACGATCTGTTTAATGATGATTTAAGTATTTCGATTGATCATTTTTTGCTGCAGGATATCTCTGGTATTGCAGAACGGGATTCAGGGATGGTATCAGGATTACTTCACGGTGATATTCTATTCAAACGGGTAAATGATAGCTATGGTATTGTAGCAAAAGCACAATTACAGGATTTAGCACTAATGAATCATTTAATAGGTAATGTATCATTAAAGGCAGAAAATGCCAATACAGATAAATTTACCCTTGAGCTGGGTTTAAATGGAGCTGGTAACCAATTTAAAGCCAGTGGATATATGATTCCGGGTCAGAATTCAGATTTATTGAATATCCATGCGCAAATTCAATCCTTATCCATGGAAACAATTGAAGCCTTTTCCATGGGAACCATTAAGAATTCATCGGGTAATATGACCGGGAATATTGAATTAACCGGTACTACAAGTATACCCGTTGTTAACGGAGATATTACATTCAATAACACCATTTTAACGCCTGTAGCTTTAAATCATCCCATTGAACTTAAGGAAGAATCTATTCATATTCAAAAAGATGGGGTTTTCTTTAAATCGTTTACCATACTGGATAAGATGAAACACAAGGCCATTGTGGACGGAGCTGTAAAAATGAAAGATTTTGATGATATTCATTTTGACTTATTGGTTAAAGCCAGAGACTTTTTACTGTTTAATACTTCGGCCCGGGATAATAATGAGTTTTATGGCCGTATGGTGATTGATAGCGATATAAAAGTAGTTGGCCCTTTAGCTCTGCCGGAGATTAATTCCAGAATTAAGCTTAAAAAGGGATCGCGTTTTACCTTTGCAGTACCAGAAGAAAAGCTAAATACCGATAAAGGAGAAGATGTGGTAGAGTTTGAAGATGATTTCGATCTAAATCCAATTTTAAACAGAGGCTCTCAGTCCCGGCAACAAAAAACAGCCCTTAGCGGGTATAGTATTTCTTCCATTATTGAAATAGATAAGCAGGCATCACTTAAATTGTTGATGGATGCTTCCTCTTCTGATTCATTGGTGGTAAAGGGAGATGCCGCATTAAGCTTTTCGATTGATCAGAGTGGTAAAATGAGTCTCACCGGAGCCTATAACCTGAACGAAGGAAGTTACCGGGTTTCCATGAATTCGTTTGTTAAAAGGAGTTTTGAGATTGAAAAAGGGAGTTCTATACTATGGAGTGGAAATATGATGGATGCTCAGATTTCTATTGATGCCGTCTATGCCGTAAAAACATCTCCGTTGAATCTGGTCGCTGATCAGATGACAGATGTAAATGAAATAGAAAAGGGTGAATATAAGCAGAGACATAAGTTCTGGGTTATTCTGAAATTACGAGGACAAATACTAAAGCCTGAAATAAGTTTCGAAATTAAATTACCTCCGGAAAATGAGGGAATACTTGGTGGAGCCGTAAATCAGAAGTTAATACTACTCAATGAAGATGAATCTGCACTTAATAAACAGGTTTTTGCTTTACTTGTATTGGGCAGGTTTATCAGAGAAAATCCCTTGGACACGGAAGGGGGTAATACATCTGAAATTGCCAGATCAACCGTGAGTAAATTCTTATCACAACAGCTAAATCAATGGAGCTCAAATCTTATTCAAGGTGTTGATTTAAGTTTTGATATTGAGTCTTTTAATGATTATCAGTCCGGACAAGAACAAGGTCGGACTCAAATGGATATAGGTGTGAAAAAACAATTGTTTGATGAACGATTGAGCGTTCAGGTAGGGGGAACAGTTGAGTTAGAAGGGGAAAAGGCCAGACAGAATTCAGCCAGTGATATCACCAGTGATGTTACTGTTGAATATAAAATAACCAAGGATGGACGATATCGATTAAAAGGATTCAGACATAATCAATACGAAGGAGTTATTGAAGGTCAGCTGGTTGAAACAGGTATTGGCGTTATCTTTATCAGGGATTTTAATAAATGGGAAGAATTATTTAAAGGTCCTGAGGATAATGAAAAAGAGAATAGTGAAGAGTAGCATAGTTTGATAAGTATTAATATTTTACCACAAGTATTGATTTATAGGGGAATATATGATTAAACGATATACATATAATTGTTATTTCATACTGATTTGTATGCTATTGGTTTCTTGTAGTGGTAAAAGACTTTTACCCAGGGGCGAAAAGTTATATACAGGTGCCGATGTTCAATTGATATCACAGGAAAAAGTAAATTCCAAAGCCATACAGAACACCATTGAGTCTGCCATCAGGCCAACACCCAATAAATCGTTTTTAGGAATGCGTCCTAAAGTATGGAGATATTTAAAAGCAGGAGAAAATCCTCAGACTAAATTTAAAAAATGGCTTAAGAAGAGGGGAGAAGAACCCATTCTTTTGAGCGATGTGAAACCTTTTGCAACCTCAAAAATTATTGATGCCAGGCTTTTTAATATAGGTGTGTTTAATAGTAAAACCACCTTCGGAACAGATGAAAAAAAGCGTACGGCCAGAATTATATTTACCAGCCAGGTGCACAAGCCTTATCGAATCAAAAAGGTGCAATATGCTATAAGTAACAAGAGTATTCAAAGTAAGGCATTATCCATTAAAGAGTATACATATTTAAAACCCGGGGTGCATTATAACCTGGATTTGTTAAAGATCGAAAGATCACGAATTGATGATTACCTGAAGGATCATGGATATTTTTATTTTAATGCGGATTACCTGAAGTTTATTGCTGATACATCTGATACAGACAAGTCGGTGTCGTTAAAATTAATACTGAAAGAAAACACTCCAGCTAGTGCCCTTGCTGTTTACCGGATTAACAGGGTAAAAATAGATCAGAATTATTCATTGAATGAAGAGGAAAACGACGAGGCTTCAAATGTAGTTGAATACAAGGATATTACATTAAAAATGAATAACCCCGAGATGGATATAAAACCCTCTGAACTTAATAAATCCGTATACCTCAGTAAAGACAGTATTTACTCAAGAGAAAATCATAACGCCACACTTAAACGGTTAATGTCATTAAACAACTATAAATTTGTGCGGGTTCAGTTTAATGATGCAGATACCGGTTTTTTAGATGTTTCAGTTTACATGACTCCCATGCAAAAAAGAACATTCAGAACCGAATTGGAGGTTATTACAAAGTCGAATAATTACACGGGACCGCAATTAAATATGAGTATCTTAAACAGGAATACTTTTCAAGGAGCCGAAATTTTAAAACTGGGTTTCTCGGGTTCTTATGAATCTCAGTTTGGCGAAAAGAATAAAAACCTGTATTCATACTCCTATAGTCCTGAATTACAACTTACATTGCCCCGGTTGATAACACCCTTTAAAATCAAACAGAAAAACAACCGGTATGTACCCAAAACAAACATATCATTGTCTTACAGCTTTATAAAAAGAGTCAATTACTTTGATATGCGCACCTTGCAACTGAACTATGGTTACAAGTGGAAAAAAAATATTCTTTCTGAAAATGAGTTAATACCACTAAATGTTAGTTATTCATTGCTTGGAAATATTTCATCACAATTTAAGGCTTTGTTAAACGAGAATCCGTATTTGAAAAAGAGCTATGATGATCAGTTTATTACCAGTACAAAGTATATTTATACCTATAATGAACAACTCATTCAAGGTAAAAAACAGCAGTATTTCTTTCAGTTAAGTTCCGAAGTGGCCGGAAATACATTATCCCTTATTCATCAGTTAACGGGGGAAAAAGCAAGTGCAGAAGACCCTTCTAAATTCTTTGGCACTATCTATTCGCAATTTGCCAGATTGAGTTTGGATGGCAGAATGTTCTGGAATACAGGGAATAATGAGAAACTGGCTTTGCGATTTTTTGCAGGTGTCGCAAAATCCTATGGTAATACATCTGCGCTACCTTATTCGCGACAATTCTTTAGTGGAGGGCCCAATAGTATCAGAGCTTTTCATATAAATTCATTAGGTCCCGGACAGAATTTTCAGGATGTGGGGAAACGTGGATTTTTGCAATCCGGTGGCGATATAAAACTGGAGTGGAATGCAGAATACCGGTTCGGGATATATAGTTTACTAAAAGGAGCACTGTTTGTAGATGCCGGAAATATATGGACAATAAATACATCGGATAATATCAATGAAGGTGATTTTAGTATTTCAGATTTTCATAAAGAGTTAGCTGTTGGGGCAGGCGTTGGTTTTAGGTTTGATGTTTCTTTTTTTGTGTTGCGATTTGATTTAGCCATGCCATTACGCAAACCATGGCTTGAAGAAAACAAACGATGGGTAATTGATGAAATCGATTTTCCGGATTCGAACTGGAGAAGTGAAAATCTGATTTTGAATGTTGCTATTGGTTATCCTTTTTAGTTGAACTGACGATCCGGATATCAGGTTTTTAATCATAAAATCCTAAGAATTTAAACATTAGGAGGTTGATAGGCTATTTTTCTGAAGCTGTACCAATAATGTGGTAGCAAGCGGTCAACAGCTTCTTTGCCATTTTTGGCATGTATCAATTTAAACTTATTCTCTTTTTTTCTTTTTAAAATAACGTCTGAATAAAAAATGGTGTTGAAGGGCTTCCATGTTTTCATTAAATTTCTGACTTCCGGAATTAATGTTCTCTAAGGTTTCTTTTAAATCATTTTTTAATAATGAGTCATTTACCACGGTGTTAATCAAACTATTATCTCCTTCAGCAAGGTTTGATATTAAGCCAGTTAAAGTTTGTGACGTGGTATTCAGTTCTTTCCCCGAAGTATTCAGGTTATTTATTAACATGTGCATTTTGTTGGCGCTGGCAGTATCGTACAACATGATTCCCATAAGACTATTATCACTTTTAATCAAGGTGGATATGTCTTCAAGGTTTTTCATTAGTGTAGCAGATCTCCGGGTTGTTTCTTTAATGTTTCCAACAATTTGTCGAATATCCTGTGCCAGCTTTTTATCATTGACCAGCATGCCAAAAGTTCCTTCCCCTTTATTAATGGAATTAGTAATCTGGAGAATACCAGCTGTTAACAACGCTGCATTTTCATTAGTTTCACTTAAAGTGCTTAGCATTTCGTCAGTACCTATTGGATCAAAGGCTTCTATCTCGTCATTGTCTTCAATACCTTCGCTGAATCCGATGCCAGGCTCTATGTTAACCATCATATCACCAACCAGTCCATCGGAACTTATTTTTGCAACCGCATTTTTTTTAATAAAAGACTGTGTACTGATATCCATATTCATAGTAATTCTGATGGCGGTATCATTAATAATTTCAATAGATTCAACATTTCCTGCGTTAATCCCTAAATACCTGACATTATTTCCTAACCTCAGTCCTTTAACATTTTTAAAAACTGAACTTATGCTGAATGTTTGAGTAAAAATGCTTTTGTTATTACCAATTAAATATACTCCAACGGTAAAAAGGACTATACCTGTAATAACCATCATTCCAAGCTTTATTTTTTGAGAAGTAGATTTTTGCATTTTCTTTTTTTTTGATTTTTAAATTAAAAAAACGCTTTTATGACCGGATCACGTGATTTTGCCAGATCGTTATAAGTACCTTCTGCATAGTTTTTACCATCCACTAAAATAACCACTCTGTTTGATATTAGCTTGGCCACATTTAAATCGTGAGTAATAATTAAAGAAGACGTATTATACTTTTTCTGAATTTCACCAATAAGATTAATAATCTCTTTTGCTGTAATTGGATCTAAACCCGTGGTGGGTTCATCATAAAATATGATTTGGGGTCTTAAAATCAATGTTCTGGCTAAAGCTATTCTTCGTTTCATTCCACCGGAAAGTTCTGCCGGCATCAGATCAATGGCATGTTCTAGCCCAACACTGGCGAGTACCTCTCTGATTAAATGTTCTTTGGAACCCTTTTTAGAGAATTTTTTCCGTTGTCTTCTTAAGGGGAATTCCAGGTTTTCACGAACCGACATTGAATCATATAATGCACTTCCCTGAAATAAAAAGCCGATATGCAACCGTAATTGATCCAATTCTTTTTGATTCAATTCTGGAATGCTTTTACCTAAAATGCTGATCTTTTCTGATTCTCCGGTCATTAAACCTACCAGGCATCGAATCATTACCGTTTTACCTGCGCCGGACTTTCCAATTACAACCAAACACTCCCCGTTATACAAATCCAGATCAAAACCATTCAGTACCATTTTTCCTGCAAGCTCCTTATACAACTGAATTACTTCAATTATTTTTTGTTTGTTGTTGACCATATGTTCAGTTCCTGAAAACATGCATGTATAATTAATATATTACAACTCATAAAAAATGTCAGCCACCAAAACAGCTAAAAAATCAATAAAAAATAACAACATCGAAGTAATTACAACAGCCGAATTAGCGGCTAATCCTACTCCGGCAGTTCCTTTATTTGCATAAAAACCTTTGTAACAGCCTATTAATCCAATGGCAAAACCAAAAAAGAAAGATTTAATAATGGACGGTATAAGATCGCCATAGGATAGATAGTCAAATACAAAATCAAAAAATAGGGTAAAGGAAACTGAACCTTTTATATTTTCGACCAGATAAGATCCTAACAGTCCAACCGTATCTCCAAGTATTACAAGAATAGGTAATGTTATTGTTGTAGCTAAAATTCGGGTCACAACCAAAAATTTAAAAGGATTAGTTCCGGATACTTCCATGGCATCAATCTGCTCAGTAACACGCATCGATCCTAATTCAGCACCAATTCCTGAACCCACCTTTCCGGCGCAAATCAATGCTGTAATAACAGGGCCTATTTCTCTTACGATTGAAATACCCACCATACTTGGCATAAGCGAAACGGCACCAAAATCCACTAACGTAGGTCTGGTTTGCAAGGTAAGTACCATTCCCATGATCAAACTTGTAATTGCAACTAAAGGAAATGACTTGTAACCAACCATATAACATTGTTTCAGGAACTCCTGAAACTCCATTGGAGGATTAACTACTTCCTTAAAAAAACGGCCGGTAAATAAGGATACTTCTCCAACCATCAGAATAAACCGTTTAAATTGTTCCATTGAGTATGACCAATAGTTCATATTCTTTATGTTAGGATATTAACATTTACGTTTTGTGTACTGTTTTTTAAAAGTTAAGATTATTTGAATATAAAATCCAGTTATACCAATTAAAACTATATATGCGCCGGTATAATGCCAACTAAATTCAAGCTACATCAGGAACGAAGTGGGCTGGAAGTAGCATTTTGAATTTCAATTGGTATTATTAAACGGTAGAAATTCATGCCATGTTTTGTCAATTTTCTACACTTAAATCAGAGCATGAAACTTTTATATAGAATTAAGGAATTCAGGAGGATATGAATTATTCAATTGATTAATAAAAGGGGGGGGATCTAGTACTTGCACTAAAACTCAAGTAGTGTCCATACAAAGTTTAAATACAAGGCGTGTGAAAACTTCAGCCCGCAGTATACCAGGGTATATGAGGATCTGGATTTTGCATAACAACGCAGTAGCTTGACTTTATAGACGATCACTAAAATTAATACGAGTTTGAATCCTTAACCTTATTTATTTGCCTGGTTAAGAGAAAATCTATATTACCTGTATGCTATTTATCAATATTTGTATGCAGCAATAAAACAATAAATTATTGATACAGAAAGGAGTAACTTAATGAATTTATTAAATTTCATCTTGACAAAAGGACTCTTCTTAAGTAAATTTAAAGATGGATTATAATTTATACTCTTTAACATATTTATTTCATATTCAGAACTTTTAAATATTTTGCTATGTCACACGAAAGAAAGTTGCTAACTGGGAAAAAGAAGAAAGATTCGATCAGAAGTTTAAAAGAAAAGAGAGCAGAGAAAAAAGCGAAGCATGAAGAACTTCATCATGCAAGAAAACCACGTTCTCATAAAACGTCACTTCAAAAACTATAGAAATCAGGTATGTAACTCTATAGAAGGTTAATAAAAAAAAGAGGTTTTTCAAGGTTGAGAAACCTCTTTTTTTAACGTTAACTAATTTGTACAAAGACGAGGAATGGTTTTTCTTCAACCTGAATTGTACATTAGGACTTCGTTAATAAATGTTTCTAATGCATAATCCAAGTTTAATATAACTATTTCGGGATGCGTGTGATATTCCAACTCAGTATATTTATAGTACGTACTATCTTGGTACTAAATTCGAATCAAATTCGATTATTTTCGTATTTACTACATCTATAATTCGAAATTATTTAATGTTTACCATGGTACTTACGACTCAAACTACTTGTTGATTATGCTGAGTTATACTTCATATGGAATTGGATATAAAAAAGGTAAGCTGGCTGTAAGAGGACTTGTGCCCCATTATATTGATCGAGGAATTATTACACTAAGTATACTTGAGTTAAGTTTACTTGAACCATGCCAAATAAAGCACATATTATTTTTAAAAAAGCAAGAAGCTTTATGGTTGGAGCAG